>JAKLDR010000274.1 GCA_022703445.1 Planctomycetota bacterium | reverse complement strand
CCGCCGGGGCCATGCCCATGGGCATGCCGGGGTGGCCGGACTTCGCCTTCTCCACGGCGTCCACCGCGAGCATGCGGATGGTGTTGATGCAGAGCTGATCTAGTTTCTCGTTGGCCATCGGAGTTTCTCCCTCAGAAGACGGTCGTTTCCAGGCCGGCCGATGGTAGCGGCCCGGGGACCTTTTTCAAGAGCGAGCTTGACGACCATGCCGGGCCGGGTTATTCTTTCATCGGGCTCCGGGGGCAGAATGGCTATGCGTGTTCTCCTGATAAACCATTTCCCGATGACCGGGTCGGGGAGCGGTGTATACGTAGCCAACGTCGCCAGGGAGCTCATAGAGCTCGGCCACCAGTCCATGGTGCTGTGCCCGGACACCATCGCGCCGGAGCCCGACGAGTACCCGTTCCCGGTCGAAACCATCACCTGCCCCGGCCCGGGACGTCCGGAAGGCGCCGGGAAGACCAGCCTGTCCTTCCCGTTCCCATGCTTCACCACGCATCCGCGCAGCAGCCGCACTTTCTACGCGCTGACCGAATCGGAAATAGCCGAATATGTCGCGGTCCTCGAGGCCCGGGCCCGCCGGGCGGCCGAGGGGTTCAAGGCCGACGTGATCCACGCCCAGCACCTCTGGGTGACGGCGGCGGTGGCCCGCCGGGCCGGCCGGCCCTACGTGGTCACCAGCCACGGGACTGACCTGCTCGGCTATCGGGCCGACCCGCGCTACCGGCCGTTCGCCCACGAGGGGGCCGAGGGGGCCAGGCAGATCATCGCCGTCTCCCAGGCCACCGCCCGCGAGGTGGTCCAGACCTTCGGCACGTCCTCCGACCGCCTGGAGTCCCTGCCCAATGGCGTCGATGGCAAGCGCTTCCGGCCGCTGGACGTCTCCCGCGACGAGATCTTCAGGGAGCTGAAGCTGCCGACGCCGCTGGGCCCGGTGATCATCTACGCGGGGAAGCTGGCCTGTTTCAAGGGCTCGGACGTGCTCATCGACGCGGCCAGCATCTACGAGATGCAGCTGCCCACCGCCACCACCCTGATCGTCGGCGAGGGCGCCGAGCGCCGGGCGCTGGAGAGCATGGTCCGCGCGCTTCGCCTGCGCGGCGTGCACTTCATCGGCTTCGTCGACCAGACGAAGCTGGTCCGGCTTTACGCCGCGGCGGACGTCGCCGTGGTCCCCAGCCGCGAGGAGCCGTTCGGTCTGGCGGCGCTGGAGGCCATGGCCTGCGGGCTGCCGGTGGTGGCCAGCGCGGTGGGCGGGCTCACCGAGTACGTCGACGACACCGTCGGGCGCCTGGTTCCCCCGGACAACCCCGGCGCCCTGGCCTACGCCATCGCCGAGGAGATCCGACTGGGCGGCCGGAAGGCCAAGGGAGCCGCCGCCGCCGCGCGCGGCACCACCTACAGCTGGCGCAAACACGCCGAGCGGCTGGTGGAGGTATACGCCAAGGCGGCGGGGAAATAGACCGAAGCCCCTCTTCAATCCCAAGCCCTGCGCCCCAAGCCGTCGATCCTCAGTCTTCCGCCCTCTGGTCTTTCCGGGCATTGTAGATCAGCATCCACGCGAGCGTGGGCAGCACGCCGGTCAGGAACATGACCAAGCCCACCCGCCCATCACTCCATCCGGTGCGCCGCTGGAACTCCTTCAGCGCCGAGTAGAGCACGGGGGTGATGAAGAGCGTCACCAGTTCGAAGGTCACCCCGCCCACGATGGGCAGGGCCATGGGAATCATCACGTCCGCGCCGCGGCCCGAGGAGGTCAGCACCGGCAGGAGCGCCAGGGCGGTAGCCGCGGTGGTCATCAGGCACGGCCGCACCCGCTTGCGCCCGCCCTCGACCACCAGCGCGCGGATCCCGGCGATGGAGCCCGGGGCGCGGCCGGCGAAGAGCTGGTTCAGGTAGGTGATGATCACCACCGCGTCGTCGGTGACGATCCCGAAGAGCGCAATGAATCCCACCCAGACGGCCACGCTCAGGTTGTAGGCCTCGAGGTGGAAGACCTCGCGCAGGTTGCGGCCCAGGACGGAGAAGTCCAGGAACCAGGGCTGGGCGGCCAGCCACATGCCGATGAAGCCGCCGGCGGCGACCACCCCTATCTGCCAGACCACCAGCAGGGTCACGGCCGAGGAGCGGAACTGCAGGTAGAGGATCAGGAAGATGCTGGCCAGGCTGAGGAGCAGCACCGGCACGAAGGTCTTCATGAAGTGCTGCTGGTTCTCGTAGGTGCCGGCCACCACCCAGTGGACGCCGGAGGGAAGCCCCAGCCCCCCTGGGGCCTGCGCCTTCTCCCGCAGGAGGCGCTCGACGCTCTCGGCAACATCCACCTCGGCCCAGTCGGGCAGCCGATCGAATATGACGTAGGCGACCAGTTCGGCGCCCTCGCTCTTGATCTCCTGGGGCCCGGCGCTCATGGTGATGCTGGCCAGTTCGCCGAGCGGCACCTGGGCCCGGGCGCCGCCCGGCGCCGCACCGCCCATGCCTCCGCCGCTCCCGGCGCCCGCCGGGACCAGCACGCGGCCGATGGCCTCGACCGAGTCGCGCAACTCCCGGGCGTAGCGCACCCGGACTGCGTAGCGCTCGCGCCCCTCCACGGTCTGGGCCACGGGCATGCCCCCGACCGCCGCCTCGACCACGTCCTGGGCGTCGCGGATCGAGACGCCGTACCGCGCGAGCCGCTCGCGGTCGAGCTCGATCTCGAGATACGGCTTGGCCACCACCCGGTCGGGCTGGATCTTGGCCGGGTCGACGCCGGGGGCCAGCTTGAGCAGCTCGGCGACCCTCCGGCCGGCGGCCTCCAGGTCCTCGGGGCTGCGGCCGTAGACCTTGACGCCCAGCGGCGAGCGGAATCCGGACTGGAGCATCACCAGCCGAGCCTCGATGGGGTGGAGCTTGGGCGCGCCGGTGCTCCCCACGATCGCCGCGGCCCGCTCGACCTCCTTCCAGATGTCGTCCGAATTGCGGATGTGCTCCCGCCAGTTGCGGATGCGCCGGCCGGTCTCCGGGTCGGGTTCGCCCCACTCCGGCTTGTAGGTCACGACCGTCTCGATCATAGAGACCGGCGCGGGGTCCAGGGCGGTCTCGGCCCGGCCGATCTTGCCGACCACCGAGGCCACTTCGGGGAGT
>JAKLDR010000273.1 GCA_022703445.1 Planctomycetota bacterium | reverse complement strand
TTTTCGCAAACTGCTCGCCGGTCACCCTGCGGCTCATGCGCACGCTCGGCGAGCTGCTGCTGGACATCCACGGGCCCAACGACCACCAGTCGCTGCTCAGCCCGCGTTGCCAGCTCGACCTGCTCGACACCTTCGGCGGACACGACGGCCTGCGACGCCAGTGCCAGGCCGCCCACGCGGCGGCGGCCGCCGCCCGGCACCGCCTCGACGCCCTCCGCCAGGACCAGGTCTCCCCCGCCGACGCCGAGATCCTCCGCCACCAGCTGGCCGAGATCGAACGCGCCGGCCTGCGCCCGGACGAGGAGGGCGAGCTGACCGCCCGGCACCGCGTGGCCGCCAACGCCCGCCGGCTGCTCGAGCTCGCCAGCCAGTGCCGCAGCAGCCTCACTGAGGGCGACGACGCGGTCTGCGACCGCCTTGGGCCGCTGGTCAGGCAGCTCGAGGAGCTCGCCGGCCTGATCCCCGACCCCGGGGCCCGGCTGCTGGCCGGCCTCGAGGGCGCCATCGAGTCGTTGCGTGAGCTGGCCGGCGACCTCGAACAGTTCGCGGCGGGCCTCGACAGCGACGAGGGCGAGCTGGCGCGCATCGAGGAACGGCTGGCCCTGATCCACGGCCTCCGCCGCCGGTACGGCGCCGATGTCGCCGGCATCCTCGAACGCGCCGCGGCCCTGCGCGGCCGCCTGGATGACATGGAGAACCGGCACGAGGTGGTCGCCGCCGCCGAAGCCGCGGTCGCCGCGGCCGACGCCGAGCTGCGCGCCGTCGCCGAACGGCTCTCGGCCGGGCGCGCCAAGGCCGCCCCCCGGCTGGCCGCCGCCATCGCCGCCAAGCTCGGCCGCCTGGGGTTCGCCCGCGGCCGCTTCGAGGCGCAGCTGGCGGCCGCGCCGCTCGGGCCGCACGGCGCCGACGGGGTGGAGTTCTGCTTTGCCCCCAATCCGGGCGAAGCGGTGCTGCCCCTCCGGAAGATCGCCAGCAGCGGCGAGATTGCGCGGGTGATGCTGGCGGTGAAGACCGTGCTGACCGCGGCCGACCCGGTGCCGGTGCTGGTGTTTGACGAAGTGGACGCCAACATCGGCGGGCGGGTGGCGGCGACGGTGGCCGCCGAGCTGGCCGCCGTGGCCGCCCGGCACCAGGTGATGTGCATCACCCACCTGCCCCAGATCGCCGCCGCCGGCACCGCCCACTTCCAGGTCGGCAAACAGATCGTGCGGGGACGCACCCGCACTACCATGGCCGAGCTCGACCCCGAGGGCCGCGTCGGCGAGATCGCCCGCATGATGGGCGACAGCGGAGATTCCGCCACCGCCCGTGCCCACGCCCGCGAAATGCTCGCCGGACAGGGAACTGCGCCCGCCGCCGCCCGTCCGCCGGGGCGCGGTTGCAAACCGCCTGGCGGCACCTAGATTATGGTTGCTTTGGTGCGGGCCGGTCAGCCTCTCCAACCGGGCCGCGGAAAGGACGGCGGTTCATGGCCGTGACAGTCAAGCGCGCCTCCGAGGTCTCGCCATCGGTCAAGAAGATGCTGGCCAAGGCGGAGGCCGCCGTCAACCAGAAGAACTACGGGTACGCCTCGCAGATCCTGCGCGGTCTGCTGCTGGCCGAGCCCGGCCTGAACGAAGCCCGCCTCATGCTGCGCCAGGCGCAGCTTGAACGGATCGCCTTCACCCCCAAGCTGATGCGGCAGTTGGGGGCCATGGTGAAGACGGCGTGGGCGGTGCTGGTCAAGGGGCCGATGCTGCTGAAGAAGGGGGACATGGCCAAGGCCTTCGACGTCGCCGAGGGGGCGATGGAGGTTGACCCGACTGTCCTCGCGACGCTGAGGTTCCTGGCGCGGGTGGCGGGGAGCGCGGAGCTGACGGACATCGCGGTCAACACCCTCGAAGTCGCCGCGCGCTTCCACCCGAAGAACAAGGCGGTGCTGCTCGAACTGGCCGAGCTGTATAAGAAAGCGGAAGAGCCGAAGAAGGCGATGCAGATCCTGCAGAAAGTCATGGCCATCGCACCCGGCGACCTGCAGGTTCAGAACGAGCTCAAGCACGCCACGGCGCTGGCCGCGATGCAGGAGGCGCGCTGGCAGGAGGCCGGCTCCTACCGGGACGTCATCAAGGACAAGGAGCAGGCGCAGACGCTCGAACAGAAACAGCGCGTTGCCGCCCGCGACGACGACACCCGCCAGAGCCTGATCGCGGCGACGCTGAAGGACATCGCCGAACAGCCGACGGCCAGCAAGTACCGCCAGCTCGGCGAGCTCTACCGGCAGGCCGAGGACTTCGACGCCGCCATCGCCGCGTTCAGCAAGATCCCTGAGCTGACCGGCACCCGCGACCCCGCCATTGACAGCCTCATCACCGACATCCTGCGCGAGCGCTACGACAAGCAGATCGCCGACCTGCGCGAGCAGCTCGACGAGCGCCCCGACGACGCCGCCCAGATCCAGCCGGCCATCACGCAGCTCGAAGCCGAGCGGCGGACCGAGCTGCTGCAGCGCTACGAGGCGCGCGTCGAGAACTACCCCAACGAGCCGCGCTACCGTTTCGAGCTGGGCCTGATGTACTGGGAGAACGGCCGGATGGATGACGCGGTGGGGCAGCTGCAGCTGGCGCAGCGGCACGTCAGCGTCCAGGCCCGGGCCCAGCTTTACATGGGCAAGTGCCTGGTGGCCAAGGGGTTGCTGGACATGGCGATCGAGCAGTTCGACCATGCTCTCGAACAGCGCGAGCGCCTCAGCCCGAAGGATGTCAAGGACGGGCTTTACGACGCCGCCCTCGCGCACGAGGCGAAGGGCGACATGGCGCAGGCGCTGGCCCGCATGAAGGAGCTGTACGCCATGGATGTCGGCTACCGCGACATCGCGCAGCGCATCGAACGCTACTACGCCGCCCAGAGGAAGTGAGGCGCGGCGCCACCGCCGCCGCCCTCCCGCCGTCCCCGCGTCACCTGCCCGCCCCACGATCCACGACCCACGACCTACGACCTACGACCGATTCGTTGCCTCCTCCCCCCCCGCCCCCCCCCCCCCCCCCCCCCCCCCCCGCCCCCCCCCCGCGCCTTCCCTTCCCCCCCCCCCCGCCATTTTTTTGGCTTGCCAAATTTTTTTTTTTTCCTGTACCCCCCCCCCCCCGCCCCCC
>JAKLDR010000272.1 GCA_022703445.1 Planctomycetota bacterium | reverse complement strand
CAGGTCATGACGGTACAATCGATGCCGATCTCTCCCGAAGAGAAGGATACGCTGGAAATCCGCCGGGAGATGGCCGGAATCGCTGCGGCCACCTATGGCCGGCGGCTTGGCTTCATCGAAAAGAACTGGACGGCGGAGTCCGAGGGCGAGTGGTGGCGTCGGCTCGCCGATCTATCGGCCGTCTGCGTCTGGAACTGCGATGCCAAGGGCTGGGTTGAGGTCCTTCGCCAGAATGTCGCGAAGATCGGGAACCCGCCCGGCAAGATCGACCCCTGGGGCCGTCCGGGCCAAGCCTATCTGACCACGCAGATCCAGAGTCTGCAGCCCGGCAAGCATCAATTCAACAGCCCCGAGGAGCAGCGCATAGTCGAGGAGGCCCTCGACTGGATGGCCGCCCAGAAGTCCCCCTATCTGCAGCTCATGGCCAACCAGGCCAAGTATCGCTACACCTGTTATCTGGACACCGAGGCGGCGGGAGCGGCGCTGAGGATCATCATGCAGGACAAGCCACCGGACAACCGGGAGCTTGTCGTAAAGGTGCGCGAAGGCCACCGCGATGCGCTGGACGCCGTATTTGCGGAGCAGCTCTTGCGGGTGCTGGGCCCGGCCCCTCTCGACAAGTGCTGCCGGCCGCTGGTGGAGGCTTCCATACGCGACAACGACCCCAGCCGGCTCTCGGCGTGGCGGGACGTGATCGACAAGTGGCTGACCTACACGGAGAGGTGCGGCAAGATCCGCGAGGCGGACCAGGTGGTCGAGCGGATGCTGGCGGTTCTCAACGGCTGCATCAAGGATCCGGTCATACAGAAGGAGTTCAGGGGCGCTCCGGCCAGGTACATTCCGAAGTGGGCCGAGGAGCTGGAGAAGAGGAGGCGGGACTACGCCGCATCGCTTGCCGGTTCGGCAGGTCCGGCATCGGCGGGGGCGCTCAAGCTGACACGTGTCAACGTGGGCGCGATGCCTGCGAACTGTACGCGCCTGGTGGCTGCGCTGGCCGATGGGAACCGGCTGATCCTTGTGCATACCGGGGACCCGGCGGAAGAGGTCTACGTGCATGTATCCGCCGTGCCCATGGATGGCGGTGCTCCGGTGGCTTTGGGCAATGCGACGGTTGGCTGCAGCATGCAGAGCCGGGCGGCAGGCAATTCCGGAAGAAAGGCCCCCGTAACCTGCGTGGCTGCCGACAAGAGCGCGGTCTACGTGGGCACAGCGGAGGGCGGGTTGTTGGTTGTGGCCAACGGCCGCGCCACGGTGATCTCCGAGCAAGCGGGATTGCCGGCCAAGGGGGTCGTGTCCGCAGCCTGCATGGACGGGAAGCTCTATCTCGGTTTCGGCAATCCTGCGGCGGGGCAAGGGGTGTCCACCGGTGCGCTTGCCGAGTTCGACCCGCAGAAGAAGACCTTCCAGCTTCTGGCCTCGGCCCGGTCTCAGCAGGTGCGCAATGGCCTGGACGGCGGGGCGCCCTACGATGTCACCTCCTTGCTGGCCGACGACAAGCGGAAGTGCCTGTGGTTGGGTCTTTGGACGAACGCCGAGGACCGCCGCGGCCTGTGGAAGTATTCGCTCGACACCGGGAAGGCCGAGCGGGTCTGGGCCACCGCCTTCGGTGTTCGGGACATGCGCTGGAGCGATGGCAAGCTTCTGGTCTGGTCCAGCGCCGCGCAGAATGGGCTCGTTACCGTCGATCCGGACTCCATGAAGAAGGTTCTACTGGTCGGCCCCAAGGGGTGGGCGCCCTCGGCCGACTGTGCAGCCGAGCCGCTTCTCGGCGCCCCGCGCATCGGGGACAGGCTGTGGCCCAGCATTCTTCTGGGCGAGAGGGCCATTACTGGTGGCAAGGGGGTCTCCATCTACGAAAGCGGGGGGAAGGACCCTGAGCGTCTCGACCAGATTCCCGAGGGTGGCGACCTGCAGCGGATCAGGGAGATCCAGGCGGTTGGTGACCGCACCCTGGTGATTGCGGAGTCTGGCGATGTCCTGGCGTTGGAGCCGAAAGCATCCGGCCCTGCGCCAGCCGTACCCCCTGCCGGGGGGCAGTCGTTCCAGGTGGCTGAACTGCTCACGGGCGAGTCGCTTGCCCCTGCGGCTTTGGAGGCGGGGAAGTTCCATGGGCTGGTCGTCGATCGCGTGGAGGGGAATTTGCCGGCCGCCAGGCACGGCATAAGGGGCGGCGACCTGATAGTCGCGGCCGATGGCCTGCGCGTCTACGGCATGGGCGAGTACAACTTGGCGCTCAGCCGTGGGCCGGCGAAGACCTCGCTCGACCTGCTTGTGTCCCGCCGGGGGCGGATCTTCCAGGTGCAAATCCAGGATTTGGTCAAGACCAGGCGGACGGGGTTCTACTACGACCCGCAGTACGAACGGTTCCCGGCCATCCTCAAGGACTTGGGGATCGGCTTCGAGCCGGAGATGGCCCAGAGCCTGGGCCTCTATCCTTCCCGGGCCGTGGCCGAGATAGCGATGTGGATCGAGGCCAGGCCCGAGAACAGGCAGGGCGCCGCCGCATGGCTCAAGGAACATGTGGAGCTCTACCTGAACATGGTGAACCAGGAATACGGAAAGGCCAAAGCTCCGAGGGAGGCTCCCATTCCCTACCTCAACCGGCTGGCCAAGTTCTACGTGTCGCTGGCGGCCCGCAACGCGAATGGCGAGCAGCTTCCCGACCCCAAGGCCCATGGCGAAAGCATCGACTTCTACCTGGCCAACTACCCGTATCCGAAATACACCTGGCCAGGCCTCGGCGACCTGCCGTTCAGCGACACCCGGTTCGGCAAGCTCCTGGCCGCCACGCGGGCCAATCCCTACCTGAACATCTGGCACAGGAAGCAGATGGCCGAGCCCTATGTCGCGCGGGCCGAGGAGGCCGGCAATACAGCCGACCTTCTCAACCACGTCAAGGCTTCGCTCCTGGCCCCGGAGCACTATCAGCATCTCACCTACCCATGCAAGGACGGTGATGTCCGGGTCCCGGCCCTGGAGGCTCCGCTGCTCAAGGCCAAGACCCTGGCCGACCTACGTAGTGGAATCGCCCGGAACGATGGCGATGCGGCGCTTTGCGCCTATGCCCTGATCGCCCCGGCTATGATTGCCGGCGACAAGGACGAAGCCATAAGGCTGCTGGACTTCCTGCAGAA
>JAKLDR010000271.1 GCA_022703445.1 Planctomycetota bacterium | reverse complement strand
CAGGCCCCTCCAGAGGAGGTCGCCCCGGATCGCATCTTCCAGGGCGGGGTGCGGGAGGCGGTATTGGTCGATGGTCTCTTTCCGCAGGCAGCGCGACTCTTGAGCACGGACTGGAACCACCAGTGGTTCTGGGACGGCCAGGAGCATGTGGACCCGGCGAAGGAGGCGAGCGCCCAGGAAACCCGGCTGCGGAACAACACGACCACGTTGGCGGACGAGTACGCCAAGCGCGGGCAGGACTGGGAGACGCAGCTGCGGCAGCGGGCCAAGGAGGTCGCGCTGATGAACAAGCTGGGGCTCGCCCTGGCCCAGGCGCAACCACCGGCGCAGCCGGTGCCGGTGGACACCGGCGACGAGGAAGCGGCCGACGCCGCTGCCTGAGAGGAGAACGCGGGTAATGGAGAAGCAGCTTTCGATCTGTGCGGCGGTGACCGGCTGGCAGGACGTGTCGGCCCGGGCGGCCGAGGGCGAGGGCGCGCCGGTGAAGAAGCTGCGCCGGTTCAACATGGTCGCCTACACCGGCGGGGCGATGGAGCTGGGTGGCTGGCCGCACCCGGTGGTGGTGGACCTGGCCGGGATGCGCGTGGCCGCCCGGAGCCGGCCGATCCTCAAAGACCACGACGTCGGCCAGATCGTCGGGCACACCGACAACGTCTCCTTGACCGAGAGCGAGTTGCAGGTCGCCGGCGTCATCTCGGGCACGGGCGCGACGGCGAACGAGATCATCTCCTCGAGCGAGAACGGCTTCCCCTGGCAGGCGTCGATTGGCGCCAAGGCGCAGAAGGTGGTCTTCATCCCGGAGGGTCGGCAGGCCGTGGCCAACGGCCGGAACTTTCCCGGGCCGGTCTACGTGGTGCGCAAGTCGATGCTGGGCGAAGTGAGCTTCGTGGCACTGGGTGCGGACGAGGATGCGTCGGCGAGCGTCGCCGCCGCACGGAGAGCTTCGGTTTCGGATACGGAGGTGCATGACATGGACTTCGAGCAGTGGCTCCAGGGTCAGGGTTTCAAGCTGGCGGACCTTTCCGAGGCGCAGACGGGCAGCCTCAAGGCGATGTTCGAGAAGGAGAAGGCCGGCACGGCCGTAGCGGTCGCCGAGCCGGAGCCCAGCAAGGACGGTGACGGCAAGGATGCCGCGGCTGGCGTCCAGGCCGCGGGCCAGCCGATGCCGGATGCCGCGGAGGCGCTGGGCAATCTGCGCTCGCAGTACGTGGCCGACATTCAGCGGATCGAGGCGGTCCAGAAGATCTGCGGGGACGAGCACCGGGCGCTGGCGGCCAAGGCCATCGCCGAGGGCTGGGACACGGTCAAGACCGAGCTGGAGGTCCTGCGCGCCAGCCGGCCGAAGGGGCCGGTGATGGTCAACGGCCGGGCGCCGGCGAGCCAGAAGACGCTGGAGGCGGCGGCCTGCCTGTCGGCGGGGCTCAAGGCGGACGGGCTCGTCAAGCAGTACAGCGAGCGGGTCATGGAGGCCGCCTACGCCTACCGGCACATCGGCCTGCGGGAGCTGGTGGCCGAGTGCGCCAGGCTCGAGGGGCACGACGTGCCGCGGGTCTTCGGCGACGGCAGCGAGACCATCCGGGCGGGGTTCTCGACCATCAGCCTCCCGGGCATCCTGGAGTCCGTGATGAACCGGGTGCTCTTGGCCGCCTACGAGGCCGCGCCCATCGCCGCGCTCGACATCTGCAAGATCGGCTCGGTGAGCGACTTCAAGGAGGTCAGCCGCTACCGCCTGCTCGGCACCGGCGGGTTCGAGCGGGTCGCGGCCGACGGCGAGCTGAAGCACGGCAAGCTCTCGGAGGACCGGTTCACCAACCGCGCCGAGACCTACGGCCAGATGCTGATGTTCACCCGCCAGGACATCATCAACGACGACCTGGGCGCCTTCATGGAGATCCCGAACCAGATGGGGCGGTCCGGGGCCGAGGTCATCGACGAGCTCTTCTTCACGCTGCTGCTCACCAACCCGGGCGGGTTCTTCAGCCTGGCTCGCGGGAACCTGCTCGAGGGCGCGGACACCGTCTTCGGGCCGGACAGCCTGACCAAGGCCAAGACCCTCTTCCGCAAGCAGAAGGCGGGTCCGGGCTCGAAGCCGCGGGACCAGAAGCCGATCAACGTGCGGCCGGAAACCCTCCTGGTGCCGGTCGAGGTCGAGACCGACGCCGAGCTCTTGATGGGCGCGGCGCAGATCATGGTCGCCGGCGGCGGGAGCGTCACCAAGGTGCCGACCGACAACCCCCACCGGAACAAGTACACGGTGTTGTCGGCGCCGCACATGTCGGACAGCTACTACTCGGGGGCGAGCGCCAAGGCCTGGTATCTCTTCGCCAACCCCGACGTCCTGCCGGCCTTCGAGCTGGTCTTCTTGAACGGCAAGCAGACCCCCAACATCGAGCGGATCGAGGCGCCGGCCAACGCCCTGGGCATGGGCTTCCGGGCCTACATCGACGTGGGCGTCAAGGAGCAGGACCCGCGGGGCGCGGTCAAGGTGAAGGGCGAGGCCTGAGCATAAGAGAAGGCCCGGCGGAAGGAGTGGTTCGCGCCGGTGAGCGAAAACCGGCCCCAACCGCCAGGCGCCTGTGAGGATACGCGGCAAGCGACATTGGTCAAGAGGAAACGGAGGGGCTGAAACATGATCGCCGAATACGTGCAGGAAGGCAACGCGGTGGACTTCGTTCCGGTGGCCGACGTGGCGGCCGGGGACGTGGTCGTGATCGGGGAGCTGGTGGGCGTGGTCAAGCGCGCCTGCAAGGCTGGGGAGCTTGGGGCGCTGGCCTTGACCGGAGCATACGACTGGCCCAAGGCAACCGGCGGGGGCAGCGCCATCCCCGCGGGCTCGAAGCTCTATTGGGACGAGGCCGACAAGCAGGCCAAGACCGACTCCGAGGCCGGCGCCAACAAGTACCTCGGCAAGTCGATCCGGGCGGCCTCCGACGCGGACACGGGCGTTCGCGGCCGGCTGAGCCAGTAGGGCACGGGCCATGGACCTCCTTCGGCGCGGACTGGAGTGGCTGGAGCACGAGCGCGTGAAGCACGCCTCGCGCAACGTCCTCTATGTCCGCGCCGGGGAGGCCATCCAGGTCCGGGCCACGATTGGCAAGACCGTCTTCGAGATCCTGAACGAATCCGGCGTGGCCGAGCGGACGGAGACCAGG
>JAKLDR010000270.1 GCA_022703445.1 Planctomycetota bacterium | reverse complement strand
GCGACTCGCCGGGGATTCCCGCGAGCGATGCCCCGATTCTACCAGACTTCCGCGTTCAGGCCAGCGGATTCCGGGGCCGGGGCCGGGCAATCGCACCTTCGGCTTTGCGCGCGGCGAGGGCGTCTCTTCGAGCCTGAGCCTCCGAGCCGAAGGCCGCCCCTGCGTCGCGAGTCTCGATGTACATCGGGATTGCCCTCGCATTCCAGGCTTCCGGCCAGGCCGATGGTTCGGATCCTCCGCTCCCGGCCCCTCGCTGCCCGTTCCTTCGGCTACGGGGACTGTACCCCGACGGTGTTTGTCGGGGGACTGTCCCCGCCCTTCCGCCCTCGTCTCGCCGGGGCCCGCGAATGGGTACAGTCCCCGTCTGAACGGCGACGGGTACAGTCCCCATTCCCATCGCGTTCTCCTTCCTCCATTCTCGTGCGCGCTCGACTCGCCCGGCCGGCCGGCGTAGAATGATCCGGGAGTTACCGATGTTCCCCACCATCGCCGACAAGGCGTTCCGGCGGATCGACATCACCGCGGCGGCCTTGTTCTTCGCATGGGCCTTCGCGTCCCGGCCGATCGCCGCGCTCTACGCCCAAGCCGGCCTGACGCCCCCCCTGCCGATCCAGTGGCTGAGCGACCTGCCCCTGTGGGCGGCGGTGGCCCTGGCCGTCCTGGCCAGCGCCGTCGTCGTCGGCAAGAGCTACTTCCTCCGCGACAACACCGCCCGGTTCATCTCGGCCGTCCTGACGCTCGCCATCGCCGCCGTCGGGATAGTCCTGCTCGTCCTGGCCCTCTACGGCCCGGTGATCCAACTGGTGAACCGGGCGGGCCAGTAGCTGGTAATCTCATGAAAGGCTGCCTCCTGAAGCCTATCTTCTGAGGTTGGTTCAAGACCCGGAAGACGGGAAGGAGACAGCCATGAAGGGTGTATACGAGAAGGTAGCAGCCGTCGGATTGGATGTCCACGCCAAGTTCAGCACGGTGACGATGCGAGACGCGGAGGCCAGGGTGGTGCGTCGAGAGAAGCTGGAGCACGGGGATCGGTCCCGCCTGCGGCAGAGGCTTTCGGAATGGCCGCGGGAGGTTCCTCTGGTGCTGGAGGCGTCCTTCGGATGGGGCTGGCTGGCGGACCTGATGACCGAGATGGGACTGCGCCCGGTCCTGTCGAATTGCCTCAAGGTCGAGCACTTTCGGAAGATGCACGGGGCGGCCAAGACCAACCGGAAGGACGCGGACCTGCTGTCGCTGCTGCCCTTCGAGAAGGACGATTGGTGGAAGGTCTGGTTGGCGCCCCCGGAGGTGCGGGATCAGCGTGAGACGATGCGGTATCGCTCCGCGCTGGTGGCCATTCAGACGGGAACGAAGAACCGGATCAGCGCGGTGTTGCATCGGTACGGGGTCCTGCACGAGTTCGCGGACCTCTTCGGGGTCCAGGGATATCGGTTCCTGGAGGAATTGAGCCGAGAAGGGCGCTGGAGCCAGGGGCAGGTCCTTCCGGGGGCCCGGACGGCGTTAGGCGGCCTGCTGGAACTGCTGGACCAGGTGCGGAAGCAACTGGCTCAGGTCTCCCGTCGGCTGCATGCGGAGTTGGAGGCCACGGAACAGACGAAGCGGCTGGATGGGATCCCGGGGATCGGTCTGATCTTGGCGCACACGATCCAGGCGGAGATCGGAAGGCTCGATCGGTTCCGGAGCCATCGGTCGCTGGCGTCCTACAGTCTCTTGGCGCCGATGTCGGACGATACGGGAGAGGAGGACCCGGGCCGGGCGCCGTTGGGACGTCACCTGGGACATCGAGGGAACCGAACGCTGAAGTGGGCGTTCCTGGAGGCGGCCCACGGGGCGGTGAAGCGCGGGGGCAAGTGGCGGAGGATGTTCGACGACGCCACGGAGGAGGGACGGAAGAACCGCAACACGGGATACGTCAAGGTGGCGCGGGAACTGGTGAAGGTGGTGTACGTGGTGTGGAAGAAGAACGTGGACTATAGCGACACGCCGCCGGCGCGGCCAGGATCGCGGAAGCCGGCGGGCCGGCTGGCGGCGGAACCTCGGCGCGAGTCGGCGCGAGAGTTCTTCGGCAGCTCTCGTTCGGGAATGGGCCAGTCCTCCCGACCTATGGCCGCCGTCCAATAGGACCGCAGGCCTCTCGGTAAATGGACCGCCCGCACCGGACGAGATCGTGTAGCCGCCGCCGGGGAGCCAACCCGCGGCAGGCAGTTGTGGACCAATGAATAGGTGAGCCCAGCGAGGCCTCCGCCGGTGCACGAACGAGAAGAAGCAGAGACAACAGCGGCGACCGGAGAAACAGACTCCGGCGGGAGAGTCCCCGCGCGCTTCGCAGAGCGCCGGGGACAAGAAAGAGCGAGAAGAAGAAGAAACAGGCTCGACCGGGTCTTGACGCCAGGCAGCCTTTCATGAATAGGTCGGGCATACTTGCCCGACAATCACGCCACCGGCCAGGCGGCTGTCGGGCACGCGGACGTGCCTGACCTACTGTCTTCCTTCCCCTGGGGACGAAGCCCGCAGAGAAGGCAGAAGCCGTATGTGTGGAACGGACGACGCAGGCGAGAATGGGGTCGCAAGGAGGCAAGACAGCGGCGGAGAATGCCGGTTGATTGGGAACTCCCGCTTGACGTACTCGCCCACGGACCGTGGGGCGAGTAGCGAGCGGCAGGCAGGTATGCCGGAACTACCCGCTGCCGTAGACGCCGTCCATGCCCACTGCGCCGAACGGCAAGCCGGCGCTCAGGCGAAGGCAGCATCGTGGAGGCTTGCGCCGTTCAGCATTCCGAGATCCGCCCGGCTTCGCCAGAGGCTTCGCCGTGGCAAGCAATCCGCGATTCATCGCGCCGGGCCGATCTCGCGGACGAAGTCCACGCTTCTTCTCGCGGTGGATTCGCCGGCTCGGGGGTGCGTGGGGAGGTTGACCACCTCGCGGCAGGCCTGCTCGGCGATGGGGCACATGCCCTCTTGGTAGTCGTAGAGGTGCATCGGCGTCTCGATGGGGTGCAGCGGGCACTCGAACCACGTGCCGAGTTCGACGCGCCGGCCGGGAGCGGCGGCGACGGCTTTCGGTTTGTCGGCCACCCGGACCGGGTAGCGGACCAGCGCGGGGTCCATGTGGTCCGGGACGGCGGGCAGCGACCAGCCGGCCTCGCGGAGCAGGCGGCCATACAGCTTGCCCATCTCGCGGCGGTGGGCGAGGTTGGCCTCGACACGGCGGAGTTGGGCGAGGCC
>JAKLDR010000027.1 GCA_022703445.1 Planctomycetota bacterium | reverse complement strand
TCTTCAGGCCGAGCATCAGCCCGGCCCCGGCCAGGGCCACGATGGTCTTGTGGATCTTGTCCGAGATGATCACCGCGTAGGCCACGACGAACACGCCGGTCGCGACCCAGAAGGCCGGGAAGCCGGTCGTGCCGGCTGCGGCAGAGTGCAGTGCGGAAGGGGAGGTCACGGTGTCCAACGGCCACCTCCGAAAAGACGACGGAACTTTCCGGATGGCGGCCCGACCATCGCGATTCCTGCGGCGGCTGGCGCCGCCGCACCCTTGATTGCGCGGAGAGAATATAGCCGGGCGCCGGGGCGGGGCAACTCCAAAAGCGGCCGAACCTTCGTCCGGCCGCTCAGCCGCCGCGCCGCTCGACCTCCGCGCGGGCGATCTCCGTCCAGCGCGTGAAGCGCTCCGGGCGGTTCTCGCAGGTGTGGGTGTCCTTGAGGACCAGTTCGACCACGCAGCCGCGCGCCGCGTCCAGGGCCTCGCGGATGTAGCCGCGGATCTTGGCTTCGTCGAAGTCCCCGACCAGGTGGGCCGGGTGCGGCTTCCAGGAGAAGATGGCCCTGTCCCCCAGCTGCTGGGCGCACTTGCCGACGTCGGCGAAGGGCGAGATGGAGATCCGCCGGATGTTCGGGATGCGCAGGACGTTCCCGAGTTTGAGGGTCAGGTCCTCGCAGCAGCCGTAGCCGTTCAGCCCGAAGGGCGCCAAGAGCCGCCGCTCGTACTGCATCACGAACTCCTCGTGCATCTCCGGCGAGACCAGGGTCATCTCCTGGCTTTCGGCCGAGGCCCACAGGTCCTCCAGGCGCGGCCGGGCCGGGTCGCCGCCGCTCCGGGGCAGCTCGTCGGTGTAGCCCACGCCGCCCGAGGAGTGGTAGGAACCGTCGTTGTTGAGCTCGAGCAGCCCGAGTTCCGCATACTGGGCGATCCTCCGGCGGTAGCCCTCGGTCAGGAAGGCCATGGCCTCGTGGAGCATCTCCGGGTTCTCGTACATGTCCATCATGATCTGCTCGAGGCCGCGCAGGTACACGTAGGTCCTCATGAGGTTGAAGGCGATGTAGCGCACGCCGCGCAGGCGCACGTTGAGGATGTCGCCGAAGAGCTCCCGGGCCTCGGCGAGCCGGCGCTGGCTCTCGGCCGCGTCGTGGCGGACCTCCGGGTAGCGGAGCTTCTTGAGGTCATCGGGTTCCTTGATCACCGGGTCGAACTGCCAGGCGCCGGTGGTCGAGCCGCTCTCGTGGCGGCGGGGCTCCAGGCCCCAGCCGGTGTCGGTCACGGCCTTCCGGGCGCTCCACTCGCGCTCGATGACCGTGTCGTCGCGGAAGTGCTCGTGGCAGTAGAGCCGGACGCGCAGGTCCCGCTCCATGGCCCGGGCGCTCTCGCCCTCGCAGGCCAGCGCCGAGTCGGGCAGTAGCTCGCGCCAGGAGCCCTCCGGGAAGACCAGGAGCATGGGGCGCACGCGCTCCAGACGGTTGTGGCGGCGCCAGAGCTCGCGCCGCTCGGCCTGGACCGGCAGCGCGGCAACCTCGGCGACCCGTTTGGCCAGCTCGCGGAGCAGCCGGCGGTCATTCTGGGCAATGGCGGTCATGGATCGTCCTCCTGATGCGGGATTCTACCGGCCGGGACGGCCGCGGCGCTTTCCCGATAGTGCGGCGGACAGAAACGAACGTCGCGGCCGTCCGGGCGGCGCCCGTGTCCCGGTTCGGACCGCTCAGCCCGTCCGGCCCACGCCGAGCCATCCGGCGCCGCTGCAGGGCAGGAGCTCCCAGCTCGGGAAGCCGGCGCTCCGGAAGAAGCCCTCGATCTCGGCGCGGCCGAACCAGTAGACCCGGCAGCCGCCCAGGGCGTAGCGGACCCTCCGTTGGAGCACGCGCAGCGGGGCGAAGCCCGGGAAGCTGGCGATGACCTCGCGGCGGGCCAGGCCCCGCATCCGCGCGAGCATGGGCGCGGGGTCGCCGATGTAGTCCATCACCCCCAGGGCGACGGCGAAGTCGAACGGCGCGCCGGGCGGGTCGGTCTTCATGAAGTCCCCGGTGGCGAAGCTGCAGCGGTCGGCGGTGCCGTGGCGCGCGGCCAGGTCGCGGGCCAGGGCCACCATGTCCTCGGCCAGGTCGACCCCGACCACCCGGGCGGCGCCCGCCTCCTTCACGAAGAGCACGCTGTTGCGGCCCGGGCCGGAGCCCACGTCCAGGACGGAGGCGCCGGGCACGGCCCGGACCCGCTCGACGGTCATCTGCGCGCGCAGGTAGAGCGCCCTCCGGAAGAGCCGGTTGAAGAGGGTCGGCTCCTCGTAGAGGCCGGCGAACTCCCTAGCGCGGCGTTCCCAGAATGCTTTCTGTTCCATGGTCTCTCACCTGCCGGGCGACCGGCCCGAGCGGCCCGAAGCGGAACTCCCGGGCGAGGCCGGCCACGATGCCCGGGACCTTGGTCCTCCCCAGGTTGGTCTTGAAGCACTCCAGCCGGGCTCGCAGCCGGCCGAGCCGCCCCCCGGCCAGGTCGGTCCAGTCGACCGGGTCGGGACTGAACTCGTAGGGGTGGCAATAGAGCACGAACGGGCGCCCGAGCCGCCCGCACTCGGCGGCCGCCCGGCGGATCCGCCCGTAGGAAAACAGCCGGAAGTAGCCGCCGCCGGCCACCGGAACAAGGCGCCCCCAGGCCCGCGCGACGGTGAGCGGCATCTCGACCAGGCTCAGCCCCGACGGCAGGCGGTAGCGCCGCGGCGCGGGATCGAATCCGTCGACGCCGTAGCGACGGTTCCTGACCGGCATGACGCTGCTGTCGTACTCGAAGCCGCACTCGGCGACCACGTCCAGCGCCCAGAGCGTGTCCCAGCGGATGCTGAAAACGGGTGCGCGGTAGCCGGCCGCCGGCTGCCCGGAGGCGTTCTCCACGGCTCGCCGGGTGCGGGAGAGCTCGGCGCGGAGCGCCTCCGGTGCCATCGCCCAGACCGGCGTGTGGTCGTGGCCGTGGCAGCCGATCTCGTGGCCCAGGGCGGCCCAGCGCCGGAGCAGGTCCGGCCGGGCCTCGGCCACCGTGCCGGTCACGAAGAAGGTGGCCTTCACATCGGCCAGGCAGAGCACCTCCAGGACCCGCTCCATGTCCCGCTCGAGGGCCGGGGAAAGCGGTCCAGGGTCGCGGCGGTGCCGCAGGGAGAGGATCTGGCGGTAGTCCTCGACGTCGACGGAGAGGCAGTGGGCGGGGGCCGGCCGGTCAGCCAAGTGCCATATCTCCGGCTAAACGGGCCCGCAAAATGAATGACACACCCCTTCTCCTTGGGCGTCCGACGATGGCGTCAACACACAACATCCAACATGCCCCTCGACAGACTTCCGCTCGGGGCCCTGAGCAAAGTCGAAGGGCAACACGCAACATGCAGAGCAAATCAGGGATGCAAGTCAATGGTGAGTAATGAGCAGCCGAAAGGTAATCACCAAATGAATCGGCCCTTTCCGCTGGTTCATTGCGTGTTGGGTGTTGCGTGTTGTATGTTGCATGTTGCCGTTGCACTTTGATCGCTGTGCCCTGCCGAGGCAACGGTCTCATTTGTTCTGCGGGCCCGCTTAAACCACGTCCGCGAAGGTCCGCTCCACGCTCCGGAAATAGAGCAGCCCCCCGGTGAGCAGCGTCAGGATCACGGCCGCCGAGAGAGCCACCGAGTGCGGGGCCGGGCCGCCCTGGCCGAGCAGCGACCAGCGGAAGCCCTCGACCACCCCGACCATGGGGTTGAGCGGGTAGAGCCAGGCGGGCAGCCCGGCGCGCCCGAGGAGTTCGACCATCTTGTCGGCGGGATAGGCCACCGGCGAGAGGAACATCAGGACCTGGGCCATGAAGGGCACGGCATAGCGCACGTCGCGGTACTTGGCGTTGAGCGCCGCGAACCACACGCCGACGGAGAGTGCGGCGGTCACGGCCATGAGCACGAAGAGCGGCAGGCAGAGGATGCTCCAATGCACCTCGACCCCGGCGAAGACCATCATGCCGGCAAGGATCACCATCGAGATGGAGAAGTCCAGCAGGGCCGATACCACCGAGGCCAGCGGCGAGAGCAGGCGGGGGAAGTACACCTTGGTGAGCAGGTTGGCCGAGGAGACGATGCTCCCCGAGGACTGGACCAGCGAACTCTGGAAGAGCATCCAGGGCAGGAGGCCGGCGAAGGCGAAGATGGCGTAGGACTTCCAGTTGGCCGGCCCGATGCCGCCGAGCCGGTTGAAGACCACCGTGAAGATGACCATGGTCACCAGCGGCTGGAGCACTGCCCAGGCCGCGCCCAGCACGGTCTGCTTGTAGCGGACCTTCACGTCGCGCCAGGCCAGGAAGTAGAGCAACTCGCGGTACTGCCAGCACTCCTTGAGGGCCCCGACCAGGCCGCCGCGGCCCGGGGCGATGACCACCTCGTAGGCGGGAACGGCCCCCGCGCTGGTCGGCAGTGTCTGTGGCTGCTCGCTCAAATCCGGGCCTCGCTACGAAGTGCGGCGGTGCCAACGCTATTCGGGCCGCGGTCCGGCGACCGTCGGCAACCGCACTATATTATCGGACCCCCGGGCCCAAGGCTAGAGGAAATGCCCGGGACATTCTCTGCCGGGGCGCGCCCGCCTTCCCGGTCGGCGGCTTGCGCCGGCCGGCGGATTGTGGAGAATGCTTCCCGGCGCCCAGGGGTGCCGAAAGGACGCGTCAAGGCATGAGACTCCTGGTCACCGGCGGGGCCGGCTTCATCGGGTCGAACTTCGTGCGCTTCGTGCTCCGGGGGCGCCCGGACTGGAGCGTGGTCAACCTCGACAAGCTCACCTACTCGGGCAACCTCGAGAACCTCCGCGACGTCGAAAGGGACCCGCGCTACCGCTTCGTGCGCGGCGACATCTGCGACGCGGACCTGGCCGCGGAGGCGGCTGCGGGCTGCGACGCGATCGTCAACTTCGCGGCCGAGAGCCACGTGGACCGCTCCATCCTGGACGGACGGCCGTTCGTGACCACCAACGTGCTGGGCACCCAGGCGCTCCTGGACGCCGCCCGGCGGGCCGGGGTCGGGCGCTTTCTCCAGGTCGGCACCGACGAGGTCTACGGCAGCCTGCCGCTCGAGCGGCCGGAGCTCAGGTTCACCGAGGAGTCGCCGCTGGCGCCGAGCAGCCCGTACGCGGCCAGCAAGGCCGCGGCCGACCTGCTGGTCGGCGCCTGCCGCCGCACCCACGGGCTCGACGTGGTGATCACCCGCTGCTCGAACAACTTCGGGCCCTACCAGTTCCCGGAGAAGGTCATCCCGCTCTTCGTCTCGAGCCTCATCGACGGCCGGAAGGTCCCGCTCTACGGCGACGGCCGCAACGTGCGCGACTGGCTGCACGTCGAGGACCACTGCGAGGCCATCCTGGCCGTCCTGGAGCGCGGCCGCGCCGGCGAGATCTACAACGTCGGCGGGGACAACGAGCGCTCCAACCTGGAACTCACCCGCATGATCCTCGAGGCCATGGGCAAGGGCGAGGACATGATCCAGCCGGTCGCCGACCGCCCCGGCCACGACCGGCGCTACGCCATCGACGCGTCGAAGATCCGCCGGGAGCTGGGTTGGCAGCCCTCGCGCTCGGCCTGGCCGGAGGCCCTCCGGCGCACCGTGCGCTGGTACGTGGAGAACGCCGGCTGGTGGCGGAGGATCCTGAGCGGCGAGCACCGCCAGTCGGGGGGCATCGGCCCCGGCCGGTGAGCCGTCTTTCATAGGAAGCGCTTGCCGCCGGTCGCCCGGGCGCTTAGAATCCCGCCCAGCAACGACCCGCGGCAGAGGTGGTGGCCCCGGGCGGTCCGGAGGAGGGGGTCTGAATGCGCCGAGCGGTGGGTATCTTCTTCTTCCTTGGCCTGATCCTGCTGGGCGCGCTGACCCTGTTTGTGGACAACGAGGTCAACCCCTTCAAGCGCGCCGGATACTGCTACTTCATCACCATCCCGGACGCGGCCGGCCTGGAGAAGGGTGGACAGGTGCGCCTGGCCGGCATGGTGGCGGGCAGCATCACGGACATCAAGATGCTCGATGACGGCAGCGGGATCCGCGTGGACTTCCGGTTGCGGGAGGGCCTGCGCCTCCGCCAGGACACCCTGGCCAGCCTGGAGGCCACCAGCCTGCTGGGCAACGGGCGGACCATAGGGCTGAGCCTGGGTTCCCAGACCGCCGCCTACCTGCCGGAGGCCACCCACCCCGAGAACGCAGCCCAGGTCGTGCGCGTCCAGGGGCCGGTGGCCATCGAGGAGGTGGTCCGCAAGGCCGACAAGTTCTTCGGCGACATCAAGGACGTCGGTCCGGCCATCCGCGAGGCCGCCGACCACATCAGCAGCATCACCAAGAAGATCGACACGGGCGAGGGCACCCTCGGCAAGATCGTCAACGACCCCGAGCTCTACAAGGACCTGCGCGGGGCGCTCGCCAAGCTCAACGAAGGCCTGGACAGCTTCAAGGTCATCGCCGCCAAGACCGAGAAGGGCGAGGGGACGCTCGGCAAGCTGATCAACGACCCGGTTCTCTACGACAACCTCCGCGAGGCCTCCAAGGACCTGGCCGAGCTGACCAAGAAGCTGAACTCCAGCGACGGCACCCTCGGCCGGCTGGTCAACGACCCGGCGCTCTACGACGACATCAAGAAGACCACCTCGGCCCTGGCCGCGGTGATGGGCAAGATCGAGAAGGGCGAGGGCACCCTCGGCCGGCTGGTCAACGACGACGGCCTGTACGTCGAGGCCCGGCGCTTCCTGAAGGAGGCCCGCGAGGCCGTCGAGGACTCCCGCGAGCAGGCCCCGATCACCGCCTTCAGCTCGGTAATCTTCGCGGCGTTCCAGTAACCGGAAGGCGCTGAGAGACTGAGGCGCCAAGGCGCCAGGGCGCTGAATCCAGGCCCCCGGTGTCCTCTCTGTTCCTCAGTCCCTTAGTGCCTCAGTCCCTCCGTCCCTCGGCCCCTCACCTCATCCTTGACGCGCACAGTCCGCCGGATACCCTTGGGGCCATGGCCAAGGCCAAACTCCCGTCCGGCCCCGCCAAGGGCGCCTTCTTCTGCTCCGGCTGCGGCACCGAGCTCATGCACTGGGCCGGCCGCTGCCCGGAGTGCAAGGAGTGGGATACGGTGGTGGCGGCGCCTTCGGAGTCCAATAGGTCCTATAGGTCCAATAGGACCTATGAGGCCCGCGCCCTGTCCCCCGAGGAGCAGGCCAGGCCGCTCGCCGACATCCCCGAACCTGACATCGCCGCGCGCGTGCGCGTGCCCATGCCCGAGGTGGCCCGCGTGCTGGGCGGGGCGCTGGTGCCCGGCTCGGCGGTGCTGGTGGCCGGCGACCCCGGCGTGGGCAAGAGCACGCTGCTGCTGGAACTGGCCGAGAAACTCTCGGCGGCCGGCTCGCGCTGCCTGTACGCCTCCGCCGAGGAGTCGGCCGCCCAGACCAGGCTGCGCGCCCGCCGGCTGGGCGCGGCCTCCCCGGGGCTCCTGGTCCTGGCCCGCTCCGGCCTCGAGGACATCCTGGCCGAGTGCCGGCGGACCGGCCCGGCGGTGGTGGTGGTCGACTCCATCCAGATGACCTGGTCGCCGGAGTATCCCGGGGCGGCCGGCTCGGTCGGACAGGTCCGGCAGTGCGCCGCGGCGCTGATCCGCGAGGTCAAGGAGTCCGGCGCCGCGCTCTTCCTGGTCGGCCACGTCACCAAGGACGGGGCCATCGCCGGGCCGCGGGTGCTCGAGCACATGGTCGACACCGTGCTGCATTTCGAGCCGGCCGGCCAGGGCGCCTACCGGCAGCTGCGCGCCGTCAAGAACCGCTTCGGGCCCACCGACGAGGTGGCCTTCTTCGAGATGACCGGCACGGGCCTGATCGAGATCCCGGAGCCGTCGGCGCTGCTCCTGGGCGAGCGCGGCGAAGCGCGCCCCGGGGCGGCCATCTTCCCGGCGCTGGGCGGCAGCCGCGTGCTGCTGGTCGAGATCCAGGCGCTGGCCGCCCCGGCCGCCGAGGGCTACGCCCACCGGCGGGCCGCCGGGCTCGACGCCAACCGACTGCACATGCTACTGGCGGTGCTCGCCCGGCGCGGCGGGATGCAACTGGCCGGCTGCGACGTCTTCGCCAACGCCGCCGGAGGGCTGGAGGTGCCCGAGCCGGCCGCCGACCTGCCCCTGGCGGCGGCGGTGGCCAGCTCCCTCCGCGAGCGGCCGCTGGCCGCCGGGTTGGCCCTGGCCGGCGAGGTCGGCCTGGGCGGCGAGCTGCGCGCCGTGCCCCGCGCGGCCGAGCGCGTCCGCGAGGCCGCGCGGCACGGGTTCCGCACGATCATTCTCCCCCGCGCGAGCGCCCGGGGCGTCGCGCCCGCCGGGGACATACAGGTCATAGGCGCGGCCTCGTTGGTCGAGGCCCTGGACAAGGCCCTGGCGTGAGGCGTTCATCGCGTTCATAGCGGGCATCATCCCGCGCCGGGGCGGAAGGAGGGGGCGTGATACTGCTCAGGGTGGTTCGCGGCGGCTTCATCCTGCTGGCCGGGGTGGCCGCCTGGTGGGTGACCCGGCACATCCTGCCGGAGTCGGAGCGCGCCGCTCCGGGGCTGGCGCTGTTCTACTCGGCCTGCGCGTCGATGGCCGCCGCCATTCTGGTCTGCGTGGACATCGCCTTCCGCCGGCAGTTCCTGCGCGGCTTCGTGTCGGTGGTCTTCGGCGTGGTGCTGGGGATGCTGGTCAGCGCCGTGGCCGTGACGCTGCTGTGCATCTTCGTGTGGCCGGTCGTGGCCGCCGACAGCGAGGCGGGCGAGGCCGGCCGGCTGCTGCTGGGCATCCTCCAGCCGGTGGTGCCGCTGGTGGTGCTGGCCTGCTGCTACCTGTCCGTCTCGGTGGTGCTGCGCACCAAGGACGAGTTCCGCTTCGTGGTGCCCTACGTCGACTTCGCCGAGCAGGGCCGGACCCACGGCGGCGTCGTCCTGGACTCCAGCGTGCTCATCGACGGGCGGATCGTGGACGTGGCCGAGAAGCTGCTCCTCAATGACGCGCTGATCGTGCCCCGCTTCGTGGTCGACGAGATGCAGAAGCTGGCCGACAACCCCGACCGGCTGATCCGCGACCGGGGGCGCCGCGGGCTCGACCAGGTCGGCCGGCTGCAGGCCAACCCGGCGCTGCGCATGCGCTTCCACGAGGACGAGGTGCCCGGCCCCGGCGAGGTCGACGCCAAGCTGGTGCGGCTGGCCCAGCTCCTGGGCACGCGGCTGGCCACCAACGACCTCAACCTGGCCAAGGTGGCGCGCATCGCCCGGGTGGAGGTCATCAGCATCAACGACCTGGCCACCGCCCTGCGCCCCCCCTTCATCCCCGGTGAGAGCCTGGTCATCAGGATCGCCCGGGCCGGAGAGCAGCGCGGCCAGGGCGTCGGTTACCTCGAGGACGGCACCATGGTGGTGGTGGAGAGCGCTGCCGACGAGATCGGCAAGGAAGTGGCCGCGGTCATCACCAACATGCTGCAGACCCCGGCCGGCCGGATGATCTTCGCGCGCAAGCCCGGCGACGACAACGCCGGCGGGGAGCGTCCGCGGAAGACCGACAGCCGGAAGATGAAGCGTGAAAGCTAAACGGCGATCATCGGTTGTCGGCCGTCGGTTGTCGGTGAAACGGCACCGCCAACCGCCAACCGCCAACCGCCAACCGGGCTTCGCCGGCTGCATCCTGGTGGCGGCCGGGGAGGGCCGCAGGCTCGGCGGCGTGCGCAAGGGTTTCCTGGCGCTGGCCGGCCGGCCGCTGGTCCTCCATGCCGCCGAGAGGCTGGCCGCCGCTCCGGAGGTCTCCGGGATCGTCTTGGTGGTGCACGCCGACGACCTGGTCAGGGCCCGGCAGCTGGTGACTTCGGAGGGGAAGCGCCTGGGGCTCCTGGCCGCCGTTCCGGGCGGCGCGCGCCGGCAGGACTCCGTGGCCGCGGGGCTAGCGGCGCTGCCGGAGCGCGAGGTCGTCCTGATCCACGACGCCGCCCGGCCGCTGGTCGAGCCCGCCGTGGTCTCGCAGGTGGCGCGCTCGGCGCGTTCGCGCGGCGGGGCCATCGCCGCCTGCCCGGTCGCCGACACGCTGAAGCGGGTCGGCGGCGCCGACCGGCTGATCGCCGCCACCGTGGACCGCGCCGGGCTCTGGGCGGCGCAGACTCCCCAGGGGTTCCGCACCGCGCTCTACCGCGAGCTCGTCGCCAGGGCGGCGGCCGAGGGGCTGGAGGTGACCGACGACGCCGCGGTCTTCGAGCGCTACGGCCAGGCCGTCGAGCTGGTGCCCTCCCCCGCCGGCAACTTCAAGATCACCCTGCCGGAGGACCTGAAGCTGGCGGAGGCCTTGCTGGTTGCTGGTTGTGGGTTGCGAGTTGCTGGGTCTGCCAGCAACCAGCAACCAGCAACCGGCAACCGTGCCGCCCGCTACGGCACCGGCTACGACGTCCACGCCCTCGAGCCCGGCCGCAAGCTGATTCTCGGCGGCGTGGAAGTCGAGTCGCCGGTCGGCGCCCGGGCGCACTCCGACGGCGATGCGCTCTGCCACGCGATCATGGACGCGCTGCTGGGCGCCGCGGCGCTCGGCGACATCGGGCGGCACTTTCCCGACACCGACGCGAAATGGCGCGGGGCGCGCAGCCTGGACATGCTCGCCTCCGTGCGGGAGAAGCTCGCCGCCGCCGGCTTCGCGCCGGTCAACGTCGATGCCACGGTGATGCTCGAGCGGCCCAAGCTCAAGGGCCTCAAGGACGAGATGGCCGTGAACCTTGCCGGCGCGCTGGGACTGCCCGCCTCGGCCGTCTCGGTCAAGGCCGGGACCAACGAGGGCCTCGGGGAGATTGGCGCGGGCAAGGCGGTAGCCGCCCAGGCGATCGCGTCCATCCGCCATCTCTGAGCGCTCTTCTTAACGCAGAGGACGCAGAGGTGCGCGGAGGAACGCGGAGGACAGCCAGAATGCGGAATGATGGGTCATCACTGTTCATGATCCCAGCCGTTCTCTGCGGCCTCTGCGGCCTCTGCGTGCCTCTGCGTCCTCTGCGTTGAAACCGACGGCATGAGCACGCAGACCGTGACCGACCCCGACCTGAGCTCATTCCTGGACTATCTGCGGGCGGAGTGCGGGCTGGCCGAGAACACGCTGGTCGCCTACCGGCACGACCTGGAACTCCTGCTCGCCAGCCTGGGCGGACAGGCGCTGGCCGCGGCCACCCGCGACGACCTGCTCAGCTTCCTGGCCGGCGAGGCCAAGCGCACCAGCGGCGCCACCGTCTCGAGGCGGATCGCCGCCATCCGGATGTTCTACCGCTTCCTGCGGTCGGAGAACCCGCGGGCGGCGGACCCCTCCGGGATCCTCGAGCGCCCGGAGACCTGGGAGCGCCTGCCGCGGGTGCTCTCGCCGGCCGACGTGGCCGCCATGCTGGCCGCGCCGGCGGCGGAGATGAAGGCCCTGCTCGGCCGCAGACGCGCCGCCTTCCACCGGGCGCTGTACCTGCGGGACACGGCGCTGCTCGAGACCCTCTATGCCACCGGCTGCCGGGCCAGCGAGGTCGCCGACCTGGAACTGGCCGCGGTGAACCTGGACATCGGCTACCTGCGCTGCCGGGGCAAGGGCTCCAAGGAGCGGATCGTGCCGGTGGGCGAGGCGGCGCGCGCGGCGATCTCCTCGTACCTGGGGCTCGGCCGGCCGGCGCTGCTCCACGGCAAGGAGTCCCCCTTCCTCTTCCTGAGCCGCAGCGGCGCGCGGCTCGACCGCACCAACGTATGGCGGCTGGTGAAGTACTACCTGGCCGCGGCCGGGGTCCGCAAGCCGGCCAGCACCCACACGCTGCGCCACAGCTTCGCGACCCACATGCTCCAGGGCGGCGCGGGGCTCCGCGTCATCCAGGAGATGCTCGGCCACTCCTCGCCGACCACCACCCAGATCTACACCCACCTGGACCGCCGGGCGCTGGTCGAGGCGCACCGGAAGTTCCACCCGAGGGGATGACCATGTTCCTCGTTCCTGGTTCATGGTTCCTGGTTGGGAGGAGCCCGCGGTGACCGGTTCGAACCTGAACCAGGAACTAGGAACCAGGAACCAGGAACCTGTTGTTTTCGTTCTGGTCGGCGCCACCGCCAGCGGCAAGACCGACGTGGCCGTCGAGCTCGCCCGGCTCCTCGGGGCGGAGCTGGCCTCCATGGACTCCATGAAGGTCTACCGCGGGATGGACATCGGCACGGCCAAGCCCGCGGCGGCCGAGCGCGCCGGGCTGCGCTGGCACCTGCTCGACCTCGTCGAGCCGTCCGAGGAGTTCAACGTGGGCAGGTGGCTCGAGGCCGCCGATCGGGCCATCGCCGAGGCGGCCGGGCGCGGGGCGCCGATCGTCTTCGAGGGTGGCTCGCCGCTTTATTGCCGGGCGCTGCTCTACGGGCTCTTCCCGGGACCGCCGCGCGACGCCGCTCTCCGCGCCGCTCTCCGCGCGCGCGCCGAGGCCGAGGGTGTCGAGAAGCTCCACGCCGAACTCGCCGCAGTAGACCCTGCGGCCGCAGCGAAGATCGGCGCGCGCGACATCCGTCGGATCGAGCGGGCGCTCGAGGTGTGGCGGCTGACCGGCCGGCCGATTTCGGCCGAGCAGCGCCAGTTCGGCCAGCTCCGGTCGGGCTACGACTTTCGGCTGGCTGGCGTGGAGCGGCCGCGCGCCGAGCTCTACCGGCGCATCGACTCGCGGGTCGAGGCCATGATGGCCGCCGGATTCCTGGAGGAGGTTCGAGCGCTGCTCGCCGCCCCGGAGCGGCCCTCGCGCGAGGCCCTGCAGGCGCTGGGCTACCGCGAACTCAGCCGGCACCTGGCCGGCGAGATCCCGCTCGACGAGGCGGTCTACCTCACCAAGCGCAACACCCGGCACTTCGCCAGGCGGCAGCTGGGCGCCTTCCGGAAGATCCCGGGATTCGCCTGGCTCTCCCCAACTGCGGAGCGGAGCTCTTCCGAGCTGGCTGCCGGCATTCCCGGGCTGACCAAACCGGCCTGAGCCTCCGCCAGGAGTCCGCGCAGATTTCCCAGGTTTGTGCCGGACAACCCGAGGCCATGGGTGTATTGGAAACACTAGGAGAACAGCATGGATAACACAATTAAAACGATGCATCAGCTTGCAGGAGGGCCTGTTGCGAGTGGACTTAGCAGCACTCTAAGGGCGGCGATTGCCGCCGGCACCTATCGTCCCGGCGATTTCCTGCCCAGTGTCCGCAAACTCAGCGCCGACTACAGGTTGGCCCACAAGACCGTCTATCACGCGCTGCAGGGATTGGCTGCCGAGGGCTGGATCTCCGCCGAGCACGGCCGCGGCCACCGGGTGCTCTCGCGCAGCAACGACCCGGACCGCGGTGCGCCGGTGGCCTTCGTCCTCACGCCGCAGTCCCCGAGCGGATCCGCGGTGTGGGACAACCTGCGCAGGAGCATGCTCGACAGCCTGCAGCAGGCGGCGGCCGAGCGCGGCTGGATGCTCCTGGCCGTAGAGTGCGAGCCGGTGGCGGCCGGTGGCATAGTGGAGCGGCTGCGCGATCTCAAGGTCTGCGGCGCAATAGTCGACTCCTTCTCCCCCGACGTGCTGACGGCGGTCAGGCGCCTGGGCGTCTCCACGGTGGCCGTGGATCACTGGCACGAGAACGTGGACGCCGACTCGGTGGTCCAGGACGGGTTCCTGGGCGGCTACCTGGCCGGCTCGTGGCTCGCGGGGCGGAGCCACCGCTCCGTGGGCTGGATCGGTCCCAAGGGCTGGACGCGCCAGGGGTCCGAGCGCTTCGGCGGCGCCTCCGCGGCGCTGAACGAGAGCGGAGCGGCCCTGCCACCCGAGTGGCAGCTGGCCCTTCCCGAGACGGACGTCACCGAGCGCGTGCGGATGGTCCGCGAATACCTCTCGCGTCCGGACCGGCCGCGGGCGCTGCTCACCCTGTGGCAGGGGATTTCGGCCGTCACCGCCCAGGCGGCGAGGGAGCTCGGCCTCGTTCCCGGGCGGGACTTCGAGATGGTCGGCTGGTCCACGGAGGGCGACTATCAGGGCGAGTACCGGCCCAACTTCGCGGGCGGGCCGGTGCCTCCGGCGGTGGTCTGGGACGTCGACCGGCTGGCGCGCACGGCGGTCGCCCGGCTGGCCGAGCGCCGGGCGGACCCGAAGTCGCCGCCGGTCATGATCAAGATCCCCAGCCGCCTGAGGCTGGCGGAGTGAGCGACAGCAAGGGAGATGGCACGATGAGCAGCATGAGGGTAACCGCGGTGGCTGTGTTGAGCCTGGCGTGGGCCCTGACGGCAGCGCCGGCCGGCGAGCCGCCCAAGGCCGCCGCGGACGCCGAGACCTGTCTCCTCCGGCCCAAGGACGTGGTCCTCTTCTTCGGCAACTCCATCGCCGACTGCGCCCAGCCGGCCATGAAGTGCCTGGAGGAGGATCTGAAGAAGCAGTATCCGGCTCTCGTGCAGGGCGGGGAGGCGATCAAGCTGGCCCGGGCCGGATCCGGCGGGGAGATCGCCGAGGGCGGCGCCAAGCGGCTCACTAAGGTGATCGAAACCTACAAGCCGACGGTCTGCATCGTCATCTACGGCACCAACGAGGCCGGCTGGCAGATCGAGAAGACGCGCTTCGAGCCGCCGATGCGGGCGATCCTCCGACAGCTCCGGGAAGCCAAGGTGCTCACCGTGGTCATGGGCCCGCCGCCCGTCTCAAGCAAGCTGCTGGCCAAGGGCTGGGAGCGGTTCGCCAAGGCCCGGATGGCCGAGACCGGTGAAATGGCCCGAAAGATCGCCGCTGAGGAGGGGGCGCTCTACCTGGACGTCTTCGCCGCCTTCAAGGAGGCGGATCCCAAGGGCGAGAAGGAGTTCACCCGGGACGGCGTGCACCTCACCGACGAGGGCTACCGCGTCGTGGTCGACGCGCTCGGGAAGCTCCTGGGGTTCGGCAAGCCGCTGGCCGAAGCCGGAACTCCGCGCCCGCTGCCGACTCCGGCTTCCGACAAGGGCAGGGAGGGCGCGGTCAAGGACCCGGCCGCGCCGGCCAAGGTTGACACTCAGACCGCCAAGTGACGGAGGGCCTGCCATGATCAGCAGCAGACTCGTTGGCTTCTGGATCCTGAGCCTCGGGTTCCTCGTCTGGGCCCTGTCTGTTCCCGATGCCCGCGCCGGGGAGTCACCCAAGGCCCCGTCGGCCGGCGGCGCGCCGGTGCTCGACCTCAAGAAGAGCATGTGGCGCTTCCAGCTGGTGCGCGAGACCGCCGAGATCCTCACCGAGCCCGGCAAAGTCGAGAAGGTGGTCTACTGGCCCAAGAAGGGTCTGTCCGCGGGCAAGAGCCTGGACGTCTCCGACTGCACCGTGGAGAAGGCCAAGGAGTACCGCCTGCCGGAGTCCACTCCCGCCGGCTGGGCCAAGCCGGACTTCGACGACAGCCAGTGGTGGCGCGGCGCCGGGCCGCCCGAGTTCGCCATGGACGAGGGCTGGAAGCTGATCCTGGCCCGCGGGCGCTTCGAGGTGGCCGACCCGGCGGCCTGCCAGGCCCTGACGCTCTTTGCCGCCTACCGCGGCGGGATCGTGGTCTACCTCAACGGCGAAGAGGTGGCCCGCAAGGACCTGATGGCCGGCCAAACCGGCATCGGAGCCCTGGCCGAGCCGTATCCGGAGGCCGCCCACACCGGCGCAGGCGGTGCTGTGCTGGACGCCAAGGGCTTCGCGGGCAAGGCCGAGTTCAACCGGCGCCTGGAGGGGTGCCAGATCCCCGCGGAGAAGCTCCGCAAGGGCGAGAACATCCTGGCCGTGGAGGTTCACCGGGCTCCCCTGGACAAGATCTGCATGCTGCGGGGCAGCAGCGTGGATGGCCGGACGTGCTTCTCCAAGGGCTGGCTGGGCCTGCCGGTGGGCTGGTCGCCAGTGGGGCTCGCCGAGCTGACGCTCTCCGCGCCGGCCGGCGGAGCGCTGACTCCGGCGACCGGGCCGGCCAGGCTCCAGGGACTGCGGCTCTGGAACCAGGCCATCGTCCAGGCCCCGCTCGGCAAGGATCCCGGCGGCGCGCTCGCGGCGCTCGCTCCGGTGAAGCTGGTCGCGCCGCGCGGCGGCGCCGGCTCGGGGCTCGTCCTGGCCGGCTCGAGCGGGCCCATCAAGGGCCTGAAGGTCGAGGCCGGTGAGCTCAAGGGCCCGGGAACCATTCCGGCCTCGGCTCTGCAGGTGCGCTACGCGCTGCCCGAGGGGCGGTCGGACGCGCCGACGGGTTTCGACGCCCTGGCCGAGGCCGCGCCCAGCCCGGTGCCGGCCTTGGCCGAGACCGGCCTGGCCGTGCAGCCGCTGTGGATCAGCGTGGCGGTGCCGGCCGACGCCGCGCCCGGGGACTACTCCGGGGCTCTGACCGTCTCGGCGGAGGGCGCGCCGCCCCAGGCCGTCCAGCTGAAGCTCAGGGTGTCGGCCTGGAAGCTGCCCGCCCTGGGCGAGGGCGCGGTGCACAACGACTTCATGCAGTCGCCGGAGTCGCTGGCCATGCGCTACGGCGTCGAGCTCTGGTCGGAGGAGCACCTCAAGCTCCTCGACCGGACGTTCGCGATGATCGCGCCGCTCGGCTGCCGGACGCTCTACGTCACGGCCATCCGCCGCACCCACCTGGGCAACGAGCATGCCATGGTCCTCTGGGTGCGCGGCAAGGACGGCGCGCTGGAGCCCGACCTCTCCATCGTCGAGAAGTACGTGGACGTGGCGGCCAAGCGCCTGGGCAAGATCCCCTCGGTGGTGCTCTACGCCTGGGAGGCTCCGGACACCCAGGGGCACGCCGGCAATCCCAACGCGCCTTCACGGACCCACGACCGGCCGATCCTGCTGACCCTCCGCAACCCCAAGACCGGCGAGCTGCGCGAGATCCTTGGCCCGGACTGGGGCACGCCGGAATCTCAGGAGCTCTGGGGCAAGCTGATCCCGGCCATGCAGAAGCTGCTCAAGGACCGCGGTATGGAGAAGTCGCTGGTGATCGGCCTGATCGGCGACCATCGCCCGACCAAGCAGGCCATGAGCGAGTTCGCCGCGGCCGGGCCGGGCGTGCTCTTCGCGGCCCACAGCCACTTCTACTGCGCCGAGCACTACGGCCATAAGGTCGGAGTTTGCTCGTCGGTCTGGGGCGTGGGCTGCGGTCCCACCCTGCCGGAGTTCGGACCCGCCGGACACGGCTGGAAGAGCGACTTCCGCCTGACGCTCAACTCCCGCTACGGCCTGGCCCAGACCGCCCCGCCCAATATCGGCATGAACCTGGCCGAGAAGTGGATGGCGGCCAGCGCCCAGGTTCACGGCGGCAAGGAGGGCGCGGCCAACGACGGAGTCAAGGGCCTGGGTCGGATCGGCGTGGATTTCTGGCCGGTCTTCAAGGATTCGCGGGGCAACTGGCGCGGGCAGCTCTGCGGCCGGTACCCGGAGACCTACTGGGGCCAGCTCTCGCTGCTGTGCTGCACGCAGTGGCTGCTGGCGCCGGGCCCCAACGGGCCCATCTCCACGATCCGGGCGGAGGCCATGCGCGAGGGCGCCCAGGCCATGGAGGCCCGAGTGGTCATCGACCGGGCGCTGGTCGACAAGGCCCAGCGGGCCAAGCTCGGGGAGGAGCTCGCCGCCCGGGCGGCCAGGTTCATGGAGGACCGCCAGCGGCTGGTGCATTTCGCGGAGGGTTGGCAGGGTGCGGCCTTTGCTGCCGGCGTCGACTGGCCGGAACAGACCGAGCGGCTCTATCGCCTGGCCGGCGAAGTGGCTGAGAAGATCGGAAAGTAGGGGGCGACCATGAGAACGCACATGATCGTGACGGTCGCTCTGGCCCTCTGCGCCTCCATGCCGGCGTCGGCGCTTGAGGCGGAGCTGACCGTGCAGGAATCCGCCGGCGTCGCCCGCAAGCCCGCGGCGGTCACCTGCGGCGTGCCCTTTGCGCAGGGTGCGGTAAAGGACGCCACGGCGCTCTCGGCGCAGGTCGGCGGCAAGGCCGTCCCGGCGCAGTTCGCGACCCTCGCCAAATGGAGCGACGGCTCGGTGCGCTGGGTGCTCATGGACTGTCAGCTCGAAGTCGACGCCGGCGGCAAGGCCAAGCTCGCAGTGCGCGATGGCGGCGCGGGCCCGGCACCGGCCGGGCCGGTCAAGGTGACCGACGGCGCCGAGGAGGTGGCCGTTTCCACCGGGCCGCTCTCCATCTCCATCAGCAAGAAGGAGTCCAGTCTCTTCAAATCGCTGAAGGTCGACGGCGCGGAACTGCTCGCCGCCGGCAGCCGGGGGCTGGTGCTCACGACCGAGGACGGCAAGCAGACCCCAGCCGGCGCGCCCTCGGAGGTGAAGGTGGAGGCCGCGGGGCCGATGCGCGCCACCGTCTGCGTCCGGGGCGTCTTCCCCGGCGTGCACGACGGCCGCCTCGGCTACACCGTTCGCACCACGGCCTACGCCGGGAGCAAGATGCTCAAGGTCCGGGTCTGGCTCGAGAACAACGGCGCCCACGGCTTCAAGGCCAAGAGCGAGTGGTTCTTCTTCAAGGGCCTGGCCGTGGAGCTCGCCCTCGATGGCGCTGCCGGTGCGGAGGTCTCCTGCGAGGGCGTCAAGGCCACCGGCAAGCTGCGGGTTAGCCAGACCTGCCCGGGCGGCACCTACGACAAGCTGGCTTACCGGGTTACCTCGGACGGCAAGGAGCTGGCCAAGGGCGCGCGGACGGACGGCATCGTCAGCGTGGCCGGCGGCAGGCTCCGGCTCGTCGCCGCGGTCCGCGACTTCTGGCAGAACTACGATCAGGCCCTGGAGTTCGACTCCGGAACGCTGCGCTTCTGGCTGTGGCCGACCGACGGGCAGTGGCCGCGCAAGGGCCTCGGCATGGACAAGTGGTGGGAATGGACCCGCAGGGACGGCCTGACCGCACTGCCCGGCGGCGTCCACAAGGGCCACGAACTCGCCCTCGACTTCTCCGGCCGGTCGGCGGCCGAGACCGCCGCGGAGCTCTCCGCGCCGCTGGCCGCGGTCAATCCCGAGTACTTCGCTTCCACCGAGGCCGCCAACATCCTCTTCGCGCCGGCCGGGGCCAAGACCGGCGACGAAGAGCTCGACTGGAAGCTGACCTTCCGTGACAACATGGCGGGGAACCTGCTCGACCCGAAGAGCAAGACCAGCCTGGTTCATGCCCGGACCACTGCCGGCCGCTGGTACGGATGGATGGACTTCGGCGACGTGGTCTCGGCCAGCGGCGGCTACTACTCTGGCTGGCTGCAGAACCGCAGCCTGCACTCCGACTGGGCCTGGTCGGCCCTGCTGCACTACATGCGGACGGGAAACCCCGGCCTGTTGGGGCTGGGCACGGAGATGGCCAGGCACCTGGAGGAAGTCGATCAGAACTGGTCCGACCGCGACGCGGCCCCCTACCGGGCGCTCTTCCGTGGTGACGGTTCGCAGACGGAGACGCACACCAGCTGGAGCGACGAGTACTCCATGGGCCAGCCCATGGCCTGTCGCAACTGGCTGGGCGGGCTCGTCCTCTACTACATGCTCACCGGCGACCCCAAGGCCCGGGAGTGCGCCGAGCGCAACTACAAGGGCATGCAGGAGTCGTACCTCGCGCCGCTCAAGTCCAAGCCCGGTGCGTGGCCCTGCGGCGACGACTCGCTCCAGGGGACGCTCCTGACCGTCAGCAACCTGATGTCGCTCCACGCGCTGACCGGCGAGGACAGATACCTCGCCGACGTGAAACTGCTGATCGACAACTGGCTCCTGCCGGTCAGCAAGGAAAAGGGCCCGCACATGTTCGACCCCGGCCGGGAGAACGCCGGACAGGGTTACCAGGCGTTCGGTCAACAGCTGAGCTACGGAGTCGCCGCGCTCTGCGACTACTGCTATCGCACCAAGGACGAGAGGGTCGCCGGCCTGCTCAAGGCCATCGCCGAGAAGGGCCCGCCCCCGACCTTCTACGAGGGGCCGCTCTTCTTCTCGGACGTCTACGGCTACCTGGGGGCCAGCTCCGGGGACAGGAAGATGGTCGAGAAGGGCATGCGCTGCTTCGCCGACGGCTTCCCGGAGTCGCGCACGCCCATCGTTTACGCCGAGGGCTGCAAGGACTGGACTGTTCGGCCGCCGATGAACCTCCGCGCTGGGACTATCCTGCACTTCCTGTGCTGGAAGGCGCAGAAGGGGAAGTAGGAGAGAACCATGAGAACCGCCGCGACGCTCCTCACCGCGTTGTTCTTTGCCTCGGGGCTGTTGGCCGGCGAGTCTGCGCCTCCGGCTTTTACCAAGAAGCCGAGCGTCGCCAAGGCCGGCGACCCTTCGACGGGCTCAGGGCAGGGCAAGGTGAAGATCGACTTCACCGTGGACCGCGAGACCGACGTGGCCGTCTACGTCGACGATGCCCAGGGCAGGGTGGTTCGCCATCTTGCAGCCGGGGCCTTGGGCAAGAACCCGCCGGAGCCGCTCAAGCCCGGACTGGCCCAGTCGCTCGAGTGGGACGGCAAGGACGACGACGGCAAACCGGCGGCCGGCGGGCCGTTCAAAGTCCGCGTCGGGCTGGGCCTCAGGGCCTCATGGGGCGGACTGGCCTTTACCGATCCGGGCAAGTTCGGGCCCAACATGCTTGAAGGCCTGGTTACCGGCATCGCGGCCGGGCCGGACGGCCGGGCCTACGTCGGCCAGCCGCACCACCAGTTCATCTGGGGTTCGGTGGAGAAGACCCTGGTCTTCCTCCGGGACGGAGCCTACGAGAAAACCATCGTGCCGTTCTCCCCGAACCTGCCCATGGAGCGGCTCAAGCCCTCCGGTGCGTTCGTTAATTCGTTCGGGACCCTGAACCCGCGGCACGGCCCCTACCGCAACTCCTCCCGGGAGACCTGGTTCTACCCGGTCAGGAAGGTCATGTTCCAGACCCCGGCGGTGGCGCCCGGCGGGCGGATCTACATGGCCGGCCTCGACGAGAAGAACGCCGGCCTTCTGACCGTCATCGACACCGACGGGGGCATCCCGGAGGAATCCTATGCCGGGGCGGCGCCGGGTGTCTCCTGGCTGGAGAGCCCCTTCCTGGCGGCTTCCTCCGACGGCAAGTCGGTCTACGCGGTGCGCGCCCAGCGCGCCGGGGCCAAGGGCGCCCACGCCGTGCTCCGGATCAGGGTGCCCGAGCGCACTCCGGCCGAGGTCTTCTTCGGCGAGACGGACAAGGCGGGGAACGACGAGATGCACCTCAGCGATCCGCGTGCGGTGGCGCTCGACGGCAAGGGCAATCTGCTCGTCGCCGACAGCGGCAACAACCGCGTGGTCGTGGTCAAGGAGGCCGATGGCTCGTTCGTGGGGTCCTTCCCGGTGGACGGTCCCATCTGGGTCGGCGCGCACCTCAAGACCGGGGCGGTCTACGTCCTGGCCAAGGGGCTCAAGCTCATCAAGTTCTCGGGATGGAAGGACGCGAAGGAACTGGCCAGCCAGGAACTGAACCACACCAAGGACCCGCTCTACAACCGGACTGAGCCGGTGCTGGCCCTGGACGCGACCGCCGAGCCGGCGGTGGTCTGGATGGGCGCCAACGGCAAGGGGGGCGGCCTGGTGCGCTGGATCGACGAGGGCGGCAAGTTCGCGCCGCCGGCCCAGGCCGGCTGCTACGGGCCGGTCTTCCCGGTGCGCGCGGCCGCCGATCCCACCCACCGGATGGTCGTGACCCGCGTCAACCGGTGGGGCAGCCCGTCCGAATGGCGCGTTCTGGACGATGAGACCGGTCAGGTCCGAGTTGCCATCAAGGACCACAGCGGCAGCAACCTGTTTGCGATGCACTACTGGCCCCGCCTGGACCGGGACGGCAATCTGTACGGCGTGCACCATTGCGGGAACGTCAGGCGCTACGGCCCGGACGGTAAGCCCAAGCCCTTCCCGGCCACCGCGAACAATCCGTGGCTGAAAGGCGACCTGCCCGCCGGCGCGACCGGGACCACCGCCTGGGAGCGCGACTATTGGATCGACCGCAAAGGCGACATCTACGTGCGGCGCACCGGCGCGGTCTATCACGCGACCATGAGCCTGGAGGTCTACGACCAGCAGGGCAACTACAAGCGGACCGCCCTCTGGTCGGTCACCGACGGCATGTACGGCCCGCGGGTTGATTCCAAGGGCAACCTGGTCATCCTCGACGTGGCCAAGCCCAAGGACGCGCCCTATCCCAAGGAGTTCACCGGCGTGGATCCGGCCATCTACGACTGGTTCTACGGCAGCGTCATCAAGTTCGGGCCTCAGGGCGGCGCCATCTGGATACTGAACGACCCGGCGGCGGCGATCGATTTCGAGGGTTGGCGCTCGTATGGCCGGGTTGCCGACCTCCGGACCACCGGCGGCTGCCTGACCGGCCAGATCACCGGCCGGCGCGGGAACCAGGTGCCGGGGATCATCACCGTCCCGGGCCGGCCGGAAGCTGTGGTCGACGCCGACAAGTGCAAGACCGTCACCGTCCGGCTCAAGAACGGGACCGACGGCACCAAGGCGGCCTTCGGTCTCGGCCGGGAGCTGGTCGAGGGGCTGGTGCTCAAGACGGTCGAAATCAAGCCGAACAGCGACTTCGCCGAGTACACCTTTGATCTCTCCGACGCCAAGGAATGGAAGGGGCAGATCGGCTGCATCTTCCTGAGCCCCAGCAACACCAACGGGCAGGGTTCGTTCGCCGTCGACTGGATCAAGCTGGGAACCGGCGCTGACCAGAAGACCTGGGACTTCAACGCCGAGGACTCCGCGGAGAAGCGGCTCCCGGCGGATATGAAGAAGGAGCCGGTCCGCGGCAACGGGATGGGCGGAGACGGCATGCTCCAGGGCGCCCTGTGGCACCGCCAGGGCTTCTCGACCATCAGCACGGTCGGCGGCAGCGGCGGCTGCCACTGCTTCGGGACCGACTTCGATGTGGACGACTTCGGCCGGATCTTCGCACCGGACGCCTGCCGCTTCCGCATCGGCGTGCTCGACGCCAACGGCAACGAGATCACATCCTTCGGGGCCTACGGCAACCAGGACAACTGCGGGCCGGACAGCTACGTACTCGACCCTGCCGGCAAATTCCTGCGGCCGCGGAAGGCCGACGACCCCAAGGACCTGGTGAGCCCCTTCGCCAAGCCGGAGGTCCCCCTGGCCTGGGTCAACGGTGTGGCCGTGACCGACCGGCACGCCTTCATCACCGACTGCATCAACAAACGGATCCTGCGGGTGAAGATGGGCTACGCGGTGGCCGAGAGCTGCGAGGTCAGGTGACGGGGGCCGGCGGCCCCCGGCGGATCGCGGGTCCTCGACGCCAGGAGGGAGGCGGCTATACTCCCGGGAAGTCGGCGATGGCCCGAGCGGGCCCCTGAGCGGAAGGTTGGGAAGAGCGTGAGAAGTCTGGCGATCCTGGTGGGGCTCGCGGGCTGTCTGGCCCAGGCCCTCGGCGGCGAGGCGGGACCGGCCGGCGGGCCGGTCGACCCCCTGGCGGCCGAGGTCGCCAAGGCGGCCGGACGCGAACGTGGGCTCTGTGTCATGATCGGCGGGGCTCCGGAACTGGCCGCGGCGCTGGGCGCCGGAGGCCGGTCGCTCGTGATCATGCTCTCGCCCGACGAAGCCGCGACTGCCGCGGCCCGCGGACGGCTCCAGGCGCTCGGCGCCTACGGGGCGGTCTCGGCCGAGCGCTGTCCCCTCTCCGCCCTGCCGCTGGCGGAGAACCTCGCCAACCTGGCGGTGATCGCCGATCCGGCCGCGGCGGCCAAGGCGGGCCTTTCGGCTGCGGAGGTCATGCGCGTCCTGACGCCGGGCGGAGCCGTGGTGGTCCGGAGCGGCCCGGGGGCGGACGACCTGGCCAAGGCGCTGGCGGCCGCCGGCGGCGATGCGCCGGCCGCTTCCGGCGGCTGGCTGCGCGTCGGCAAGCCCCGCCCGGCGGCCCACGACGACTGGACCCACCCGCGCTACGACTCGGGGGGCTGCAACGTCAGTCGCGACCAGGAGGTAGGCCCGCCGGAGCGGCTGCGCTGGCTGGCCGGCCCGGCCTTCCCCGGGATGGCCGACTACCACTATGGGGCCATCCTGTCGGGCGGCGGGCGGAACTACTACGTGCTCACGCCGGGGCAGGCGCTGCAGCCCACCTTCGCAGGCGCCGCGGTCGCCGATGACCCGGCCTCCGGCCTGCCGCAGCCCAAGGGCACCGGCGCCTGGCTGCTGGCCCGCGACGCCCACAACGGCCTGCCGGTCTGGCGGCGGGCCTACGACGGCAACTCCAACACCCTGGTGGCCGACGGCCAGAGGGTCTATGCCATGGTCGGCGGCAGCGCCGCGGCCATAGACGGCGAGACCGGCCGGGTGGTCGCGGGCTACGGCAAGGTCGACTACCCGCCGGGCGCCCGGTTCCTGCTCAAGGACGGGGTGTTGGTGGTCTCCGGCGGGAAGGACCTCAAGGCCTACGACACCAAGGCCGGCAAGCCGGCCTGGACCTCGCCCGTGCCGGCCAAGGCCCAGCTCCTGATCGAAGGCAGCCAGGTCATCGTCTTCGACGCGGCGGGCAAGAGCCTCTCCGCCCTGGAACTGGCCACCGGCAAGGAGGCCTGGAAGGCGGACTGCTCCGCCTGGCTCAAGGGCAAGGACCGGCTGCTCTTCGGCCGGCACGGCCTGCTGGTCTTCGACGCCGAGACCGCCGGCAAGGCCCGGCACCTCGCGGGCGTCTCCGCCAAGGACGGCAAGGAGCTCTGGACCTGGACCCTGGACGGCCCGCCGCAGCAGCGCTGGACGGTGCTCTACGCCGGCGGCCTGGTCTGGGCCCAGAAGTGGATGGTCGCTGGCAGCAAGGAGCAGCAGTGGGAGGGGCTCGACCCGGCCACCGGCAAGAGCGTCAAGACTCACACCGTCTACCGCACCTCGATGTACGGCTGCCACGCGGACGTCGCCACCGACCGGCACGTGATCTTCAACCGGCCGGCCGACTTCATGGCCTGGGCCGACGGCAAGGTCTCGCGCTTCCGGGCCTCGCGCCCGGCCTGCAGCCACGGTGCGACGCTGGGCAACGGGCTCTTCTACTCGGCGCCGAACATCTGCCTGTGCGTGCAGGGAGTGATCCACGGCTACGTGGGCCTGGCAGCGGCCCCCTCCCCCGCCCCGGCTGCCGCCGAGAAACCCAAGGCCGAATCCGGGGCCGCAGAGCGCCTGGAGACCGGCCCGGCCTTCGGCAAGGCCGGCGACGGCGCCGCCCCGGCCGCAGGGGACTGGCCCACTTTCCGCTTCGACCCCTCGCGCTCGGGGGCGGCGCCCGGGGAGAAGTTCTCTGCGAAGCTCAAGGTCCTCTGGACTGCGCCCGTCGCCGGGGCCCGGCCTGCCGGGCCGTCCCTCCTGGCCGACGAGGCCGTTGCCAACTGGACCGGCGGCGAGCCCCTTACAGCCCCGACGGTCGCCGGCGGCCGGGTCTTCGTGGCCCTGCCCGACCGGCACGCGGTCGCGGCGCTCGACGCGGCCACCGGCAAGCCGGTCTGGTCGACGACGGTCGGCGGGCGGATGGACGTGCCTCCGACCGTCCACGGCGGGCTTTGCCTGACCGGCGCCCGCGACGGCTGGGTCTACGCGCTGGCCGCCGCGGACGGCAGGCTTGCCTGGCGCTGCCGGGCCGCGCCGGAGGAGCGCCGGATCGTGGCCTTCGGTCAGGTCGAGTCCCCCTGGCCGGTCGTCGGCGGGGTGCTGGTCCGCGACAACCTGGCCTACGCCTGCTTCGGACGCTCCTCGGAGTCCGACGGCGGTGCGGGCATCGCCTGCCTGGAGCCGGCGACCGGCAAGCTCGTCTGGGAGACGCGCCCGCCCAACGACGCCAAGGGCTTCGTGGGGCTCGCCGACCTGCTGGTCGCCGACGGCAAGGCCGTCTCCTGCGGCGGGAGCACCCACTTCCGGCTGGACCCCAAGACCGGCAAACTGCTCGGCCGCGAGATCCTGGATGCGGTGCGCTCCGGCACCACCAATGGGCAGTACCACGGCTACATCGGCTCGGCGGCCACGCTGCTCGACCGCACCTGGCACTCCTCCGGCGTCACCAAGGTGGAGGACCGCTTCCAGACCCAGTGGAAGGACGGGCTGACCGGCCAGATCGTGGTCTTCGACAAGACCCGGGCGGTGGCCAGCCGGCTGCGCATGGCCGACAAGCGGGTTGCCGGCACCATCATCGCCCAGAACCGCACCGCCAAGATCGGTGAAAAGACCGAGCCGCTCTGGAAGTTCGAGCTGCCCGCCGGGGAGCGCGCCGTGGCCCTGGCCATCGCCGGCGAGCACGTGCTGGTCGGGGCCGCCTCGTCCGACCGGAAGCAGGGCCGGCTGCTGGTGCTGGGCATGAAGGACGGCCAGCAGCTCGCCGAGCACGCCCTGCCTGCGGCCCCGGCCGCCGAGGGCATCGCCGTCGCCGGGGCAGCGGTCTACGTTTCGACCTGGTCTGGCGAGGTGCTCTGCCTGGAGGGGGAGCGGTAGGAACGGCGGTTGGGGGTTGAGGGTGGAGGGTTGAAGGTGGACGGCGGCCGTCCCGTCTTCCAGCCTTCCACCATCCACCCTCCACCTTCCACCCGGGAGACCATGATGCCGCACAAGCCCAACGTCCTCTTCGTGATGACCGACCAGCAGCGCTTCGACACCATCGCGGCGCTCGGCAACGGCCTGATCCACACGCCCAACCTGGACCGGCTGGTCCGGCGCGGGGTCAGCTTCACCAACGCCTATTCCACCTGCCCGGTCTGCCTGCCGGCGCGCTACACCGTGCGCACCGGGCGGGAGCCGCTCGTCACCGGGACCTTCTCGAACAGCTACTACGCCGCGCCCCCCGCCACCATGGAGGGGCGCTGCGGGCCGTTCCTGGCCAGGCAGATGGGGGGGCTCGGCTACCGGACCTTCGGAATCGGCAAGTTCCACTCCGACCCCTGGGACCAGGACCTGGGCTTCGACGTCCAGTTGCACAGCGAGGAGCTCTACGAGGACGCCCGCCAGCGCGAGCGCGACGCCTTCGCCCGGTTTATCCGCGAGGAGCACCCGGAGTACGACTGGATCGACATGCTCCAGGGCGAGCGCACCGAGATGTACTACGTGCCCCAGATGAGCCCGCTGCCGGCGGCGCTTACCGTGGAGAGCTGGGCGGCCGACCGGGCGGTCGAGCAACTGCTCGCCGATGACGGCCGGCCCTTCTTCGGCTTCGTCTCCTTCGTCGGCCCGCACCCGCCGTGTGCGCCGCCGCAGCCCTACAACCGCATGTACGACCCCGACCGGATGCCGAACCCGGTGGTCGGCGACCTGGCCGTGGACCACGCCGACGAGCAGATCCCCTGGATGAACCACGCCATCTGGGCGGAGGACGTGAGCCCGAGCTGGGCGCGCATCCTCCGGGCCCGCTACTACGGCGAGATCAGCTACATCGACGGGTGCCTCGGGCGCATCCTCGACGCCGTCGAGCGCCGGCCCGACGCCGCGGACACGGTGATCTGCTTCTTCGCGGACCACGGCGACCTGCTCGGCGACCACCACGGCTGGCAGAAGGAGTGCTTCTTCGAGGCCGCCGCCCGCACACCGTTCCTGGTGAGCTGGCCGGCGCGGTTGGCCGGCGGGACGCGCTCGGGCGAGCTCGCCTGCCTGACCGACCTCTTCGGCATCGCCACGACCGCCGCCGGCGCGCCGGAGCTGCGCGACGGCGCCGACCTGCTGGGACAACTCGCCGGGACGGCCGCGCCGCGGCGGACGCTGCTCGGCACCTACGGACAGCCCGGCACCAGTCGCTTCACGCTGATGCTGCGCTCCGGGACCTGGAAGTACATCTTCATCGCCAACGGTGGGCGCGAACAACTCTTTGACCTGGCGCACGACCCCGCCGAGCGCGAGAACCTCGCCGGTCGCGAACCGGAGGTCCTCGCCGGGCTCCGCGCCGTCGCCGAGCGGCAGCTGGCGGTGCCGTTCGGCGCGCCGGCGCTGGACAATGGCTGCCTGCGGCGACTGGACTACGAGCCGCGAGCGCGCAGACGGGTCCTCCAGTTCGATCTCTCGCGAGGCGTGAGGGGGTTCCCGGAGCATCCTAGCGATGTTCTGAGCTGAAGGCGAAAGCCATGCTGAGAGTTCTCGGGGCGTTCTGTGATCTGGGTGCTCAAATGAACACGAATGACCGCCGCGGGCGACCGTGCGGTGATCCGCACGGCGGCCGGGGAAGAGGCGGTGCCCTCCCAGGGGAAGCGAAGACATGAATGCCTCCAAGACGACTCCGCGGACCATGCACCTGGTCATCAACACCCACTGGGACCGCGAGTGGCGCTGGTCCTTCGGCGAGACCCAGATGCGGCTGGTCGAGGCCATGGACCTGCTCATCGACACCATGGAGAAGGATCCGCGCTTCCGGTCCTTCCTGGCCGACTCCCAGGCGGCCATCGTCGACGACTACCTCGAGAAGCGGCCGGAGAACCGCGAGCGCCTGCGCGCGCTGGTCCGCGCCGGGCGGCTCTTCGTCGGGCCATGGTACACGCTGCCGGCGCTGTACCTGGCCAGCGGCGAGTCCATCGTCCGCAACCTGCTCATCGGCCACCGCCTGGCCGCCGAGGCCGGCGGCGTGATGAAGGCGGCCTACAACGTCTTCTCCTGGGGCCAGATCTCGCAGCTGCCGCAGATCTACCGGCAGTTCGGGATGGACACGATCATGTTCTACCGCGGGCTCGACCAGTCGCGGCTGGAGCGCTTCGAGTACCACTGGGAGGGCCCGGACGGGAGCCGGCTGCTCGGGATCGGCTTCGGAAAGCACAACCGCCTCAACTTCTGGTCGATGGTCTACCAGCCCTGGCGCCGCGGAGCGGGGCGGGCGGTCTGCGACCGGACTGGCTCGGCGGGCTTCCTCACCAACGTCTGCGATCCGCGCTCGGCCGAGACCAACCACCGCATCGTCGACCGCCCCAACGCCCGCGACCTCGATGCCGCCGCCAAGGGCCTGGCCGAACTGCGCGCCTCGCTCGAGCCCAGGAGCTCCACCGAACACCTGCTCTTCCTGCAGGGCACGGACCTGGACATCCCCGACCCGGCGGTGGCCGACCTCGTGGACGAGCTCAACGCCCGGCTCGGGGGCGGCGAACGCATCGAGATATCCTCGATGCCGGCCTTCATGGCGGGCGTCCGGAAGTCGCTCGAGGCCCAGGGGCTCATGGGGAAGCTCCCCGTGCTCAGGGGCGAGCGCCTGGACGTCCACGCGACCGACCCGGACGGCACCGCTCTCCTCGCCGGGGTCTACTCGGCGCGGATGAACGTGAAGCTCGCCAACCACCGCGCCCAGATCTGCCTCGGAAGCTGGGCCGAGCCGGCCGCATGTTGGGCCGCCCTGCACGGCGCCGCCTATCCGCGGGCCTTCCTGGACGCGGCCTGGAAGGCGCTCTGCCAGAACCAGCAGCACGACGGGGTCGGCGGCTGCCACGTCGACCGCGTGACCCTGGCCACCGAGGAGCGCTACCGCACCGTCGAGGACATCGGCGAGACCGTAACCCGCAACGCGCTCAGCGGCCTGGCCGCGAAGGTCGACGCCTCGCACCTCTCGCCCAAGGAGGTCGGGCTGCTGGTCTTCAACCCGCACGCCCAACCCGCCAGCGGCGCCGCCGAATGCTTCGTCGACTTCCCGCACGACGTTACGGGGCAGAGACCCGGCGGCTACCGCGAGCCCGGCTCGGTCGAGCTCCGCGACGCCGCGGGGCGCGAGGTCGATTGCCAGGTGCTGGAGTTCGACGACCGCCTGGTCAGCGCGCGGATGCCGGTGGCCGGCGGCGACAAGTTCCCGGCGGTGCGCTTCCGGCTGGCCTTCCCTGCCGGCGAACTGCCGGCCATGGGCTGCCGCGGCTTCACCGCCCGGTTCGTCCCCCGGGACTATCGTCCGCTCACGACGCTGAGCCCGCGGGCCAACGTCCTCGAGAACGAGCATCTGCGCGCCGTCGTCAACGGCGACGGCACCGTCGACCTCCTCGACAAGGCCACCGGACGGGAGTTCCGGAACCTCGGGTACTTCGAGGACGGTGGCGAGGAGGGCGGGCCGCTGATGCACGTCGCCCCCAAGCGCGACGCGGTCTTCACCACGCTGGGGCAGCCGGCGGCGGTCAGCCTCGTGACCGCTGGACCGGTGGTCAGCGTCTACCGGATCGAGCGGGAGTGGAGCCTGCCCGAGGGCCTGGAGGCCGGGCTCGACATCCACATCCCGAACATCGCGCGCTTCATCGAGACCCAGCGGCCGGGCCGCTCGGCCCGGCGCGCGGCGCTCCGGATGGTCACCGAGGTGTCGCTCGAGAAGGGCGCGAGGCGCCTGGAGTTCCGGACGCGGGTCTGGAACACGATCCGCGACCACCGGCTGCGCGCCGTCTTCCCGACCGGTGTGCGCGCCGAGCGGCACAGCGCCGACAGCCCCTTCGACATCGTCGAGCGGCCGGTGGCGCGGCCCGACTCGCGCGGCTGGCACGAGGAGGCGCTCCGCACCTGGCCGGCGCAGTCCTTCGTGGACCTCTCCGACGGCGCCGGGCGGGCGCTGGCCGTGCTCCACGCCGGGATTCCCGAGTACGAGGTCCTCGGCGACGAGAGCCGCAGCATCGCGCTCACCCTGTTGCGGAGCTTCGGCGCGGCCGGCGGCGTGGCCGACACCTACACGCCGCAGCCGCTCGCCCAGCTCCCCGGCGAGCACGAGTCCCGCTATGCCGTCCACCCGCACGCCGGCGACTGCCGGTCCGACCGGGTCTGGCGCGAGGCCCGGGATTTCACCGTGCCGCTCCGCGTCGTCCAGTGCACCGCGCACCGCGGCGAGCTGCCCTTCGCGGGCGTCTCCTTCGCGGGAGTCGACTCCGACGACCTGGTGGTGACGGCGCTGAAGCAGAGCGAGGACGGCCGGGCGTTCGTCCTGCGCTGCTTCAACCCGACCTCAGGCCAGGTCCGCGCGGCGATCAGGGTCTCCCGCCCCGTGGTCCGGGCGCGCAGCGTTACGCTGGAGGAGAAGCCCCTGGCGGAGCTCCCCGTCTCCGCAGGCGCGGTGCCGGTGACGGTCGCGCCGGGGCAGGTCCTGAGCGTGGAGCTGACAGTCGGGTAGGAGTCCGGGCGTCTCGGCGCGCCGGGGCCGGGGAAGGCGGAGCTACTCCACCGGCAGCTCCGCCCGCGCCGCCCACTCCGTCCAGCCGGCGTCGTACCAGCGCACGCTGCGGTAGCCGAGCACGTGCTTGAGGACGAAGAAGGTCTGGCTGGCCTGGTGCCCGGTGCGGCAGTGGACGATCACCGGGGAGTCCTTCGAGGGGATCAGCGCCGCGTAGGCCGCGGCCAGCTCCTCGGTCGGCATCAGGCTCCCGGCCGAGCCCTTGGGGGCCAGGTCCAGCGCGAAGTCGCGGTTGACCGCGCCGGGGATGTGCCCGCCGCGGGCCTCGTCGCGCTTCTTCCCCGAGTAGAAGTCCGCCGGCCGGACGTCGATGATGACCGTCCCGGGCCCCAGCTCGGCCAGCACGGTGCGGTAGTCCACGGTGAAGCGGTCGGCGGCCGCCGGCGCCGGGTACTTCGAGCGCCGCGCCGCGGGCAGGAGCGCGTCCGTCGGATGCCGCCCGGCCAGCCACGCCTCCCAGCCGCCGTCGAGGACCGCCCAGCGCGCGTGGCCCAGCCGTTCGCAGGCCATCCCGGCGAGCGTGGCGTCGCGGAGCTTGTCGCCGGAGAACGCGAAGACCACCGTGTCGGCCGGCTCGATGCCCATCAGCGAGAAGTGCTCCGCCAGCATCCCGGCCGGCAGCAGCATGGAGGGCAGCCCGCCGACGTTGCCGCGCAGGCTCTCGGGGTGGAGCGAGAGCGAGTCGGGGATGTGCCCGCCGTTGTAGTCCTTCTGCTCGCGCAGGTCGACGGCCTTGAGGCCCGCGCGCCCCAGGTTGGCCGCCAGCCACCCGGCGGAGACCATCCCGGGGAGCTCCGCCCTGGGGGCCTCCACCCGGGCCGGCCGCGCCGGCGGGGCGTCGGGCTTCGAGAAGTAGGCGCGCCAGGCGTTGATCCGCGCGGCCTCGGCCGGGGTCACCGCCCCGGGGCGCAGGCTGGCCGGTTTGAGGCAGCGTTCGGCGAAGCCCTCCAGCCCGTCGGTCAGGATGAAGACGTTGGCGTGCCCGGCCCGGGCCAGCGAGTCGCGGGCCTGAGCGGGGTGGACCATGCCGTTGGAGTAGAGCACCACCGTGCCCTGGTTCCTGCGCGGCTCCAGGAAGGCGGCCAGCTCCGCGATGGGCACGTTGACCGCCCCGCGCAGGCGGAAGCCCGCGTACTCCGCCGCCGGGCGGACGTCCACGACCAGGAGCCCCTCCTCGCCGCGCATCATCCGGTCGGCCAGGTCCTCGGGCTCGACGTGGTCGGCGGCAGCCTCGACCCCGCGGAGCAGCTCGGCCTCCCCCGGGGCGGACGCCGCCGGTGGAGCGGCTGCCGCCGCGGCGCCCCTGCCGGACGGGAAGATGAAGAGCCCGGCGGCGAGCACCACCAGGATCAGGCTGAAGGCCTTCAGGAAGCGGCTGCCCAGGAACTCCCCCGTCCCGGAGACGCGCCGTTCGACGATCTCGGCGCCCCAGAAGCAGCCCACCGCGACCAGCACGAAGAGGAAGGCGAAGCCCGCGCGGCTCATGCCCAGGGCCGCGAAGGCCATGGACACGCCGCTGTCGCCCCACGCGTAGAGCGGGGCCACGGCGGTGAAGAGCTCGTTGAAGAGCACTCCGCCCAGCACCGCCCCGCCCAGGAAGACCAGGGCGTCGAGCTTGCCGGAGGCCGCGCCCACCGCGGCGGTGCCCGGGCACCAGCCGCCCATCACGAAGCCGGCCCCGAAGACCAGCCCGCCGACGATCTGGGCGCCGTAGATGCTGGGCATCAGGTAGACCTGGTCCGGCCCGATCCAGCCCAGGGCCTGGAGGTAGGACAGTCCCAACATGGCCGTGACCACGGCGGTGAACATGACCTTGAGCACGGCCATGTCCCGGAAGTAGAAGATGCCGGCCAGCCGCCGGGAGCTGCCGAAGCCGGCGCGCTCCAGCGCGAAGCCGAAGCCGCCGCCCAGGAGCAGCGCCAGGAGGAAGGCCGCGGGCGCCTCCAGCCGCCCGGAGCCGTAGAGCGTTTCAATCATGCCACTGCCTCCTCACGAACCAGGCGGCGGCATAGCCCCCGGCGAAGACGCAGATCAGGAAGACCAGGCTTCCGGAGAGCAGCAGGGCGCTGCCGGTGAGCGCCTGGCCCGAGGTGCAACCCTGGGCCAGCCGGCTGGCGAAGCCGACGATCACTCCGCCGACCAGGGCCAGGAGCAGCCGGTTGCGCGCGGAGAAGGCCGCGCCCCGCTCCACGCCGACCTTGATGCGGCCAGCCAGCAGCGCGGAGACCAGCCCGCCCAGGAAGGTGCCGGCGAGCATGAAGACCAGGTAGTAGCCCAGCGGGTTCTCGGCCCACTTGCCGAAGTACTCGCTGGCGCGCACGTGGCCCGGGAAGATGCAGCCCTCGGCGAACGCCCCGATGCGGGCCAAGCCCGAGGAGGCTCCCAGCCCCGCGCCCAAAATCAGGAAGGAGGCCAGCAGCACCAGGCCGAGGAGCACCCCGGCCAGGTAGGGGTTCATGTACTTCTTAGGTTCGTCGCTCATTCAGCACCCCGCGCTCTTCTTCTTGGGCGGCTGGGCGGGGGCCGGCTGGGCCGGCGCCGGGGCGGCCGGGGCCGCGGCCGGCGGCGGAGCCGCGGGGGCCGCGCCGGCCGGAGGCGCGCTCCTCGCCGGGCCGGCCGCCGCGGGGAACCGGAACTCGCGCCAGTAGGCCTCGACCCCGCCGTGGAGCACCTTGATCTGGCGCTCGGTCTTCTGGCTGAGGATGCCGCCGGCGGCCATGGCCAGCGAGCCGTCGCGGTCGGCGATGATCAGCGCCCCGGCGCCGGTCAGGTAGGCGGGGTTGGAGATCACCTCGGCGATGTCCGCGTTGCGCGAGCCGGGCAGGCTGTAGTCGGCGAACTGCTCGGGCGGGCGGATGTCCACCAGGTCGAAGGTGCCGGGCAGATCCTGGATGAGCCGCTGCAGCTCGGCCGGCGCGAGCCGGTCGGGCAGGCGCACGACCTTCCTGGCGCCGCCGGCGGGCGCGCCGAGCTTGTCCGCCTCGAAGACCGGCAGGCCGGCCTTGATCCAAGCCTCGCTGCCCCCGTCCAAGCTGGAGGCTTTCCCGAATCCGCGGCGCTCGAGGATGCCCACGGCCATGCTCGAGCGGTAGGCGGAGTTGCAGACCGCCACCACCGGCTGGGAGGGATCGAGCTTGGCGGAGAGCTCGGCCAGGTGGTTGAGCGGAAGGTTGACCACCGTGCCGATGCGCAGGGCCATCCACTCGCTGGGCAGCCGGACGTCCACGACCACGGGGGCGTCGCCGCGCTGCAGGGCCGCGTGCAGCGCCGCCGGGGTGATCATCTCGTTGCGGCTCTGCGCCAGACCGGCCTTCTCCCAGGCCGCGAACTCCAGGGCCCGCCCGGAGTAGCCCACGCGGTGCAGGCGGCGGGCGGCCTCGGCGGTCTCCGCGGCGGAGCCGCAGAGCACCAGGTTGGAGCCCCAGGGCACCATGATGCCCACCCAGGTCTCCAGCCGCCCGCGCAGGCCGATGTTCACCGAGTTGGGCACGTGGCCCGCGGCGAAGGCCTTGGCGTCGCGCAGGTCGACCACGTAGTTGCGGGCCGGGTCGGTCAGGCCCTTGTCGGCCGGCGCGGCTTTGGGGGCGGCCTTCCAGTCGACCAGCTCAGGGCCCTTCCGGTTCATGGCCGCGTTGTGCTTGAAGTACTGCGGAGCCTCGGGCAGGCCGTCGAGCACCGCGGCCACGAAGGTGCTGCGGGCCCTGTGCTGGAAGTAGGGGTTGGAGGCCCGCTCCTGGCCGATGGTCGTGCTGGGCTCGTCGCGCAGGTGGGCGCCGCAGAGCGATCCGGCGCCGTGCGCCGGCAGCACGGCGAGGTCGTCGGGCAGCTTGGAGAGTTTGTTGGTCCAGGTGTCGAAGCCCATGCCGGCCAGTTCCGCGGCGGACATGGTGCCCTCGAGCAGGTCGGGGCGGCCGACGCTGCCCACGAAGAGCGTGTCGCCGGAGAACATGGCCCGGGGCTTCCCCTGGCTCCAGACCAGGCCGCAGGTTCCGTCCGGGGTGTGGCCGGGGGTCTCGAGGAGGCGCACCTCGGCCTCGCCGACCCTGATGACCGAGCCCTCCCGGAGCGGCTCGTGCCGGTAGCCCACGGCGCTCTTCTCGTTGACGTGGACCGGGCAGCCGGCCGCCTTGGCCAGCTCCAGGTGCCCGGCGACGAAGTCGGCGTGGGAGTGGGTGAGGTACACTCCGCGGACGGTCAGGCCCTCCTTCCTGGCGAAGGCCAGGTAGGCGTCGACGTCCCGGCCCGGGTCGACCACCAGGGCGTCCTTGCCGCTGGCCAGGATGTAGGAGTAGTGCGAGAGCACCGCCAGGCTGAACTGCATCACCCGGAAGCCGGGGTGCGTGTAGGTCTGGACCAGCTGGTAGCCCGCCGCCTCGTCGCCGTGCGAGGCGGACTCGCTGTCCTTGATGCCGGCCGCCAGGGCCGGACCGGACAGGGCCGCGCCCAGGCACAGGGCCAGGGCCGGCAGCGCAACCGGGCGGGTCAGGGAGCGGAGAAGAAGCCGTCTCATGGTGCGATCCTCCTGAAGTCAATGCGCTCGAGAGCCAATGCTATTGGAGCGGTGACCTACCGACCGACCGACACGTTGCCCGCGCCGCCGGCATCACGCTCCAGAACGGATTCTAGCAGCGGCCCATTCCCTGCAAGCGGATTCCGGCCTGGATGCTGCCGATTGCCGCGGGAGCCCGCTCCTTCACCGTCGCCCGGCGTCCAGGTACATCTGCCGGAACAGTATCCACGGGTCGAGAAGTACGGTCTCTCCCTCGTCGTGGACCTTGAAGACGAAGTGGCTGTGCTCGACGGCGCCGGTGTACACCCCGGCTGCCTCGGCGAACTGCTGACCCTTCCGGAGCGGCGTGTGCTCGGGCACGGTCAGCTTCGTCATGTGGTGGGCCTGGAGGATCCACTCCGACCCGTCCGGCCAGCGGCGCAGGCCGCGCCAGCGGTTGTTGTTGTGGCCCATCTCCATGCTGTTGAAGTAGAACTGGTCGTCGAGGTCGAGCGGCGCCCAGAGCGGCGTGCCCTTGGGGTGGTTGAGGTCCAGCCCCCCGTGCGCCGAGGCGCCGTTGTAGGCGCCGAGCCAGCAGTCCTCGCCGCGGAAGCACCGTTCGATCTTCAGGCCGCCCTCGGGCAGCGGGCACCAGGGGTGGAGCGGCTCGGGGCAGATACCGAGCGTCGCGTCCTGAAGGGCCAGGCGCACGTGCCGGCGCGGCCGGCAGTCGCCGTGGGTCTCGTTGACGATCTCGAAGATGTCGTCCACCGCATCGAGCCAGATGGTGACGCCCGCGATCTCCCACGGCTCGTAGAAGCTCCTCTGGGTGGAGACCTCGCGCTCGAGTCGGTGCGTCTGGCCGTCAATGACCAACTGACAGTTGAAGCGGAAGTCGGTGCGGGCGGCCTTCTCCTCCTTGCCGAGCTCCTTGAGCGTAGTGCGGACGATCTTGGCGCTGGTGGTCGCCGGCTCGATGGTCACGACCCGTCCTGAGCGCAGGGTGAAGTCGAGCGTCTCGCCGCGGTCGAGCTCGACGGCGGTGAGGGTGGCCTTGGCGCGCTTTCTCTGCTTGGTGCCCATGGCAGTCGCGATGATGTACGCGGGCCCGGCGTCGTCAACCGGATTTCCGCTCTCCCGGGGTCAAGGGCGCGTCAGGCGGCGAGTCTCAGGGGGCGGCCACAACGGCGATTCTCACGCCAAGTCGCCAAGAAAGCCAAGAACTGTTGGGCCTCTCCTCTCTCGAGGGAGAAGACCGTAGCCGTCGTTGTTCTCACCGGCTTCGCGGCCCATTCGGCTTCGCTCAGGGCCTTGGGGCCGTGAGCCTGTCGAACGGCTTGGCGTGAGACAACCGTTTTCATGCGCCCAAAGTGTCACGCAACCAGACAGGGCGGCCCCCGCTTTTTCCTCTTGAAACTGCCGGCGCGGGCCTATAATCTCCGCTCGATCATCCGGGCGGGGCGTTAGCTCAATTGGTTAGAGCATCGGATTGTCGATCCGAAGGTTGTGGGTTCGAGTCCCATACGCCTCGCCACCCTTGAAGATCGAAGCGGCCCGGCCTTTCGGCCGGGCCGCGCTGTTTTCTCCCGGCTTTGGGCTTTCGGCCATCGGCTTTCGGGACAACAACGACCCAGCCGTTCCGACAGCCGAATGCCGAAAGCCGGCCGTGCCGCCTACGCCTTGAAGAGCTCCGTGGAGAGGTACCGTTCCCCCGTGTCGCAGAGCACGGTGACGATGGTCTTGCCGGCCAGCTCCGGGCGCTCGGCCAGGCGCAGCGCCGCCCAGACGTTGGCGCCGGCGCTGATGCCCACCAGCAGCCCCTCCTCGCGGGCCAGCCGCCGGGCGGTGGTCATGGCGTCGGCGGACAGCACGGTGAAGATTTCGTCGACCAGCCGGCGGTCGAACACCTCGGGCACGAAGCCCGCGCCGATGCCCTGAATCTTGTGCGGACCGGCCCGGCCGCCGGAGAGCACCGGGCTGTCGGCCGGCTCGACCGCCACCACCCGGGCGCCCGGCCGGCGCTCCTTGAGGAAGGCGCCCACCCCGGTGAGCGTGCCGCCCGTGCCCACCCCGGCGACGAAGACGTCGACCTGCCCGCCGGTGTCGCGCCAGATCTCCTCGGCGGTGGTGCGCCGGTGGGCCTCCGGGTTGGCCGGGTTGGCGAACTGCTGGGGCATGAAGGCCCCGGGCGTCTCGGCCAGCAGCTCCTCGGCCCGGCGGACCGCCCCGCGCATCCCGTCGGCGGCCGGGGTCTGCACCAGTCGGGCGCCGAGCATGGCCAGGACCATGCCGCGCTCCAGGCTCATGTTCCCGGGCATGGTCAGGACCAGCTGGTAGCCCCGCGCCGCGGCGACCACGGCCAGGCCGATGCCGGTGTTGCCGCTGGTCGGCTCGATGATCACCCCGCCCGGCTTCAGGCGGCCGTCGCGCTCGGCGGCGTCGATCATGGCCACGGCGATGCGGTCCTTGACCGAGCCGCCGGGGTTGGCGCCCTCCATCTTGGCCAGCACCGCGGCGCCCAGGCCCCGCCCGATCCGGCCGAGCCGGACCAGCGGGGTGTTGCCGACCGCCTCGGTGACGTCTTTGCAGAGAGCCATGTCGGTCCCTTTCGTTCCGGCCGCCCCGGATCAGATCTGGTAGTCCGCCGGCGGCGCGCGCCGGCCGGAGGCCTTCTCGAGCACCGTCGCCAGGCTCAGCCCGTCGAGGGCCATGGACACGGAGCGCTCCATCTCGCTGAGGACGAAGCCCAGCGGCCGGTCCGACCATCCGCCGGGCGCCCCGGCCGTGGCCCGCAGGCAGCTCTCCGCGGCGGAGAGGAACCCGCCCGAGCCCTCGGCGGCCCGCAGCACCCGGCCGACGCTGACCTGCGCCGGGGCGGCCGCCAGGCGGAAGCCGCCCGCCGCGCCGCGCACGCTCTCGACCACCCCCGCCCGGCGCAGACCCTGGAGCACCTGGACCAGGAAGTCCTCGGGCGCCCCGGTCCGCTCGGACAGTACGCTGACCGGCACCGGCCGGCCGTCGGCGTGGGACTCCGCCAGCGCCGCGGCGGCCAGCACCGAGTAGCAGCTCCTGGCCGTCATCCGCATCGTCGGCTCCGTTCCGACCGGACCTGTCCGGCCCGGCCCAGGCTTACTTCAAACTCCCGGCGCACGGCGGATATTCTAAGAATCAGAATCAGGGCGGTCAAGTAACCAGCCGGGGATGCATGAGGCGGGCAGTCATGAATCGGCCGGGGCCAGAGCCATGGCCGGATGCTGCGCCAAACGAAGGGGGCGGGATCGCTCCCGCCCCCTCCCATCGGTCGTCCGTGCTTCCCGGCTGCTAGAGCGGCTTCTCCGCGGTCTGGACCATCTCGATGCACTTGTTCGGGCAGCGCTGGGCGCAGACGCCGCAGGCCACGCACTTGTCCTCGTCGAGGCACACCCGGCCGCCGGCGTCGATCTCGTAGGCGAACATCTTGCAGAGGTCGTGGCAGATCTGGCAGCCGGCGCCGCAGCCGCAGGCCAGGCAGCGCTTGGCCTCTTTGACCGCCTGCTCCGCGGTGAGCACGGTAGTGTACTGCGCGAACCCCTCCTTCAGGCGCTTGGCCGCCGGCGCGATCAGCAGCTCCGGACGCCAGGCGCGCTTGGTGCTCCCGTGGCGGGCGAGCACCGCCTCCTTGTCGACCTCGGCCTCCGGCGGGTCGTAGTCGAGGTACGCCTTCTCGCCGGCCAGGAACCTGTCGATGGAGACCGCCGCCTTCTTGCCCTGGGCCACCGCGGCGATGACGTCCTTGGGGCCGAGCACGCAGTCGCCGCCGGCATACACCCCCCGGATGGAGGTGGCCAGGGTGTTCTCGTCGACCTCCACCGTGCCGTTGGGCGTCTGCCGGGCGTCTCCCATGTCCACGGCCTGGCCGACGGCGGAGACGACCGTATCGACATCGAGCGCAAACTCGGTGCCGGGGACCTCCACCGGCCGGCGCCGGCCGGAGGCGTCCTTCTTGGCCTCGAGGGTGTGGTTCTGCAGGCGGATGCCGGCCACCTTGCCGCCCTCGACGACTATCTCGCGCGGGGCGACCAGGTACATGACCTTGACGCCCTCCTCCTCGGCCTCCCAGACCTCCTCCTCGGTGGCGGGCATCTCCGCGCGGGTCCGGCGGTAGAGGATGTAGACGTCCTTGGCGCCGAGCCGCCGGGCGGTGCGCGCGGCGTCAACCGCGGTGAAGCCGCCGCCGATCACTGCGACGCTCCGGCCCAGGGAGACCTTGCGCTTCTCGGCCACGTCGCGCAGGAAGTCGACCGCGGCCAGGTTGCCGGCGGCGTCCTCGCCCTTGAGGCCGAGCCTGGTGCCCTTCTGGGCGCCGACGCCCAGGAAGACCGCCTTGTAGCCGTCCTGCTTGAGCAGCGTCGAGACGGTGAAGTCCTTGCCCATGCGCTTGTTGACCTGGATGTTGACGCCCACCGACTTGACCAGGGCCACTTCCTTGTCGACGTCCTTGTCGTTGAAGCGGTAGGCGGGGATGCCGTAGCGGAGCATGCCCCCGGTCTTGGGCGCGGCCTCGAAGACCGTGACCCGGTAGCCGGCGCGGGCCAGGTCGAAGGCGCAGGCGAGTCCCGCCGGGCCGGAGCCGACGACGGCGACCTTGTCGCGCTTGGCCTTGGCGCGGCGCTTGAGGATCAGCGGCTTCCAGCCCTTCTGGGCGCCCATCTCCAGGACGAAGCGCTTGATCTCCCGGATCATGATGGGCGAGTCCTTCAGGCCGCGGGTGCACTCCTTCTCGCAGGGGTGGTCGCAGACCTTGCCGCAGGCGTACTGCAGCGGGGACTTGCCGGTGATCAGCTGGAAGGCGGTCTCGAAGTCCTCGTTGGCCACCGCCCGGACGTAGCCCTGGGCCGGCACCGAGTTGGGGCAGGCCGCGACGCACGGGGCGGTCGGACGGGCGTCGCGCAGCCGCGCGTTGCCGTCGTAGATGGTCAGGTTGGGCGCGCTGGTGATGGCCGGGACCAGGATGTCGCGCATGTCCCGGAAGGACTTGTAGCCGTGGGCCTTCATGTACTCCTTGACGCCGTGGATGAACTCGGGCATGAAGCCGAAGCCCTTGACGATGGTCGCGGTGCAGACCCCGATCAGGTCGGCGCCGACCATGGCGAACTCGACCGCGTCGGAGGGCTCGAAGACGCCGCCCACGCCGGAGATCACCGCCTTGGGGCCGCAGGCCTTGCGCATCTCGTAGACGTCGCGCTGCCCCAGGGGTTTGAGCCACTGGCCGTTCATGCAGGCCATGCCCACTTCCTTCTGCAGGGCGTACATGGAGGCCGTGGGGTTCTCAAGGTTGATGGGCGGGATGGCCAGGCGGTTGGCCGCGCCGCCGACCGAGTCGGCGCCGGCGTCGATGCCGGCCTTGGCGATGGGCCCGATCCGGCCGCCCTCGGGGGTGAGCTTCAGGAAGAGCGGGACCTTCAGGGCCTTCTTGACCGCCCCGACGATCTCGGTGACCACCGCCTCCTGCGAGCCCATGGAGGCGCCGGTCTTGGGACCCTTGCCGCCGTCCTTGCCGGAGAGCTGGACGTTGAAGGACATGTTCGGGCAGCACATGTTCAGCTCGACGATGTGCGCACCGGCCGACTCGCACTGCTTGGCCATCTTGACCCAGCCGGCGGCGCCCTCCTCGCCGGCGTAGGTGATGTTGGAGTAGAGCACCAGCTCCGGGCAGCGCTTGCGGCCGAGCTCCAGGAGCTTGAGGAGCTCATCGAGGGTCAGGCGCTTCTCGGCCGTGAAGGTCAGCAGGCCCTGGCGCTCGTACCAGCCGTAGCGCGGCACGCGGTTGATGTAGGGCAGCGGGTAGACGGTGAGCTTGAGGCTGGCCGCGCCCCAGCCGGTGTCGCGGATGCGCTCGAGCTGCTCGATGGTCATGGTGGTCGGGCCGCTCGAGACGAAGAACGGGTTGCGGAAGGTGACGCCGGCCACCTTCACGGGCATTTCGAAGTCGGTGTACTTGGGCATGGGTCTACCACCTCCCCGTGACGGTCTTCTTCTCGGCCGCGGACTTGTACATGGCCTCGATGATCTCGATGCAGGCCAGCCCCGCCTCGGCCGAGCAGCCCCAGAGCACATCCGAGCCGGTCCGGACGCTCTCGACGAAGGCGGCCAGTTCGTGGACGTAGCCCAGGTTGTAGAACTCGTCGACCGCGGGCTTGGACCAGCCCAGGGTGTTGTCGGTCTTCTCGATGGTGTAGCTCACGCCCGGCCGGCTGTACAGCGAGATCGGCGAGCCCATGGTCATGTCCACGCAGAGGTTGCCCTCCGAGCCGTAGATCTCGACGTTGTCGCGCATGCCGCCGACGGTGATGTAGTTGCCCTCGACGAATCCGTGCACGCCGTTGGCGAACTTCATCATGCCCATGGAGAAATCTTCGCCGCCGTTGCCCTTGTGGACGTAGTTGTCCTCGGCGCCGCCGTTGGTCATGGCCGCGACCTCGACCACCTTGTTCTTGCCGCCGTCGGAGAGCAGGTGCAGCAGCCAGCCGATGGGGTGGATGGCCAGGTGGATCAGGCAGCCGCCGCCACAGGTCTTCTTGTTCTTGGCGAAGGGGCTGTGGGTGCCGTTGTGGACCTCGCGGGCCTTGACGTAGAGCACCTTGCCGATGCCGCCCTCGTTGACCAGCTCGATGGTCTTCTTGAGCGCCGGGGCGTAGACCCAGTCCTCGGCGTAGAGCAGCTTCACGCCGGACTTCCTGGCGGCCGCGACCATCTCGCGGGCCTGGCCGGACTCGGTGGCCAGGGGCTTCTCGCAGACGGCGTGCTTGCCGGCCTTGAGGCACTCCATGGCCACCTCGTAGTGCAGGAAGTTCGGCGCGCAGATCGAGATCAGGTCGATGTCGTCGCGCTTGAGCATCTCCTTGTAGTCGGTGTAGGTGTCCTTGACCTTCCACTTGGCGCAGTAGGCCGCCAGGTTGTCCTTGTTGATGTCGGCGATGGCCGCGACCTCGACCTTGTCGTTGCGGCTGTAGGCGTCGGTGTGGAAGTCGGCGGCGAACTTGGCGCCGACGATGCCGACCTTGATCTTGTCCTTGGGGGAACCGGCAGTGTTCTTCTTGGCCATGTCTTCCTCTCTCTGTCTATGTTGTTCGGGGATCTCAACGTCCCGTCCACGCGCCTTGGCGCCCGGAAGGGAGGTGCGGCGACGCTTTCACGCGGCGGTCAGGCCCGGAAGAGCTTGTGCAGCCAGAGCACGTTGCGGCACCACGACTCCAGGCGCGCCTGGAGCGGGGCCGCCGCATCGAATTCGGACCGGAAGCTCGGCATCGGACCTCCCACCTGCTGGACTGCGATTCTAGCCCGCCGGACGGGGGTGTCAAATCAAGAGCGCCCCGGGCGGGGCGCGACCCGCCCCGTCCGCCCTCCTGGAGCGCCGGCGCGCTTGACAGTCGGCCCATCCGGCATACAATGCTCTCCGCACGCCCGAAGACGGTCTGCGGGCGCCCAGAGGTTGGTTTGTTCGGAGGCATCATGTCGCAAAACCGGATTCGCATTCGCATGGAGGCGTACGACCACAAGCTGCTGGACCAGTCCGCCCAGACCATCGTCGAGGCGGCCAAGCGCACCGGCGCGCAGATCCACGGGCCCATCCCGCTGCCCACCAAGATCGAGCGCTACACCGTCCTGCGCAGCCCGCTGGCCGACAAGAAGAGCCGGGAGCAGTTCGAGATCCGCACCCACAAGCGCATCCTGGACATCACCGAGCCCAACGCCAAGACCATCGGCGCCCTGGGCAAGTTGACCGTCCCGGTCGGCGTGGACATCCGCATCAAGGCCTGAGGCCTTTCGGCCCCGGGTCCGACGGTTGGCAGGAGGGCAGTACCATGTGTGCAAAGTGCGGCTGCAAATCGAAGAAGAAGCCCGCCAAGAAGGCTAAGAAGGTCAAGAAGGGCAAGAAGAAGTAGCCCGACCCGGAGAGAATTTCCGACCACAGGCGCGGTCTCATCCCCCCGGGTGAGGCCGCGCGGTTTTAGGGGAAGGATCCGCTACATGGCCAAGAAGCCCGCCGCCGCCAAGCCGACCTCCGTCGCCAAAGCTATGGAGGTCTCCGAAGCCAGCGAGCAAAGGAGCCCGCTCACTGAGAAGCAGGTTCGCGAGAAGCTCATCGCCGGCCTGAAGCCCGAGCAGTTCGCCGGCAAGACCGTCCTGGTCGTGATCCCCGACTCGACCCGCACCGCGCCGGTAGCGCAGTTCTACCGGCTGCTCTGCGAGATGATCGGGCCGCGGGCGAAGAAGCTCGACTTCCTGATCGCCCTGGGCACCCACCAGGCCATGCCCGAAGAGGCCATCATGAAGCTGGTCGGGGCCACCCAGGACCAGCTCAGGAAGCACCCCGTGTTCAACCACGAGTTCAAGAACCCCAAGGAGCTCGTCCAGGTCGGGACGCTGACCGAGGACGACGTCGACGAGATCTCCGACGGCCTGCTGCGCCTGTCCGTGCCCGTGGAGGTCAACCGCCGGGTCAACGAGTACGACCAGCTGATACTCGTCGGCCCGGTCTTCCCGCACGAGGTGGTCGGCTTCTCCGGCGGCAACAAGTACCTCTTCCCGGGCATCGCCGGCGCGCGCATCATCGACATGTTCCACTGGCTGGGGGCGCTGATCACCAACGTCCGGATCATCGGCACGGCCGAGACTCCGGTCCGCAAAGTGGTCGAGCGCGCCGCGGCCATGGTCAAGACCCCCAAGCTGGCCTGCTGCATGGTGGTCGACCACGGGGAGCTCGTCGGCCTGCACGTCGAGGAGCCATACGCCGCCTGGAAGGCCGCCGCCAAGCAGAGCGATGCGTTGCACATCGTCTACCACGACCACCCATACAAGAGCGTGCTCTCCTGCGCGCCGCACATGTACGACGACATCTGGACGGCCGGCAAGTGCATGTACAAGCTCGAGCCCGTCGTGGCCGACGGCGGGGAGCTGATCATCTACGCCCCGCACGTCACCGAGATCAGCTACACCCACGGCAAGATCCTCGACGAGGTCGGCTACCACTGCCGCGACTTCTTCGCCAAGCAGTGGGACAAGTACAAGAAGTACCCGTGGGGGGTGCTGGCCCA
>JAKLDR010000269.1 GCA_022703445.1 Planctomycetota bacterium | reverse complement strand
CAGCTGGTCCTGCGGCAGCGGCTTTGGGACTGGCAGGTCGCTGTCCTTGACAGCCTGGACGCCCCGAGAACCAGGACGGCGATCCGCACCTGCAACGAGTCCGGCAAGACCAGCGTGGTGATCGCCGGGCTTGTCCTCTGGCACATGGGCACATTCCCGCGGTCGCTGACGGTGACGACCAGCGCCACGGCGCGGCAGGTCTGGGACCAGCTCTACCCGAGGCTGGAGACCCTGGGCGAACAGCTGAACCGCGCCGGCGGACGCAAGGAGTGGGAGTTCCACCGCGGCCGCGGCGTGAACCATGCCACGGGAAGCCGGCTGGTGTCGTTCACTACCGACCGCCCGGGGCGGGCCGAGGGCTGGCACGACCAGGAGTTCCCGGAGTCGGCCATGCCGGACGAGAACCTGCTGGCCGGCTGTGGGGTCGGCGAGGACGAATGGCGCGCGATCTCCGAGGAGGCCAGGAAGGCGCCGCTGCTGATCATCGTGGACGAGGCCAAGAGCGTCCAGGACGAAATCTTCCACGCCTTCGAGCGATGCCGGCCGACGCGGCTGCTGATGGCGTCGTCGCCCGGCGACCCGCAGGGCTACTTCTACGACGCCTTCCACGGCCAGTCGGGGCGCTGGCAGAGGTACCACGTCAGCTACACGGACTGCCCGCACCTGTACGACAACCCGGCCAGGCGCCGGGAGATCGAGGAGCAGATCGGGAGCCTGCCCGACGACCTGGTGCAGTCCATGGTCTACGGCAACTTCGGCCACGGCGGGGAGAACGGGCTGTTCGACGCGCACTGGATCGACCAGGCCATGGGCGCCACCAACCCGCGCTGGGGCCGCGGGACCCTGCGGGCCGCCCTCGACCTGAGCGCCGGCCGTGACGAGCAGGTGTTGATGATCCGCGACGGCAACGAGGCGACCTATGGGGGGATATGGCACGAAACCGACGACCGGCGCTTCGCCGGCCTGGTCATCGATGAACTGCGCCGTCGCGGATTCCGGCAGGCGGACGCCGCGAGCGTCAAGGCCGACGACGGGGGGCTGGGCAGGGTCATGCTCAACGAGTTCGACCGCCTGGGATGGCCGTTCAGCCGGGTGCTGTTCGGCGATCCGGCCAGGGAGCCGCGGTACTACGGCAACCGCCGGGCCGAGATGTACGCCCGGTTGGCGGACCGCCTGCGCCGGCGGGAGATCCGGCTGCCGCTCGATCCCGAGCTGAAGGAGCAGCTGCTCTGGCAGAAGTACCGCGCCGCCGATGGGGTCTTGCGGCTGGTGCCCAAGGAGAGGCTGCCGCGGTCGCCGGATCGCGCCGATGCCACGGCCATGCTCTTCGACGACCTGCCCGCTGTCATGCAGGCCGATATCGAGGAGCGCAGGGCCGTCCGGGTCAACCGGACGGGCGACGTCGAGGTCGGCAACGTGGGGCTTTCAACGTCGCTGTACTGAGGGGGAAAAACGGTCAGAAACGGAAAACTGTGGCGATTCGGGCCTATTAGAAAGGGCCTGACATGCCGAAAGACAACCCGACAGTATCCGAGCTTTACGACAGCGTGCGGCAGGCCCGCACCGACTGCCGTCAGTTCTACGAGCGCCTGGAGGAGGCCCGCAAGTACCGGCTCCTGGACGGCCTGCCGGCCTTCCAGCCGTATCCCGGCGCCCCGGATCCCCACGAGCCGGTCATCGACGACGCGGTCACGCAGCTGACCAGCGCCGAGATGACAATCCTGCTGTCGGCCCGCACCCTGGCTAGCTTCTACCCTCTCGACGACCTGGCCGTGCAGTTCCGGTCGAACGCTGAGCTGGCCTTCGACGCGCTTCTGAAGCGGACCCTGAACGTCCGTGAGCGCCTCGAGAAGATGGTGGACGGCAAGAACCAGAACGGCGTGCATTTCGCCAAGCTGGTGACGCGCAGCAAGGACGGCGCGGTCTACCCGGACTTCGAGAGCGTCCAGGCCAGGGACGTGGCCTTCCCGCCGGCGACCCGGCGGCTGGCCGACGCCGACTGGGTGGCCCACCGCATCGAGATGACCGCCGATGAGTTCCGGCGCACGGCCGAGGCTCGAGGGTGGCGGCTCGATGAGGACTTGAATACCGACGACGGCCAGGCCCCTGGGGAGGGGCGCGAACTGCTTGACGAGGACCGCCCGAAGCCGGGCACCATCATCGTCTACGAGCACTACCACTACCGGCGGGAAGAGGACAAGACCTGGCGGCGCTACCGCACGACATACAGGGCTGACCGTCCGCAACGCCCGATTGCGCAGTCCTCTTGGCGCTGGGCGGACGTCTTGGCGGATCCGGCGACCGGAACGGTAACCGTGACCGGGGAGGACCGGCCGTGGCCGTTCGTGGCCCTGATGTACGAGTGCCGCGGAGAGTACCTGTCCGACGCCCGCGGGGTGGCACGGAAGCTCCTGGCCGACCAGCGCGAGGCGACGGCCAACCGCCGGGCGCGGCTGATCTGGCAGGACTACCTCGGCAAGCCGTTCCTCAAGGGCAACCCGGCCATTGCCCGCTCGTTCAAGTGGCGGCCGGGCGACATCCTGCCCGAGGGCCTGGAGTTCGCCCAGATGCCGGTGCGGCCGCAGGTCTTCGACTACGACCTGGAGGTGGCGCGCGCCGTGGCGGTCCGCCGGGTGGGGTCGCCGATGGGAAACCTGTCCAGCCTGGACAAGACCAAGCAGGCCAAGACCGCGACCGAGGTACAGCAGGAGTCGCTGCAGACCAACCTGTTCGCCGCGGACAGCGTGGAACGGTTCACCGAGCCGCTTGGGGAGCTGTTCGGGCAGATGTGGGAGTGGCTGAGGCACCATCCGGCGCAGTTGCCCGTCGTCGATGGGCAGGTTGTGCGCGGGTTCCTCGACCCCATGGCCTACAACGCCCGTTTCGTCGTCCTGGCCGGGGTCTCCGGCAAGTTCGCCAACCCTGACCTGCTGCTGCGGCAGCTGGGGCAGCTGCTCGAGATGGTGACGCGGGTCCCCGGCGCCGGGCAGCGCCTGCGGATCGGCGAGTTCGTCAAGATGTACGTGGACGCCATCGATCCGCGGATGACGCGCCGCCTGATCCTCGACCCCGAGGGCGGGGACGCGGCGCCGCTGGAAATGGCCGTGCAGAGGCTCGCCGCGGACCTGTACGGCAACGGGCAGGCGCCCGGCGTCTCCCAGCGCCTCGCCCAGGCGGAGCAGTACCTCGGCGCCCTGGCCCAGGCTGACGCAGGGGGCCAAGGGCAGCCCGATGCGGCGCCGGCGGGAGGCCACCGGCCATGATGAGGCTGCCTGACATGATCGCCCGCTTCCTGAGGCTGGCGCCGGCCACCGCGGTGATGGACGAGGCCGAGGAGTGGACGCCGGAGGACGCGGCCAGGCTGCGCCTGTTCCTCGACGGGGTCACCGGCGGCAAGCTGCA
>JAKLDR010000268.1 GCA_022703445.1 Planctomycetota bacterium | reverse complement strand
CATCCATCGGATGGACCTTGGAGTTCCACCCGAAGAAGGGCGCGAACGGCAGAATCGTGTCTCGCAGTCGCTCCTCGATTGTGGCGTTGCGGGGACGATTGTCAAGGGCCTCCCCTGTGGCCTCCGCTGCCCTGCACAAGGTACAGCCCGAGCAACTGGCCAGAGCCAAGGCAATGACTATGGGTGCCGGTCTGAGCATTGCCGCCTCCGAACTCCCCACTTTGCGGATGGCGAACTGCTGAGGCGTGTGTTCCGCCGCGTCCTGGCCCCCGAGTGCCGCCGGAGGCGACCCGTGGTCTCTGGCTGGGAACGCCAACGGGGCCCTGGTATAGGCAACACGAGCCAGGCAACGGGTCGATGATCCACCCCATTGCCCTCACGCCCAACGAGATGACCGTACCGCACCGGCGTGGCGGAGTCAAGGGCAGAGGCACCGTGCCCAGGGCCGTTTCAGGATCGCGGCTCGCGGGGTTGCATACCCGCGCCCCGTGGGTCAGGCGAGTCGGAGACGGCAGTCTTGACGTCACCCTCTGGTGTCGCGTCTTATACCTTTCCTGCAGTGATACCGGCCGAGTCGAGCGAGGCCGTAGGCGGTCGATGCTCGGCTCGACTCGGCCGGGGAACTGCAGGTTCTCAGGGGGTCCAGGGGGACCCCACTGGCAGAACGGCAAAGGAGCGGCCTCCTTACCTGCAGTGAGCCGTGTCGCTGAGGACCGGCAGTTTGCGAGAGCCGTGCTCTGGGTAGCGGTCTGCGCAGAAGCAGCCGCGGAGCCGGCGCCAGCCAGGCAAGGAGACCGCCTATGCAACGAGACATCTTCCCGGACCGAAGTCAAGTCGCGGCCGAGCTGCTGCGTTCGCAACCCTCCAGCGCGATCCTGATTGTGCCCGTGGACTTCGCCAAGCGCGAGCATGTGGCACAGATCTGTTCAGGGACCGGGGAGTTCCTGTTCCAACGGCCGATCATCGCCAGGAACGATGCGCCGGGGGCGGCGTACCTCATAGAGCGTATCGAGGCCTGCTGCCGGCGCCTGGGCGTGCCGCGGAGCCATGTGCTGGTCGGCGGGGAGGACGCTCCGAGCTACGCGCGGAACTTCCTGACTGCCCTGGCTGCGGCCGGCCTGCACCTGTTGCGCGTTCAGCCTGCGGACGCCAAGAGGTACCGTACCAACACCAGGGCCACCACCGACAAGCTGGCGCTGAACGGCATCGCCCAGGCCATCCTCTGCCGGCGCTCGTATGACCTGGAGCGGCTTGGGGGACTGTACAGCACCATGAAGGGCGCCGAGCGGACCCGCAGGCGTCTGGTCTGGCAGGAGACGGCGGCCAAGAACCGCATCCACCGACAGGTCGAGTGGCTCTTTCCAGGCTTCCTGAGCCAGGCGCAGAGCGGCCTCTTGCCGTTCGGTTCTGCCAGCCTGGAGCTGATGAGCGAAGACTTCTCTGTGGTGCACATCCGGCGCCTGCGCACCGAGACGCTGGTGCGCCGGCTCAAACAGGCCAGCGTGCAGCACCCCGCAGAGGCCGCAGAGAAGCTCAAGGCGCTGGCCGGCAAGACCCTGGCACCCCCGGCGGAAGCCATTGCCTACGGCTCGCGCAGCCTGGCGCTGCAGGTTGGGCTGCTGCGCGGGTTGCAGGGCGCCATGAAGGCCGAAGAGAACGAGATGGCCCGCTGTCTGGCACAGACCCCCGGCTTCCTGCTGACCAGCATCCCCGGGATCGGGGTGGTTCTGGCCGGCGGGCTCGTGGCCGAGTACGGCGATCCGGACCACTGGCCGGACCCGGACCGCATGGCCTCCTACGGCGGCATCGTCCCGCGTCACTACCAGACCGGTGGCCCCGACGCCCAGGGCATCACCGGCTCGCTGCCCCTGGACTGCAACCACCACCTCAAGGACTGGCTGTTGCAGGCCGCCTTTCACGCCGGTACCACACCCCATGAGGCGTGGGACCGCATGGCGCTGCCCGGCGACCAGCATCGGCTCTACGAGCACTACCAGCGTGTAGAACTCCAGGAGGGCCACTCGCGTCTGAGTACCGCCAAGCTGCTCCTGCGTATCGGTCGGGCCATGGTGCGAGACCGCCGCGCCTACCTGCCCGCCAACGCCCTCGACCCACAGGCGCAGGACGCGCTGAGCCCCGAGGCGCTGGTTCAGTACCTGGGCCTTACCGCAGCCGCCGTGGCCAGACGCTGGAGGGGCTATGACCTCAGCGGCCTTCCCGAGGAACTCAACCTCCTGCAACAGTGGCATAAGGAGATCGAAGCACTGACCCAGTTTCACGCCCGCGGAACAACTCTTTGACGGGTGACTCCATGTCCGAAGGGACGGCACGGCGGCAGTGACGGCAGACCCCGTCCGCGGCCAAGCGGCAATCGACGTCACGTAGCGGGTCCGGGTAGCGGTTCTGTCCGCTGCCCATCGGGACACTGCTCGGGCGAGAGCGCCCCAGCCCGGCGTCCGGTCCGCCGAATGCTCGAGATGCCTAGCACCGGCCACAGGGGATGGAGTCACTCTCCTTTTTCTTTCCCCCTGTCCTGCTCGGCCGAGTGCCCGTAAATCATAAGACAGCATGGACCGGACCCGTCCCCCACCAGGGAGCCGGGCACTACCGCAACCCGACGGGACCGTCCTGCCGACCCCATGCCGTCCCCTTGGACACACTCACACGACTCACCCCGCCTCGCCCTCGCTCCCGTCCGCTCTGGCTCGCTCACAAAGACACGGACGACGGAGGCACCCAGCCCTTGCTGCGCCTTTTTCTCGCGGGACCCCTTGACATCCAGAAGATGCTCTCGCCCGCACGCGGGCGGGTGGCAGCCGCGACCTACCGGCGGCCCCGTCGCAAGGCTGGCGACGGTCTTCTGAAACAGCCCTGCACCGTGCTGGCGGCGGAAGCCCCGCATGGCGCTGGTCGCCAGACAGGGCCTCCGGACGCCTGGACCGGTCCTCGTCTCGACTCGTCTCCAGGTGCGGGGTTGCGGGTGTGCTGGTCTTCGTCACCACGTCGAACCGGCCCGGCAGTGAGAGCGAGGCTTCAGCGAGCGGACTGGTCCTCGGCCGCTGGTCAGCCGTGCGGCCGGGTTGCGGGCAGTTTGCACAGTCTGAGCCGCGCACCATCTTTTCCACAGCCGCCGCGCGGCTGAGCCATGGCAGGGCTATTGGCGCCTGGCCCCTGAGTCTGCGGGCCTGCCGGCGGGGCTGGTGTGGTTGTCGGGTGGGTCACCCATGCCGCCAGGTCTCGCGGCCGGCCACCCAGCCCTCGACGTTGTCGGTCACTCCCGCAGGTCGCGACCGGGGTCGGGTACTGGCACCCCCGACCTACCTGGGGCCGGCGTGGCGGCGCCCCGGATGACGGCCAGTTCCGCCTGCGCGGCCAAGGCTTTGCCCTGCCACTCGCCCTGCACGCCCTGCGGCCGCAGCAGGACCAGGTCGCGCCGGGCGCCGGCGGTGATCTCGAGGGCCAGG
>JAKLDR010000267.1 GCA_022703445.1 Planctomycetota bacterium | reverse complement strand
CCCGGGGGCCATCGCCCGCGTCTTGCGGCCCTGCGCGTCGGCGGTTTCCACGGTGGCGCCGGGGATGTCGGAGGGCACGACGCCGAGCGAGGTGATGGCGACCGGAACCGCGCCGGCCTTGAGCCGGGCGATCAGGTTGTCGTGCCGGCTGAAGTCCGCCAGGTAGCTCTCGGGCCTGGCCAACACCATCTCCGGCACCCGCCCCTCGGCGAACACGAGCGGCTCGCGGGCCGGCCACTCGTCGGTGGGGCTGACGGTGACGCGCTTGCGGCTGCCGTCGGGATTGGTGACCTCGACCGTCTCGCCGAGCCAGCCCTTGCCGACCGTCCCGCCCCAGCTGCTGTAGATCGAGATGGCGCGGCCGGCCTGGCCGGGGATGAGCTCGCGGTCGTCCATGCGGTCGAAGTGGTGATGGCACTGGCTGTTGTAGAGCACCGGTTCACGGTAGCCCTCGGCGCGGGCGCGCTCGACCAGGGCCTTGTCGAACTCGTAGAGCAATCCGCCGGGTTGCAGGCTCTCGAGCGTCAGGCCGGGGAACGGCGGCAACGCGGGGAAGCCCCACCACAGGTTCTGGCCCATTTCGAGGTCGTAGCTCGCCTCCTCGGTGAAGCCGGCGGCGCGGGCGGCGTTCAGGATGGCGAGCATCCCGAGGTAGGTCTTCTCCAGATAGAGCTTGTAGGCCTCGCTGCCGGGCGGCCCCCAGGCCATGAGTTCCTTCTTCCAGGTGTTCCTGACCCAAGCCTGGCCGGCGTCGTCGGTGCCCATGATCGGGATGTGCACGAAGACGACGCAGGGCCGGATGCCGGCGGCCTTGCAGCCCTTGAACTCGCCTTCGAGGTTGGCGAGTTCGGACGCGCTCGGCCCGGTCCAGTCCTTATGGATATACATGGTATGGTGGGGGGCGAGGCGGAGGCGCTTCACCCCGGCGGCCGCCATCTGCCCCATGACGTGGGGGTTGGCGGCGATGTGTTTGTAATACACGCCCAACCCTTCGAGCGCCTCCAGCGCCGAGGCGGTCCGCGGGTTGGAGCGCCACGGCACGCGGTACAGCGAGGCCTGCCCCTGGGGAAGCGGCGCGAGCTGGCCGGGCTTCTCGTAGTCCTGGAGGGCGGGCGCCGCCGGCGCCGCCTGGGCGGCCGCATCGCCCGGCCGCGCCATGGCCATCCCCATCACAACGGGCAACGCGATCCTCAGAAACCTCATGGCCGGTCTCCTTTGTCGTCAGAGGGCTGGGCGGGCGGTTCGATCCGTTGCACCGGGCACAACAGGAATGGCGCCCCGCGAAGGGCGCAGGTCAGGCATGGCGGCCGGGCTCCGGGCCCGACAGGAGAGAGTACACCGGCGGACGGCACCGGCCACGCACCCTCCACAAGGCGCAACTCCTGACGCGTGTGACGCCGGCCCGTGTCAAGCCCCCGCGGCCGGTCAATCCCCACGCCGCCCGGCACTCCTGTCCTGCATCACGAGTCTCCCGGCGTCCGGCGTTTGACTCGGCCTCTTTGACGCGCTATGCTGTAAACTCCATGTATTTTTCCTCGTTGGGGCGCGCGGCCGGTCCAAGCCTGTGACGGAGAGCGGCATGAGCCAGAACATGAGCCAGGACGTGCGGGGCATCTGCAAGACCTACGGCAACGACGCCACCCGCATGATGGACATCGTGCGGGCGGTGCAGGCCCGGTGCGGCTGCGTGCCCGGCAAGGCCCTTGACGCCATCGCCAAGGCGGTCGGCACCGAGCGCGTCGAAGTCGAAAGCGTGGTCTCGTTCTACGCCTTCCTCTCGGAACAGCCCAAGGGCCGCATCGTCATCCGCCTGTGCGACGACGTGATTGACCGCCTCTCGGGCCTCGACCGGGTTGCCCAGGCCTTCCGCGACGAACTCGACATCGATTTCGGCCAGACCACCGCGGACGGCGCCGTCACCCTCGAATTCGCCCCCTGCATCGGGCTGTCGGACCAGGCCCCGGCCGCCCTCATCAACGACGTCCCCGTGACCTCGCTGTCCAGCGACAAGGCGCGGGCGGTCTGCCGCGAGCTGAAGCAGACCGGCGACCCGCGCCGGCTCGTGCACCGCCTGGGGGACGGCAACAACGCGCATCCGCTCGTGCGGTCCATGGTCAACAACAACATCCGGCGGCGCGGCGAGGTGATCTTCGCCGACGTCGCCGGCGGCTACACCGGGCTGCGCAAGTCCCTCTCGATGAGCCCGGCCGAGGTCATCCGGGAGATCAAGGCGGCGCGTCTGCGCGGCCGCGGCGGGGCCGGCTTCCCGACGGGGATGAAGTGGGACTTCACGCGGGCCGCCGCGGGCGGTCAGAAGGTGATCGCCTGCAACGCCGACGAAGGGGAGCCGGGCACCTTCAAGGACCGCGCCATCCTCACCGAGCGGCCGGACCTGCTGTTCGAGGGCATGACGATCGCCGGCTACGCCATCGGCGCCGACTTCGGGCTGCTCTACCTGCGCGCCGAGTACGCCTACCTGGCGGCCTTCCTTGAAGACGTCCTGGCCCGGCGGCGCGCCGCCAACCTGCTCGGCCAGGACATCTGCGGCAAGGCGGGTTTCCGCTTCGACATCCGCATCCAGCTCGGCGCCGGCGCCTACGTGTGCGGCGAGGAGACCGCCCTGCTCAGCTCGGCCGAGGGCTGGCGCGGCGACCCCAAGACGCGGCCCCCCTTCCCGGCCGAGAAGGGCTACCTCGGGCGGCCCACCGCGGTGAACAACGTCGAAACCTTCTGCTGCGCGGTGCGCATCATCGAGAACGGCGCAGCCTGGTTCGCCGGCATCGGCACCAAGGGCAGCCCCGGGACCAAGCTGCTCAGCGTCTGCGGCGACTGCGAACGGCCCGGCGTCTACGAGGTCCCGTTCGGCCTGACGGTCCAGCAGCTCCTCGAAGAGGTCGTCGCCGAGAACTGCGGCGCGGTGCAGGTCGGCGGCCCCTCGGGGCAGATGATCGGCCCGGAGCAGTTCGGCCGCGCGATTGACTACGACGACCTGGCCACCGGCGGCTCGGTGATGGTCTTCTCCAAGGACCGCGACGTGCTCGAAATCGCCGCCTGCTTCATGCAGTTCTTCATCCACGAGAGCTGCGGCTACTGCACACCGTGCCGGGCCGGCAACGTCCTGCTCAAGGAGCGCCTCGATCGGGTGCTGGCCGGGGCGGCCACGCCCGACGACCTGGCCTACCTGCAGGAGCTGGGGCAGACAGTCAAGACCGCCAGCCGCTGCGGCCTCGGCCAGACCAGCGCCAACCCGGTCCTGAGCACGCTGAAGAACTTCCGCGCCGCCTACGAGAGGCGGGTGAAGCCCAACCCGGACGGGCGGCTGCGCAGCTTCGACGTCCGCGCCGCGCTGGCCCGGGGCGAGCGCATCGCCGGGCGTGCCTCCGCCCTCTACGCGGCCCCGCACAACTGAGGAGCCTGCCATGAGCGACACCCTCACCTTCACGATCGACGGCGTCGAAGTCACGGCCCGCCCCGGCCAG
>JAKLDR010000266.1 GCA_022703445.1 Planctomycetota bacterium | reverse complement strand
CACCGGCGCCACCACCGCGCCGACGAACCATACCAGCCCCAGCGCCAGCAGTATCCCCGCCGTCCACGCCGCCATCGGCCGCCAGGTGCGGAGGGGCTTGGTGGCTGGCTCGGTCACTTCGGTGGCTCCTCGCTCCTGATCTTCTTAAGTGCCTCGGCGGCGGCGGCAGCAACCTCGGCGTTCTTGTCGTTGGCGGCGCTTCCGAGCATTTCCAGGCAGTTGGCCTGGTCGCCTTCGTTTGGGCAGGGCAGGCCAATCTTGACCAGCGCCCAGGCGACTGCCACGCGCAACTGTGGATCATTGCCGGGATCACATGCCTCCGCACAGAGTCCCGAGACGGCTTGTGCCGCGCCCGGGCCAATGCTGCCCATCGCGTCTGCGGCAGCCACCCGAACGGTGAGCGGCTGTACGCCTTGGAGCAGCTTCATCAACTCGGGGACCGCCACCTCCGCGGATGGCCCAAGTTTGCCAAGCGCCTTGGCGACAGCAATGTTCCGACAACGGAGTTCTTCGTCATCTGGATAGCGGTCGTCGATGCAGTCCATCAGATAGTCCAGCACCTCTTGGTTCGCGACGCCGATGTCGCCCAGCGCCTGGACTACCGCCGATGACTCCTTGTTTCCCCTTTTGAGCAAATGGGGGATCGCCTCACTGGCATCCGTCCCGATCCTGCCGAGCGCGCGGATCGCTTGGCAGCGCTCAGCAAGGCCGCCCCAGTCATTAGGGCCAGGATAGTAGTCCAGGGCCGCGATCAACGCGGGAACGGCTGGCCGGCCGCAGCAGCCGAGCAGACCCGCGGCCATGTTCCTGTCCAACTCCGGCGCGATGGCCCCTGGTAGCCGCATGTAGAACGTGAGCTTCCGCACAGTCTCGTCCGGCCCGCCAAGCCTTGTGATCATAGCCCTGGCGTCCTGCTCGTCGATATCACGCTTGATACCACTGACTATCCTACGCACTTGCATATATGGTGCGAGGAAGAGGACGCAGAATGCAGCTAGCAGGCCGAGCAGTCCGAGCGAAACACCCCACCAAACGTAAACGCGCCGGTCGCGGCGGTCGGTGGGCATGGCGGGCTGCGCGACGGACTCCTGCATAGCTCCTCCGCCGTCAGCTTACCCCGCCCGGCGGTGGCGCGCAAGCTGGCCCACAACAAAGCTGGCCGCCGCCATCGGACGCCAGGGGCGGAGGGGCGGGGCGGGCGCGGTGGCGGGCTCCGGCACAGGTTGCTTCTCCTACCGCTTCCCGGCAGACCCCGTCGGAGAGGCGCCAGGCTGCGGATGCACTTCGGTGACGACTTTGGAAACCCCGTCGAACCAAGCCTTCAGCTTCCAGAGCCTGACCAGTTCCTCCCACGGTTCGACGTTGGAGGACTCCAGGAACCCGCTCTGAATCTCACCGAAGCCGTCTTCGCCGGGCTTGCCCACTTTGGGCGGCCCGGACGCCTCGGTCTGCCGAAAGGTGGTCCACTGCTCAACACGCAGGCCGCTGGGATTACGAAAACTGGCCAACTCAATCTGGCCGATCTGCCTGTTTGCTTTCCCATCACCAAAGACCGCCTCGACCGCTCCGTTCTGCTGGAAGACAACATTTACTGCTTCCGGAGGAACCGTGAGCTTGGGCAGGAGGCAGCGCCCTTCAGCGTCAACAATCTTGTTTGTCACGTCTCGAAGGAAGCATCCGTGCCGGGTGAAGCCCGTCTGACCTCCGGGCAACTCGACCCGAAAAAAGCTGCTGGAGTCTAGGATGGTGACGTCCAGGCCGCGACCCGTATTCTGAAGAGGCCCACGAGTGAAGTCGGGCTCGATGGCGACGTCGCGGCCACCTGGTTTGAAGACGACGCGCACTCTCTTGTAGCCGCAGGTGTTGACGTTGGCCAAGTTCTCGGCGGAGATTTCCACGGCCTTCTGTATGGCGAGAAGAGTATCCTTGAGGCTGGAAACGTCCAACTCGCAGGCGGCCATCACTGCCTTGGTCCGCTCCTCGACCGTCTTGGCCGTCAAGGCCTGCCTGGAAAGCTCTGTGATGCGATCCTGAACCTCAGCTCGAATCCTGGCTGCCTCGATGATACTCTCGGCAACACCCTTCTTTGTCGACTCTTCGCTCAGGATCTTCGCAAGGCTCTCGTAGGTGACATACTGCGACTGCTGGCGGCTGCCACAGCCGGCAACCAGAACAACCATAGCCAAGGCCAGCGAAATCCGTCTGGAACCGCAGTCAGCCGGAACATAGCAGGCCATGTTTCCCGTCCTTTCATGCAACCGCGACGCCCTTGGATCTTCCTCATCCCCGCCGTCCCCGCCGCCATCGGCCGCCAGGTGCGGAGGGGCTTGCTGGCCTGGTCTGGGGGCTCCGGCATACGTCCTCCGCCGTCAGCTTACCCCGCCAAGGGAAACGGCGCAAGGGCGGGAGCGGCGACCAAGTCATCGTAGTCCAGGCTTGGCCGGCGGGTGGATCGCCTTCCGCGGCACCTTCCTGAACAGGACCATTCTTCGTTCCCCGGGGTCCCACCGGTACTCCTTGATTGCGGCAGAGGGGATGTTTTTGGGATTGCCCCAATGGAGGTCATCCCACTCGATCTGGTCGTGCGTGAGGACCAGGCGCAGGTCGGTGACGCCGTCGCCATTGAGGTCCACGTATTCGATCGCGTACCACCATCGACACCCCTCTGTCCAGTAGTCGGACAGTTTCGTCTTCAGGATGGGCACCAGGGTGTTGCCCCTTCTCTGCATGACTTCCAGGGATTCCTCGCGCACGCTGGTACCGGCTCCCGAGCCGGTCACGAAGACAACCTCCTCCTGGCCGTCGCCGGTGAGATCAATGAGGTCGATGTGGAACTTCCCATAAGTTGAGACGAACTTCCTGGAGACGGAAACCTTTCCGTCGTCGGAGACAAGCTCGAACTTGAACCAGTCCTTCTCGCCGCCAATGTCCTCCTCTGGCTCGGTGTTGACCACCCTCACCGTCCACGCCTTACGGGGGTCGACATTGCATATGTACGTCTCCCCAGGCTCGTCCAAAGAGCAAGCCGGGGCAAGTCGGGCAGACTCCGCAGGTTCGCCGTGCGGGTCTGAGCATCGAGGAAGATGAGCCGCCGACTGGGAACATTCGGGCAACAGCGCAGCACGATCCGCCGATGGCGGGGTGCACGCGGGGCACAGTAACCCGGCGCCAAGGAGCGCAAGAGTGATCCGGCAAGCCTTCATCGCTGACTTCTCCCAACACTTGGGCACTATCCAATATTACTTGTAGGCTCTGCGGTCACTCTCTTTCAATTATTCGCAACACGGCGCCGCCTCGCCCCTGGGTGCGGCGCAAGGCGCCCCACCAGCTCCCCGCCGTCCACGCCGCCATCGGCCGCCAGGTGCGGAGGGGCGGGCTGGCCTGCTCTCTGGGCTCCGTCATACGTCCTCCGCCGTCAGCTTACCCCGCCCGGCGGTGGCGCGCAAGCTGGCCCACCACTTCAGCTCCCCGCCGTCCAC
>JAKLDR010000265.1 GCA_022703445.1 Planctomycetota bacterium | reverse complement strand
AGGATGGCCATCTTGAGAGCCTGCTCGCATCGATTATGCCGACTGCCGGATTATGCCGCGTGGCGGCCCCGAACCCCGCGTTTTGCGCCTGAACTCAAGGATCTGGTCGTTGTGGACACGGCATAATTCGGGTGATCTCGAAGCCTCGGCGGTGCTCGCCGAGGAAAGAGAGATCACCTGATGAACGAGAAGATCGACTACCCCCATCATTCCCCTACCGGCGATGTCATCCAGGCCCACGTCGGGCCTTTCATGGCCGAACTGAGCGCTGCGGGTTACGCCGCGAACACGCTCGGCGCCAAACGTGTAGCCCTCGAACAGTTCCTGCGGTGGCGACGCCGCCGCAAGCGCCCGTGCCTGGACCTGACCGAATCGGAGATCCGCGATTTCCTGACCGACTCGCTCCCGGGCGATCGAAGCCGGCGTAGCGTTGCGTCGCGTGCTCTCTTCGGCTTTCTGGATTACCTGCGCGCTTCTCAGGTGGTCAGGACCTGTGCCCCCAAGCGGCCGAAGGTTGGCTCCGCCCTCGAAGCGCGGTACGCCAGTTTTCTCCGCAACGAGAAGGGGTTGGCAGAGCTTTCGCTGAAGGTCTACCTGCCGGTGGTCAGGGACCTACTGCGTTACCTGAAGGAGGAACATCGCCACACGGCGGTTCGCCGGTTGGATGCAGCGAACCTTCGGGCCTTTCTGCTCGAACGCGCGCAGGGTCGCTCCAGCGAGTACGTCCGGCTGCTGGCCACCAGCCTGCGCTCCTTCTTGCGTTTCCTCCATGCCCAAGGCGAGATCCGGAACGATCTCACCGCGGCCATCCCCACGGTGCGCCGGTGGACTCAGCCCGGCATACCCAGGACGCTCGCGCCTGGGGAAGTGGAGCAGGTCCTCGCGGCGCCGGATCCAGCGACGGCCACGGGTCGACGGGATTATGCCATTCTGCTCCTGTTGGCGAGACTCGGGTTGCGGTCGAGCGAGATCCTCTCACTGGAACTGGGAGACCTCCGCTGGAGGACGGGCGAGGTGTTGATCCGTGGAAAAGGAAGTCGCCAGGACCTGTTGCCGCTGCCCCGCGACGTCGGTGCCGCGATTGCGCGCTATCTACGGCGGGATCGCCCCGTGCGGACGACGCGACGCGTTTTCCTGCGTACGATCGCTCCGCAGGTGCCGCTGGCGGGGCCGGCGAGCATCGGCCATATCGTCCGCCGCGCGATGGCGAAGGCCGGAGTCGAGAGGCCCAAGCAAATCGCGGCCCATCTCTTTCGCCACACCCTCGCCAGCCGAATGCTGCACCGGGGAGCCCCCCTACGAGAGATCTCCCAGGTGCTCCGCCACCATACCCTCGTCAGCACCGAGATCTACGCGAAGATCGACCTGGGGGCGCTCCAGGCGGTGATTCGCCCCTGGCCTACGCGCGGAGGTGCGCGATGAAACCGTTGCAGGACCATCTCCGAGAGTACATCGCCGCACGACGGGCGCTGGGTACCCAACTGCAAGAGCCCGCCCACACGCTCTACGGGTTCCTTGAGTTCCTGAGGCGTAAGCGGGCCAGGTTCATTACGATCTCCCTGGCGCTGGAATGGTCGCAGCAATCCCAGAACGTTCAGCGTGCCACCTGGGCTCGCAAGCTCTCGATGGTGCGTCAGTTCGCCCGCTGGCTGAACGTCCTTGAGCCTCGTCACCAGGTTCCGCCGCCACGGCTCTTGCCTGTGCGGCACCGCCGCAGTAAGCCGCACATCTACACCGACGCCCAGATCATCCAACTGATGGAAGCGGCCGCCGCTCTCCGGTCGCCCCGAGGGATGAAGGCCATCAGCCTCAAGACCCTGATCGGCTTGCTGGCGGCCACCGGGTTGCGGCCGGGCGAGGCTGCGGCCTTGGAAGATCGGGACGTGGATCTTCGGGTGGGCCTTCTGGTCATTCGTGAGTCGAAGTTCGGCAAGTCCAGGCAGGTCCCGGTCCATGGCTCCACCGTTGTGGCGCTGGAGAACTACGCCCGAGTGCGTGATCGTCTCCTTCCCCACCGGCGCAGCTCATCCTTCTTGGTCTCAGACCACGGCACCGCCCTGGACCTGGGTACCGTCCGGAGATGGTTCTGCAAAATCTCGACTGCTTGTGGCTTGAGAAGGTCCCCGGGGGACAAGCGCTGCGGGCGAGGTCCACGGCTTCAGGATTTGCGTCACACCTTCGCAACCAAGCGCTTGGTGGAATGGTATCGCGCCGGGCTCAATGTCTCGTTACAGATGCCCAAGCTGGCCACCTACCTGGGCCATTCCTCGGTGGGCTGTACGTATTGGTACATCGAAGCCGTTCCGGAGCTGCTCCAGTTCGCCACGGAGTTCGAGCGGACCACCCGGCAAGGAGGCCGACGATGAGCGTCGCCAACCTTGCGGGGTACCTGCAGCGGTTCTTCACCGATCGCTTGCTGGGGCAATTGGACGCCAGCCCGCACACGGTCGCCAGTTACCGAGATACCTTCCGGTTGCTGCTGAAGTTCGCTTCCAGGCACTACCATCGCCAAGCCAGCGACCTTCAGATGGAGGATCTGGACGCCAAGCTTGTCTCCGTTTTCCTCAAACATCTGGAGCATGATCGCCACAACCGCGCACGCACGCGGAACAACCGTCTGAGCGCCATCCGCGCGTTCTTTGGATACGTTGGCGTGAACGAGCCCGCCCTGGCCAACCACTGCCAGCGGGTCCTGGCCATCCCGCAGAAACGATTTGAACGCGGCCCCGTGGAGTTCTTGAGCCGTGAGGAGACGGAGGCGCTCCTCAAGGCTCCGGATGACACGACTTGGTTGGGGCGGCGTGATCTGCTTCTGCTGCAGGTGGCCGTGCAAACCGGACTGCGCAACTCGGAGTTGATTCGGCTTCGCCGACAGGACGTGGAACTCGATGCCGGCACCCATATCAAGTGCCTTGGGAAAGGTCGCAAAGCCCGATGTACTCCCCTGGGCGCCGATCTTGCGGCCCGGCTCTCCGATTGGCTCGCCCATCGGCCCCCGGAGTCCACCACACCAGTCTTTCCCACCGCCAGGGGAACCGCGATGAGTTCCGACGCGCTTCAGCGGTTGGTCGAGCGCCACGTCAAAGCCGCGGCCAGAACATGTCCATCCCTTCGAAAGAAGCGGGTGACTCCCCATACTCTGCGACACACGCTGGCGATGACCCTCCTCCAGAGCGGGGTGGACATCACTGTGATCGCGCTTTGGCTGGGGCACGAATCCATCGAGACCACGCAAACCTATCTGCATGCCGACATGGCGATGAAGGAAGCAGCACGGGCTCGAACGGCTCCGGGCAAAACCCCACCCCATCGATACCGCCCAAACGACAAGCTGCTCGCCTTCCTGGAGGCCCTCTGATTATGCCGTGTCCACAACGACCAGATCCTTGAGTTCAGGCGCAAAACGCGGGGTTCGGGGCCGCCACGCGGCATAATCCGGCAGTCGGCATAATCGATGCGAGCAGGCTCTCAAGATGGCCATCCT
>JAKLDR010000264.1 GCA_022703445.1 Planctomycetota bacterium | reverse complement strand
CGGAGGAGGGGGCGGCCTCCGCTAGGAAGGCCAGACATTCCCGATCGATGACCACCTCCATCTCATCGATGTCGGCATCGAGGGAGATCACCTCGTACGCAAACCTGGTGTTGGCGTCGACCAGGGCCATGACCGCAGTGTTGACGTTTCGCTCCACCAGCTCGGCCATGGACACGAGATCCTGGGTCATGCGCTGCAGCCGGGGGTCTTTCTTGGTGTTGGGCATTTGAGCGGGTTATTCCTGTGTGGGTGACTGGCCGGGCGTTTCGGTCCGCGCGCTTTCCTCGCTGCGCAGATGTGCGGCGGGCTCGGCTTCGCCGGGTGCCGGAGCGTTCTTGGGCGCCTTGTCCTTGGGGGCCATGCGGCGGAACATGGCCTTGATCATGCCAAGCAGCCCTTGTCCTCGGGTGCGGAGAAGCTCGGACCCGTCCACCCAGCGACCGAAACAGACCATGCAGGTGCGGACGGTGATGCCGCCTGAGGCGTGAGCCTTGACCGGAACCAAGTCTCCGCCGCAGCCGGGGCACTTGACTTTGGCGGGAGCAGCCGCTAGGGGTGCAGGCGTCCCCTCTGGGGCCAGTTCGGCGAGCCTGGGCATCACCGCTTCGCAACTCTCGAATGGCACCCATGCCCCGCCGCAGGCCTGGCAGGTGTGTGCCCGGCAGAGGCTGACCATTACCTGGCTTAGCGTCCCCGAGCAGCGCGGGCAGTTCAAGCCGGTCTCCCTTTCCCCCTCACCGGAACTGGCGTTACTTGTCGGACCCCAGGCCCGCCGGCTTTCTGGTGCCAAGCATGTCGGCCAGGACCTTGGTCGAGACTTCGCGGACCTTGCCGTTGGCCAGCAGGCACCAGTGGGTCCCCCGCACCGTGGGTTTCACCGAGTACAGGAGCAGCGAGGCACCCTCGGAGTTCGGCGTGCGGCCGGAGATGTACCTGTAACCGGTTTTGCCTTCGACTTCCTCGGCCTTCTCGATGACCACTTTGTCCTCGCCGGACTCCTGCTCGGGCGTAAGGAAGAGCGCGCCGGTTTTGGCGTAGGCCGGGAAGAGCTCTCCCAGGCTGAGCGGATAACGGCCGAACTCCGTCGCGAACAGTTCCATCCCGCGCCAGATGGCCTTGAGCTTGGCCGTGTGGGCGAGCTGTTCGGCGACAGCCATGGCGTCGATGGTGTCCAGGGCGCTCTTGGCCATGGCCGCCGCGCTAAGCGGCATGAGCCCCACCGGAGAAAGCACCTCGACGGACACACCCTGCTTCTCCTGGCGAACGACCCAGGTCATGCCGGTCATGTCATCAAGGACCCGGTCGGCGGGAGGGAGGTCCGGGATGTCTCCGCTGGCGCCGGCCGCAGCGTAGAGTAGTTCGCCAACGCGGTGCAGGTCCAGGTAGCTGCAGGAAAGCTCGTTGGCCTGATGGGGCCCCAGGATCTTCCGGGCGCTCTTGAAGTCAGCCTTGTCCAGGATGCTGGATGTGTGCTGCGCCGGGTCCCTCTGACGCAACGCCAGCTTGACCACCCGCGGGCTGCTGCCCAGTATCACGCACTGCCCATGGATGGCATAGGCGTTGATGCGCAGCAGCCGCAGGGCCAGCGGCGAGAGGTCGCGGTCGCCTCCACTCCCCGTTAGGTGTCCCGCGCCGAAGAACGCGGCGCCGGGCTGCTTGGCGGGCTTCTCGGGCTCCTTCTTTGCGGCGTCCTTGGGCGGTTCGAGGTATCGCACCTGGGTGCCTGGGTAGTTGTCTGTCTTGAACCCATCCGCGCCGGCAATGGCCTTCTCCAGCCCGACCAGCACGGCCTTGATCTTCTCCATGTCATCAGGCTGGAGGATCAGGACGCTCTCGATATCCGGCACGGCTCCTACGGCCCGGACAGTGTAAGCTGAGGCGCACTCGCCGGAGAAGGCCGGTATTATGTCCTTCTCCAGAGACAGTCCCGACTTCTTCTCGATGGCGGCTATCTGCTCGTCGACCTGGGCTCGGACTTCCTCGGGGAGAGCGGCCATGGCCAGGGCCAGGCTCTGAGTAGTAGCCGTCGGGGACAGTCGTGAAGTCTCGCAGTAACAGGCGTCCAAGGGCATGAACCTGGCGAGTTCGGACGTTGAGGCGGCCTTGGGCATGAGCTTGCCCAGCGGGCTCTCCATATCCATGGCGGCAAAGAGCTTCTCCCGGACGGCGCCGGCTTCGAAGCGCAGGGCTGCCGCAACGTACCTGACGCCTTCGAACCAGGCAGCCATGGGCGGGCGGTCCTTGACTCCGGCCGGGGCGGTCAGGCCACAGAGCGCCTTCATGTCGGCGCGAATGTACAGGTCGGCGTCCTTGCCCAGAACAGCCACCTGTTCAGCCCGCGCTTCCTCCCTGGCCAGGCTCTTCTCGCCTCGGGTAAGCGCGGCGGACAACACCTGGTCGGCGAAGAGCTGCCGGCCGCCGGCCTTGGGGCTGATTCGGCCGAACTCCACCACCAGTTGGTTGCCCACGAATCCCCAGGTGGCGCTGAGTCCGTTCTTGGCGGTCAGGCGCTGGAATGTGAAATCACCCTTGGTCAGGTTCTCCGCCAGGGTCTCCCGGCTCAAGCCGGCCAGGCTCTTGAAGTCCTCAATGGAGTCCGTGAATGCGGTGCGCTGCGTGCCCTCCATGCCGGCCACCAGCAGGAACCGCTTGTACTTGCCGCCTTCCGCCGGCGGGTAGATGCCGATGATCACTTCTCCGGAGAGCATGCCGCTGACCCGCTCGACAAGGCTGACCAAGGAGTCGCCGTTGGGCAGCCCTTCGCCGGCAGGCGGCAGGTTGCGCATGCGCTGGACAATGTTCCGGCTCCAGGCCGGGCCAAGGGCGTCCGGCGACATGAGCTTGCCGAGAGGCGAGGCCCCGGCGGAGCGGTAGGTGCGCTGCAGGTCGGGGATCTCCAGGACGAATTCGGCACCCTCAGGCGCGAGTTCCGAGGCGCGGTAGCGGACAATCGGTTTGGCTTTGGGTTGCTCGGCTTGTTCGGGAGCCTTGGGAGGGGCCGGTTCGACCGGTGGCTTGGAGAGGTCCAGCTTGCCCAGGTCGAACTGCTTAACCGGCGCAGGTTGCGTGAACTGCTTGGCTCCCTGGTTTTCGCCGGAACGGTCGCCAGCTCGCACCAGGGAAGCGGCCATCATGCAGGAAAACAGGGCCACGGCAGCGGCCAGGGAGATAAGGCGGAGACTGCGCATGCTTCTCCTCCCGACTAGGTGAAAGGGGAAAACCCAAACGCACGCCGAGGCCATTCGGGTTGCCCCTTAACTCCATGATATGCTAGGCTCTAGGGGGGCAAAGTCAAGGGAGTTTCATCGGTCGGACGGAGGCGGACCGTCACGTTGTTGGAAGCGCTCAGGATGAGTCGGAAAGCCTCCACAGAGGACTGGGAAGCAGAGTAGTTGTACCCTGCATGCCGGGCGGGGGCAACTGAGCGCGCCCGGGTGTTGCTCCGGGTTGCCTTCGGCCGTGTCAGCCTCAAGAACGCAGGCGGTCCGCAGG
>JAKLDR010000263.1 GCA_022703445.1 Planctomycetota bacterium | reverse complement strand
CAGCGCGCTCTTTCCCAAGTACCTATCTGAGGCCCAAGCCTTCTCCTGCCCGGCGCATCCCAGCAAGTGGAGCCTCATAGAAAGAACCGGGCGGGTTGATCCAACCAACACCAGCTATGTCCTGGTTGGGGGGCTGAAGAGCAGCGACCCTGGAGTTTGCGTTCTAGCTTTTGACCGAGACACGCACGACCGTGGAGACAGGTCCACCTTCGTCCTGTGTCTGAACGGGGATGTGAGGCGCGAGCACAGACACAGCGCAGACAGCACGCTCAAGAGTCTGCTTGACGCCACCCATGAAGCAGCCAGGCAACGTGGCGGGGGAATCAGGCTGGTAGGCGAGTAACGTGGCGGCTAGATGATGATCTTCCCCTTCGGCGGCGGAGGCTGCGCGCCAGGCCCGCGGAGCGGCTCCTGGCCGCCGGCGGCCTGCGGCGGGGCCTCGGCCATGGCCTTCTCCAGAGCCTTGACGGTCTGAACGTAGCCCATGCGCAGCTCGGAGAGCAGCCGGGTCATGGCCGCCTCCTCCTCCTTGGTCAGGTTGCCCTTGGTCTTCTCGGCCAGGATACCCAGGATGTCGATGTTGTACTTGGCGGCGCCCAGGTCGAGGATGCGCTTGCCGACCATGGGGTTCTCGACCTGGCCCAGGAACATCATCACCTGCATGGCCAGGGAGCTCACGAAGTGCATGAAGTCGGCCTCGGGCATCTCGCCCATCTCGCCGCCGGCTTCCTCGCCGCCCTCGGTCTGCTTGTCGAGCTCTTTGGCCAGCCGCTCCTTCTCGCGCCGGGCCTGCTCGCGCCAATCGCCGCCGGTCGGTTTCGCCTGATCCTGCTCTTCAGTCATGATCCATCGCTCCTTTGGGCAACAGTCTAAGCGCCGCCGCGCAAACCGCAACGGCGGTTCGCACTTGCCCGGGGCCAAGGCATGCGCCCCGTTGATCCAGCGGGAACTCTTAACGCAGAGGTCGCAGAGTGGCGCAGAGGACGCGGAGGATTTCGGTTCATTGTCAGAAGGAGCACTTGACGCGCCCAAGCATGCTCCAGTGCTGTCCTCTGCGACCTCCGCGCTCCTCTGCGGCCTCTGCGTTGGAGCCACCATGGACTTCCCCTGGAATCCCCCCGACCGCGAATAGAATGGGCCCGCGACTTGTTGAAGCCAGACGAGGATTCAGGAGGAGCCGCCAGTGCCCAAACGCAAGATCGTCCGGATCGACGCCGCCAAGTGCAACGGCTGCGGCCAGTGCGTCTCGGCCTGCGCCGAGGGCGCCATCGCCATGGTGAACGGCAAGGCCAAGCTCGTCAAGGACAGCTACTGCGACGGGCTGGGCGCCTGTCTCGGCGAGTGCCCGCAGGATGCCATCACCATCGAGGAGCGCGAGGCCGCCGATTTCGATGAGGCCGCCGCCATGGCCCACAAGCACGGCGGAGCGGCCGCTGCGCCGCACGCCGGGGAGCCCCCCGCCCCCTCCCCCGCCCCCCTGCCCTGCGGCTGCCCGGGGACCATGGCCCGGACGCTCAAGCCGGCTGCCGCCCCGGCCGCACCCTGCTGCGCCGGAGGCTCCGGCGCGGGGCAGGCCAGTCAGCTCGGCCAGTGGCCGATCCAGCTGGCGCTGGTGCCGCCGGGCGCGCCCTTCCTGCGCGGAAGGGAACTGGCCCTGGCGGCCGACTGCGTGGGCTTCGCGTTCCCGCAGCTTCACCCCGAGGTCCTCGCCGGCCGGGCGCTGCTGGTCGCCTGCCCCAAGCTCGACGACGTCTCCGGCCGCGGCTACGTCGAGAAGCTCGCGGAGATATTCCGCGGCTCCGGCATCACCAAGGTGACCGTCTACCGCATGGAGGTGCCCTGCTGCTCGGGGCTGACCCGCCTGGCCCGCCAGGCCCTGGCGGACAGCGGCGCGGCGTTGCCCTTCGAGGAGGTCGTCATCGGCCTTTCCGGGGAAGTCGCCGGATAGCCGGGTCCTCCGGCGCGGCCGCCGCCGCGGGGTGCCCGGACCAACGTCAGCCGCCCAGCGGAGACGTCGAAACGGCTGCGGGGCGGAACGCCGAAATCCCCTTGAATCGCGGCCCGGCCCGGTTAATGGTTGAGCCCGTCCGACGGCACACAGGAGATACCCGGTTGATCCAGCACAGTGCCAGCCCCCAGGGAGGAGCCATCCCGGGCCGGCTGACGTACGCGCAGCCGGTGCTCGACAAGATGGCCCGCCACGCCACATCCGGCATCGAGGGCCTGCGGATGGAGCCGCCGGGCAGCGGCAACCTGCTCGAGCGCTTCCTGCTCCACCGTCTGGTGCTCCCCTCCGGACGCCGGCACCTGCGGATGGAGGTCTACCTGCAGGCGGCCCGGGGATGGCAGATACCGGACCTCTGCCGGCGCGCCCAGGCGGCCATCGCCGAGGAGGTCGGCCGGCTCACCCACTACGAGAGGATCACCGTGAACGTCCACGTCTCCGGGACTTTCGGCCCGGGCGACGCCGAGGACCTGCTGTGAGCGCCGAAGGCACCCCCCCGGCCCCCGATCCGAAGCTGCTGGTCGAGAAGGCCTCCGACGCGGCCATCGCCGCCCGCGGCGTCGTCACGATCTGCGACGTCGCCGTCTCGGTGGGCCGGCGCGGGCCGCTGGGCGACACCCGCGTGCACGTCAAGCTCAGCCTGGTGGCCCAGTACGGCTCCCGGCTCCCCGAGGTGGCCGCCGAGGTCCGGGAGCTGGTCGCCTCCGCAGTGGAAAGCGGCACGGGCTGCACCGTCACCGCCGTGGACGTCACCGTCTCCGACCTGTTCGTGCCCGGCGAGCCCGGGGCGCAGGTCGGCATGGGCGTCGATCCGGCCACGGGGGCGCGGATTGACTTCTGAACGGCGCACGGTCGGCCAGGGCTTCGCGCCCACCGCCACCGGCGTCCCCGCCTCGCGCCTGGTCCGCTGGACCACCTGGGAGATGGCCCTGGCCCTGGGGCTGGCCGCCGCGGCCATCGCCGGATCCCGCTGGCTCTACGTGCGGGTTGGATCGGACCCGGCCGGCAAGTGGTTCGTCGGCTCGACCCTGCTCAACACCGCCTTCGCCCTGGTGCCCCTGGCCCTGCTCCTCTTCCACCACCGCAAGCCGCTCCTGAGCACGCTGATCCCCGGCGGCCGGCTGGCCCACGACTTCGGCTGGGGGCTCTCGCTGGGCCTGCTGGTGGCCGCGCTCAACGCCCTGTCCGTGCAGCGCGCCCTGGCCCAGGGCATCGAGCACGGCCACCCGGGATACTACGAGCTGATCTACCGGATCGGTCAGGCCGCCCCGGGCAGCGACCACCCGCAGTTCATGCGCCCGCTGGTGCTGTTCGCCATGAGCTGGGGAGTGTTCTCGCCGATCGCCGAGGAGATCTTCTTCCGCGGCTTCCTCTACGCCGCCCTGCGCCGGCGGATGCGCGCGCCGCTGGCCGTGCTGATATCCGCCGGAGTCTTCTCCATGTTCCACTACCCCTACCCGGAACCGATGGCCGCGGCCATGGTCCTGGGGGT
>JAKLDR010000262.1 GCA_022703445.1 Planctomycetota bacterium | reverse complement strand
GTCTGTGACAACTTCACTTATGGAGGATGCCCCCGCTTTCGTCAATTTCCACAGGATGTGAGTCTATCTCGTGTAGAAGCAAACCCCTTCGAGGCCGTGTTGCTCTATCGCGAAGCTGCACAACAGGGTCTACCTTTGGCGGAATACCAATTGGGCCGATGCTACTTCAACGGGCACGGGGTTCCCCGTAACTACGAAGTGGCCACTGAGTGGTTTGGAAAAGCAGCGCAAAAAGGTCACGTGTCTGGAAAAGCTGCATTGGGCTATTGTCTCTACTTCGTCGATGGCCCCCACAAGAACAAGAGCAAGGGGGCTCGCCTCATGCGTGATGCTGCGCAAGAGGGCCACAGGGAATCACAGAATAACGTGCGGCACATAGGACTGACAGGACTGTTCCGCGAAGTCGTCTTAGAAGATATCAACTTTGGCGGCCCAGAGTAAGTCACATGAGGCACTGAGCACCACGAACCGTATCGCGATCCTGATCGGCATGGATCGATACTCCTACCAAGGCATTCGTTCTTTGTACTTCCCCGAGGAGGATGCTCGAACTTCTGCCGAGGTTCTCGCCGGAAAGTGCTGATTCCGTACCCAGATGCTCACTGTCAGCGGGCGCGCAAATTAGGCCACCTCGGGGCGCGTGAAAACCGGCCATTTTGAGGAGTTGAAGATTCGTTTCCTAGGCTCTCCGGTGAAAGGAGAGCGATGGTGGCGAATCGACTCAAGATGGCGGAAGTACACGCGATAGAAGCACTTCGGGCGCAGGGCTGGTCGGCGCGGCGGATTGCCCGCGAGTTGGACCTGCACCGGGACACCGTGCGGCGGTATCTGCACCTGGCCGAGGCCCGGTCAAAATCGGCCCACGCGCCCACCGGGTCGGACTCGCCGGAATTAGCCCGCGCGCCCCACGGACCGGGCGCGGCCAGCGCGTCGGACCGTTCAAAACCAGCCATTGCGCCCCCCGGCTCCCCGGCGGCGGAAGGGGCAGAACCGGCCATTGCGCCCGCCGGGTCCGAGCTCCTGGGGGAAGGGATGGGCGCGGTCCTGCCGCCCCTGCACTCGGGGCCGATCAGCGGGTGTGCGCCGTACCGGACAATCATGGAGCAGATGCTGGCCAGCGGCCTGTCCGCCCAGCGGGTCTACCAGGACCTGGTCAGCGCGCACGGCTTCACCGGCAGTTACTACAGCGTGCGGCGATTCGTGCGGAAGCTGGGGCAGGCGATGCCGCTACCCTTCCGGCGAATGGAATGCGCACCGGGGGAGGAAGCCCAGGTGGACTTCGGCACGGGTGCGTCGGTGGACGGGCCGGACGGCAGGCGGCGCAAGACCTACGTCTTTCGTATCGTTCTATCCCACTCTCGCAAGGGCTACAGCGAGGCCGTTTACCGGCAGACCACCGATGACTTCATTCGCTGTCTGGAGAATGCCTTCCGGCACTTCGGTGGCATTCCCCGCACGCTGGTCATCGACAATCTGAAGGCGGCGGTCAGCCGGGCCGACTGGTTCGACCCGGAACTCAATCCCAAGCTGCTCTCCTTCGCCCAGCACTACGGCACGGTGATCCTGCCGACGCGCGTCTACACGCCCCGGCACAAGGGCAAGGTGGAGCGGGGCGTGGGTTACGTTCAGGACAACGCCCTGAAGGGCCAGCGTTTCGCGAGCCTTCAGGCCGAGAATGAATACCTCCTGGAGTGGGAGACGCAGGTGGCCGACACGCGTATCCACGGCACCACCCGCCAGCAGGTCCAGAAAGCCTTCGCGGACAGAGAACGCCCGGCGTTGCTAGCCCTGCCGTTGGAGCGGTTCGCATTCTTCCACGAGGGCCAGCGGACGGTCAACCGCGACGGCCACATCGAAGTGGACAAGGCGTACTACTCGGTCCCACCCGAATATCTGAGCCGAAGGGTCTGGGTCCGCTGGGACGGTCGGCTGGTGCGGGTGTTCAACGCCCGTATGGAGCAGATCGCGGTCCACGCCCAGCATGCGCCCGGCCGGTTCAGCACCGACGTGAAGCACATTGCCAGCCGGAAGGTCTGCGGCCTCGAGCAGGGTGCGGCCCGGCTGCTGGCCAAGGCAGCGCTGATCGGCCCGCAGACGGCCCGCTGGGCGGAAGCCATGGTCCAGCAGCGCGGCATCGAGGGCTTGAGAGTGCTGATGGGGCTACTGGCCCTGGCGAAGCGGTATCCCTGCGCCCAGATCGAGCGGGCCTGTCAGGTCGCCACCTCGCATGGAGCCTACCGGCTGCGGACCCTCCGCGAGTTGATCGGTCGGCAGGGCCAGAACCAGGAGCAATTCGAGTTTATCGACGAGCACCCGATCATCCGATCGCTGGCTGAGTACGGCCAGGTGGTGCAGCAGTCCATCACGGAGAAATGGGCATGAACGACAAGCTACAGACCACGCTACGGAAGCTGCGGCTGTCCGGGCTGGCGGCATCGCTGGAGGTCCGGTTGCAGGAGGCGGCGGGCAACAAGCTGACTCACGCGGAGTTCCTGGAACTGATCCTCCAGGATGAACTGGCCGTGCGGGCCGACCGGGACTTCAATCGGCGGCTCAAAGCGGCCATGTTCCGCGAGCACAAGACCCTGGAGGACTTCGACTGGTCCTTCAACCCGTCGATCAAGAAGAAGCAAGTCTACGACCTGGCCACCGGGCGGTTTATCCGCGAGGCCCGCTCGGTGTTGTGGCTGGGTCCGCCGGGCACCGGAAAGAGCCACCTGGTGGAGGCGGTGGGGAACATGGTGGTCCGGGCCGGGTTCACCGTGCTGTACCGCTCGATCTTCGATCTGGTCCGGGACTTCCTGCATGATGAGGCCATCGCCGGGCAGGACAAGGTGCTGGCCAGGTACTTGAAGCCGGACCTGTTGATCATCGATGACATGGGCATGAAACAGTTGCCCAAGCGGTCCGGCGAGTACCTGTTCGAGATCATCATGCGGCGCTACGAGCAACGCTCCACCATGATGACCTCCAACCGGCCGCTGGAGGACTGGGGCAAGCTGATCGGCGACGTACCCGCAGCCACGGCCATCCTGGACCGCTTCCTGCACCACGCGGAGCTGATCACCATCACCGGCAAGAGCTACCGGCTCAGAAACAAAGACGCAGCGAGGATGAAAGAGGAAGAGACTTGCACCGAGAAGGGCAAATGAGGTATACAGACCCAAGGTCCACTGGCCGGTTATAACGCGCCCATCGGTGGCCTAATTCAACGCGCCCGGCGACACTCACGAGAGTGCAGGCCACGCGCTCTGCGATTCTGCGGATTGTCGCTCAAGCTGGGGAATCCCTCAGTGGATTTAGAGGCCAACTTCTGATCTTCTTCGCGGGACATGGTCAGCGGTTCGGGGATTCCTATGCTCTGTAGACAACCGCAATCCGCACGTCAACCTGGCTGGTGAGGACTGGGCGCGGTTTGTAGGCGGCCGCGCGGGCGCCGAGGCGGTGAAGGTGCTCTTGAGCATGCCGCGTGGCAACATCGTGCCTGTGGATTCTCGTGTGAAGACCATGGAGATGAAACGACGCGTACCGGACCCGGAGCGGGTCAGGAGATGCTTCGACT
>JAKLDR010000261.1 GCA_022703445.1 Planctomycetota bacterium | reverse complement strand
CGCCGGCGCCGGAGGCCAGCCGCCGCTCGGCGCACTCGCGCAGCGCCCGCCGGGCGCGGCTCAGGGCCACGTGGACCGCATCCGTCCGCCAGGCGACCCGCGCGGCGATCTCCGGCGGGCGAAGCCCCTCGACGTAGCGGAGCTCCAATATCCGCCTGGCCCGCGGCGCGATCCGCTCCAGGCAGCCGGCCAGGACGGCGCGGCGTTCGGCCCAGGCGGCGGGGTCCGGCGGGGCGGAGTCGGCCAGGAGTTCGACCGTGCTGGCGTCGAGCCCCGGGGCCCGGCCGGAGGCGCGCTCCGCCCGGAGGTGCTCCAGGACCTTGAGGCGGGCGATGGCCCGGGCCCAGGCCGGGAAGTCCGTTCCGGGCGCGAACTCCGCGGCCTTGGCCGACGCGGTCAGGAAGGTCTCGTGGAGGACGTCCTCGGCCGCGTCGAAGTCCGGCAGGAGCCCGGAGATGAAGCCGCGCAGCCACCCCGAGTGGCGCAGGAAGAGGCGCTGAACCTCCCCGACCGCGTCCCGTCCGGCGTCCGGCATGGCGATCCTCCCGGCCCTGAACCGCCATTATATGAGCCGGGGCGGCCGGAACTTAGCAGGAAATCCGACCGGCGTCCCGAACCGGCCACGATCGGGTTCTCCCGGACCGGGCCATCCGGACTGGGCACAGGGGCAGGCCGGGAGCGGGCGGCCGGCGCCGGTCAGCGCAACGGGCCCCGAGGATGGCGCGGCAGCAGCCAGGTGCCGGGGTTCGTGTGTCAGGACGTTGACTCGGCTCCCGGTGGCAGGTATATTCCCGGGTGGGGGCTGGGCTGGAGCTGGGACTGGGGACTTGACCACCGAGATCCTCTACTGCGCACGCTGCCGTCGGGTGATCCGCCCCAGGGAGATCACCGAGGGCAAGTACCACTTCGCCGACGGCGAACCGGTATGCGTGGACTGCTTCACCCGCCTCTCCCGGCGGCTCAGGCCGGTATCCGGCATCTACGAACCACCCAAGCCGGTGGACCTCTCGGACATCCCCGTGGAGACTCCCGCCGCCGCCAGCCCCCCGCCCGCAGCCGGAACCGGCGCCGGGCAGGGCCCGGCCGCGTCGGGCGGGGCCCAGCCGGCCGCCGGGACCCTCCCGGCCCGCCGTTCCGACCGCGGGGCGATGGCCGACGTGGCCGCGCCGGCCGGGGCCCATCTGGCCGCCAAGGTGCTCGTGCTGCTGGCCTTCGCGCTGGCCGGGATGCTGGCCGGGGCCGGCGTGTATATGGTCCTCAAGGGGCCGGGGGCGGGCAAGCCCCCCGAAGCTGCGGAAGCCAGGCCACCTGCGGCTGGTGCCGTCCGATGACGCGGAGCCGGGCCGGGGCGCCGGACCGCAGCTGTGATTAGGGCGGATTTGGGGCTAATTCCCGGGGGGCCCGGGCGTCTCTAGTAAGGAAGAGGGCGATGGTCGACAAGGCGAACCTGGAGGTGAAGGGCAACACCCTGGAGGTCCACAAGGACCTGTACTGGGAGGACCACGACAGCTTCAGCAAGAGGTGCCACGACCTGATCGCCGGCGAAGGACAGGAAGTGGTCATCGACCTCACCGACTGCGGCTTCGTGTTCAGCACCTACCTGGGGATCATCGGGAACCTCTTCGTGGAGGCCAAGGAGCGCAACAAGAAGCTCAAGCTCAGGGTCTCCCGGCGGATCGAGTGGATCTTCCAACTCGCCGGGTTCCGGGAGATGCTGGAGATCGAAGTGGTGGATTGATTCGGAGGATCGGGCCATGACCAGAACTCTCGCACTGCTGCTGACCGGGGCCTTTCTGCTGACGGGCGCCTCGCCAGGGGCCGAGCCGGTCAAGGGCAAGGCCGTCGCCGGCGCCGAGTCCTGGGAGGCCCGCGCCGAGAAGGCCCTGGACGCCGCCGCCTCCGTGGACGGCTGGAAGGACGCCTCCCTCAAGGACGTGCTCGACGTGATCTCCAAGGCCGCCGGCGTGGCCGTGGTCCTCGACCCCAAGGCCGCCCCGGAGGCCGACAAGGTCAAGATCACCATGACCATCCCCAAGGAGAGCGGCATGACCCTGCGCTCGGTGCTGGGCAACGTGCTCAAGCTCTCCGGGCTGCGCTACGCGCTCAAGGACCAGGCCATCTTCGTCTCCACCCGGGAGCGGCTGGTGGCCGACCTGCTTTCCCCCGACAGCCGTCCGGCGCCCTACGTCCCGGGCGTGAGCGGGCCGATGACCGCCGGCGACGCCATCGCCTCGACGGTCGACTTCTTCGACGGCTCCGAGGAGTTCATCCCCGAGACGGTGCTGGACTTCGTCCGCGGCCCGGTGGACGCCCGCTTCGAGACCCGGCCCTACCGCGACGCCCAGGGCCGGCTGCACTTCCCGGGCCCGCCGATGGTCATCCAGGACCCCAACCTGCTCAACCCGGTGTACCGCTTCGACACCAAGCCCTACTTCCTGAAGCCCGAGTACCTGGCCCCGCTCTACTGGGGACCGCAGGGCCGGCAGGTGGGGGCCGTCGAGTCGGGCGCCAGCGTCCGCGACACCGAGGTGCTCAAGGCCCTCCTCGACTACATGCAGAAGAACCCGGAGCTAACCGTGGGCCAGCTCATCCAGCGGCTGGAGCAGGTGCAGACGCAGAAGAAATAGGCGCGCCAGCACCATCAGAACCACCTTGGGGGCGCCGATGTTCGGCGCCCCCGGCTTATGAGGCGCCGCGACCTGTCCGGCCGCGATTTCGCCAAGCAAGCGGGGCTCTCGCGGGACGAACTTCTGCGACATCTCTTCGGGTGGTTGCGCTTTCTTCCTGCAAACGCGAGGGGCGGACCGTTTGGCCCGCCCCTCGGTGTTGCGTGCGTTGTTCAGTGTTCGTCGTTCGTCAGCCCAGCGCCACCGGCTTGTTGGTCTTCGCCGACTCCCGCATGGCCAGCAGGACCTCGAGCACGTGCCGGCCCTCGCGGATCGGGGCGATCTCGAGCTTGTAGTGGCGGTTGGGGGCTACGCCGGTGATCGCGCCGATGAAGGCCACCATGCTGTCGTCGCCCCAGCCCTCGGGGGTCAGCAGCGTGGAGCTGCCGCCGAAACCGTGGGTCGCGACGCTCTCCGGGTCGTGGCCGCGGAAGTTGAGCATGCCGTGCTCCTCCAGGCACATGGCCTTGCTGGCCAGGTACGAGAGGTGGTGGTCGGCCTGCGGCGCCACGCCGTCGGCCAGCTCCAGGATGGCGCCATTCTCGGTGGTCAGGATGGCCGCGACCGACTCCTCCGAGGGGCACTCCGGGCAGCTCTTGGTGGTCTGGCAGTAGACCCGGACCACCTTCTGGCGCACCAGCCGGATGGCGAAGTCCACCTGGTGGCACATGTGGTGGACGATCCAGCCGCCGGAGATGTCCGGGTTCTTGACCGCCTTGTGCGCGCCGCCCAGGGCGAAGAGCCCGGTGCCGCGGCACTCGCGGCTGATCAGGTGCATGGGTTCGCCGAGCGTCCCGGCCGCGGACATCTCGATGAGCGTGCGCTGGGCGCCGCCGTAGCGCATGCCGAAGTTGCAGTGGTTGATGATCCCGGCCTTCTCGACGGCGTTCAGGATGGTGTCGTAGTCCTTGAGGTTGAGGACCAGCGGCTTCTCGGCCCACAGGGCCTTCTTGGCCGCGCAGACCTTGAGGCAGTGCTCGAGGTGCAGCGCGTTGGGCGAGGCCACGATCACCGCCT
>JAKLDR010000260.1 GCA_022703445.1 Planctomycetota bacterium | reverse complement strand
CAAAGAAGACACCCCTCAGGACCGACATTTCGATCCATACCGGAGACCTCGAACGGAGAAGGCCCACAGGCTGGTCGCTGATGTCCTGAACCAGTTGCAGAACATGGAGAAGCACCATGCTGCCCTGAAGCGCAAAAGAAAACCCTCAGAGCAGACCGTTTTTGAACAGAGAGTGACCGCTGTCATCTCCGATGCTGCCCATCGTTGGCTCACGGACAAGCAAGGGGATGCCCGTGTCGCTGTACCATACTCGAACCGGGAACTGAGTCAAGCTGGTCGGTATCGTTCGCCTGTGTTGAGACAGAAGCTGCGTGACGTCATCCAGAAACTTGCCTCGCCTCAGATGAGCTTCTTGGAATTTCAGCTGGGCTACTTCTACCCGTTCGGGACAAACCGCCAGAGCACCATAAAGGCGGGCAAGCGGCTTATCACTCGGATTGAGGAGCTTGAGTTGTCACCCAACGATTTCACCTCTGACCTCACACAGGAAGTCATCATCCTGAAGCGGACAAAGGAGGGCTTCTTCGACACAGGGGAGTGGATCGAGTACGATGACACAGGTGTGACCGGAAAGTATCGGGAGGAGATGCGAAGGATCAACGATTGGTTGGCTGAGGCTGACATTCATGTGGTACCGGAGTTCGCTGCCCTCCACAACCTCGATGCATCCAACCGGGTACTGCGGCGTCACTTCAACAACAACTCCTTCGAGCTAGGAGGAAGGCTCTTCGGCGGGTTCTGGCAGACGATGAAGAAGGAGCTGCGACCGAAATGCATCCGCATAAATGGCGAACCAATAGTCACTCTCGACTACTCCCAGATGAACCCACGGCTGCTTTACGCGAAGGCGGGTCTGACGCCACCTGAGGGCGACATGTATGCAATTCCAGGGTGGAGCCATTGGAGAGCGGGTCTGAAAAAGGTGTTCAGCTCGATGCTCAATGTGGACAAACCCCTTGCGCGATTCCCATCTGAGACAAAGCAGTTGTTCCACAGGAAGGCAAAGATCAAGGACATCGTGTCTGCCATAGTGGATTTTCACAAACCGGTGAGTCATTACTTCTTCACTCGTGTAGGGCTGGAGCTGATGTTCCGAGAGAGCCAGATCCTTGTGGACATCCTGCTTCAGCTTCAGGAGATGAACATTGTTGCCCTTCCCATCCACGATGCCGTTGTCGTTGCCCAGAGCGAGGCAGACAAGGTGCAGACGGTGATGGTGGAGACATTCAGAAAGCATACGGGTCTCGAAGGCATGGTTGACCGGGAGGGGTAACAGTCATGTGTCGCTCAGGGGATTCCTCTTCATCATCATTCACTACGTATGCCCTCTTCGGTCTCATCTGTGGCCCTCCTGTGTCTTCTCTTGTCTCATCCTGATAGGGACTGCGTAATACGCTCCAACCCGCCATGCCAAAACGGTTGATTCCGCCACCCTGAAACGGCGCAAGGCGCCACCCCAAAACGCTCCAATCCGCCCCCCCCGCCGGCGCTTGGTGACGCTGGATAAATCCCTGGAAAGCCGCTACATCCTCCCGAAAAACGATCAGGAGGAGCCGATGCCGGCCGAGAGGTTATCCATGCGCACGATCCGTGAAGTGCTGAGACTCAAGTGGGAGCAGTCCCTGACCAACCGGCAGATCGCCGCAAGCTGCCGGATTGCCCGGAGCACCGTCCGGGAGTACCTGGAGCGGGCCGCGCGGGCAGGCCTGGCCTGGCCCGTCGGGGACGAACTCGATGACGCCGCGCTGGAGCGCCTGCTGTTCCCGCTTGCCGTGGTCCTTGAACCGCGCACCCTGCCCTCGATGGAAGAGGTGCACCGGGAGCTCAAGCGCCCCGGGGTGACGTTGAAGCTCTTGTGGTTGGAGTACAAGGCCAGCAGCCCCGAGGGCTACCAGTACACCCAGTTCTGTGTTCATTACCGGCAGTGGCGAGCCCGGCTCGATGCCTGCCTGCGCCAGGACCACCGGGCCGGCGAGAAGCTCTTCGTGGACTATGCGGGCGTGACGATCCCGGTGACCGACCCGGCCACGGGACAAGCCAACCCGGCCTATCTGTTCGTGGCCACCCTGGGGGCGAGCAACTACACGTTCTGCTGGGCCTCGGCAAGCCAGAGCCTGCCCGACTGGATCGACGCCCACGTGCGGGCCTTCGCCTTCTTCGGCGGCGTGCCCGCGATCTGCGTTCCCGACAATCTCAAGGCTGGCGTCAGCCGGGCCTGTCGCTACGAGCCCGATCTCAACCCCGCCTACCAGGAGATGGCCCGGCATTACGGCACGGTCATCATCCCTGCCCGGGCCGCAAAGCCCCGGGACAAGGCCAAGGTGGAGTCGGCCGTCCTGGTCGTCGAGCGCTGGATCGTCGCCGCCCTGCGCAACCGCAGCTTCTTCAGTCTCGCCGAGCTCAACCGGGCCATTGCCGAGAAGCTCGTCGAGTTCAACGACCGCAAGTTCCAGAAGCTCGACGCCACGCGCCGCAGCCTCTTCGAAGCGCTCGACCGGCCCGCCCTCAAGCCCCTGCCGGCAACGCCCTACGAGTACGCCCAGTGGAAGAAGGCCCGGGTCAACATCGACTACCATGTCGAGTTCGAGGGCCACTACTACAGCGTCCCCTATCAACTGGTCAAAGAGCCGGTCGAGTTGCGCATCACGGGCCACACCGTGGAGATCCTCTTCAAGGGCCGCCGCGTGGCCTCCCATGCGCGCTCTGGGCGGCGCGGCGCCCACACGACGGAGTCGGCGCACATGCCCAAGGCCCATCAGCGTTACCTGCAGTGGACCCCCTCGCGGATCCTCGCCTGGGCGGCTCAAACGGGTCCGCAGACCGCGGCCCTCGTCGCGGCCATCCTGGAGGCCCGCCGCCATCCCGAGCAGGGCTTCAGGAGCTGTCTGGGGATCTTGAGATTGGGAAAACGATACAGCCCCGAGCGGCTCGAGGCCGCCTGCGCACGGGCCCTGGCCTGCCGGGCCCTGAGCTACCGCAGCGTCGAGAGCATCCTCAAGACGGGGCTGGACCGCCAGGCGGCCACTGATGAACCGAGCACCCCCAAAGCGCTCCCGCTTCACCCCAACATCCGGGGCAAAGCCTACTACCACTGAAAGGATCCCCTTCGATGCTCCATGAACAGACCCTCGAAAAACTCCACGCCCTGAAACTCCACGGCATGGCCGACGCCTTCCGGGAGCAACTGCAAAGCCCCGCCTGCGACGGACTGAGCTTCGCCGAGCGCTTCGGCCTTCTCGTCGACCGTCAGTGGGACTGGAAGGAAAACGCCCGGATGCAGCGCTACCTGCGGGCCGCCAAGCTCAAGCTTGATGCCTGTGTCGAGGACATCGACTTCGCGGCCCCCCGCGGCATCGACCGCGCCGTTCTGATGGGACTGGCCTCCTGCGACTGGATCCGCCAGCACCGAAATGTTCTCGTCACCGGCCCGACCGGCGCGGGCAAGACCTTCATCGCCTGCGCCCTGGCCCATAAGGCCTGTCGCGAAGGCTACCGCGCCCTCTATCTGCGCTGCCCCCGGCTCTTCCAGCAGCTCGCCCTTGCCCGGGCCGACGGCAGCTACGGACGACTCCTGGCCAGACTGGCCAAGGTCCAGCTTCTCGTCCTCGATGACCTGGGGCTGGCTCCCCTGAACGACAGCGACCGCCGCGACCTGCTCGAGGTCATCGAAGACCGGCACGGCAGC
>JAKLDR010000026.1 GCA_022703445.1 Planctomycetota bacterium | reverse complement strand
GGACCAACAGGGCCGTGTTCGCGGCAGGGCTCATGGCATCTCCGTTTTCTGGATTATGTCCTCGGCCAGGCGCATCTCGACCAGCGAGAGCAGAAAGGCCAGCGTGGACTCCGCCCCCTGGTTCTGGTTGACCCGGTCGGGGTGCAGGCCGTCGCGGCAGCCCCCCGTGTCGGGATCGTAGAGCGGTTGGCGGAGGTCGTTGCGGCCCAGAAACCAGTCGAAGGCCACCTGGGCCTCGTTCCGCCAGCGCCCATCGCCGGTCAGGCGGTGCGCCTCCAGACAGGCCGAAACGGTGGCGTAGGCCTCCACCGGCTGCTGGTCGAAGCGGGCGCGCGGCCCGCCGCGTCGGCAGAAGCCGTTGGAGCCCACCGGCACGAACTGCCGGTTCTCAGGGCGCTGCATCCGGACCAGCCAGTCGAGCGTCTTCAGGCCCGCCTCGGTCATCTCCGGGCGACCGTTCATCCAGCGGCCGCAGAGCAGCAGGGCGTGGGGCAGCTTGGCGTTGGAATAGCTGAGCCCCTCCTCGAACCACGGCCAGTCCGGGGCGCTGGCCCGGCGGTAGATGTCCATCAGCCGGTCGGCGAGGGTTTCGCGGGCCTGCTGGGCCGTGCGATCTCCTGTGAAGCTCCGCAGGTACTCGTGAATGGCCAGCAGAGAGAAGGCCCACGCGCGGGGAGAGGTCGCGCCCAGGGCGCTGCGCAGAGCGCGTTCAAAGAGATTGGCCGCCGGCCCGCGCAGACCTGCGTTCCTGGACCGTCCCAGAACCGTGCCCATGGCCCACAGCGCCCGGGCGTGACTGTCGTCGGACAGCTCCCCGTCGTTCCACTTGCGATCGTAGGACAGCAGATTGCGGAACCGGCAGGAGACCGGGTCGAAGGCGTACCAGAGGAAGGCCATGTAGCGGGAGGCCAGGACCCGGGCCTGGACGGAGACTGCGCCCCCGACCTCCTCGAGGAGCACGGCGAGGATCAGCGCCCGGGCGTTGTCGTCGGTGGTGTAGCCCATGCTGAAATCGGGCACGGCGAAGACCGCGTGCTGGATGATGCCGGTGTCGTCGCTCAACCGGCGGAGGTGGTCGAGCTTCATGGGCGGCAGTTCGCGGGGCCGCTTGTTCATGGTCGTGAAGACGCCGGCCGGGCCGGCCAGGTGCTGGCGCCGCGGCCGGGCCTGCTCGAAACTCCGCGCGTAGGCCCCGGCGACTTTCGGCCAGACCATCTCCCGGCCGCGCAGGAAAGCCCGTTTGCGCATGGCGTGACGGGCGGGTTCGTTGCTGAGCAACTCCGTGACCTTCTCAGCGATGGCCGCCGGATCGTTGAAGGGCACCAGGACGCCGCAGCCGTCAGCCAGCAGCTCCTGGGCGTGCCAGTAGGGCGTGGAGATCGTCGCCTTGCCGGTGCCCACGGCGTAGGCCAGGGTCCCCGAGGTTATCTGGGCCTCGTTGATGTATGGGGTGATGTAGATGTCGGCTGCCCCCAGGAATTCGACCAACTCCTGATGGCTCACAAAGCGATTATGGAATACTACGCTGCCTTCCACGCCGCGCTCCTGGGCCAGCCGCTCGAGGGCCAGCCGGTAGGTCTCGCCCTCGCTGCGCAACACGTGCGGGTGGGTGGCGCCGACCACCAGGTAGACCACGTTGGGGTTCCTGGCCAGGATGGCCGGCAGCGCCTCGACCACACTGGCGATGCCCTTGCTGGCCGAGAGCAGGCCGAAGGTCAGCATCACCATCCGGCCCTCGACCTTGAACTTGTCCTTGTAGAAGTTGGGATCGACGAAGGGCACGTCGGGGATGCCGTGCGGGATGAAGTCGATCTTCTCGGACGGGACGCCGTAGACCTCGTGCAGGTACTGCTCGCCGCGGCGGCTCATCACCACCAGCCGTGCGGAAAGGGCGGAGAGTTCCAGCATGACCTTGCGCTGGGCCGCGTCGGGGGCCTTCAGGACGGTGTGCAGGGTGGCGACCACCGGCATGCGCAGATCTCGCATCAGCGCCAGGACGTGGCTGCCAGCCGGCCCGCCGAACAGGCCGAACTCGTGCTGCAGGCTGACCACCTCGACGTCGTTGAGGTTCAGGAAGTCGGCCGCGCGCCGGTAGGCCGCCACCTCCTTCTCGGGGATCTCGAAACGCACGCGCGGCCCGTAGGAATAGCCCGGCTCCGTGTCGGTCACGGCCACTTGCGTGAACTCGGTCTTCGTTGACGCGGCCTCCAGCGCATCGCAGAGGTCCGCCGTGTAGGTGGCGATGCCGCACTTGCGCGGCAGGCTGCTGCCGACGAACGCTATGCGCCTCGGCCGTTGATTCATGGGGTCGGTTCCTCAAAAACCGGGGCAGACTGCGTTCGGCAAGGTTGCCCCGGGCGATGGTCGTAACGCAGTCTTCTAGTCCGAAAGGGTTGTTGGCCTTGCTTTCGGGGCCGGGCCACGGGGAAGGCTTGGGGCGCTGCCTCGCAAAACGCCCGACAACCGCTTCGCGTCAGCTTGCCCCGGTGACCAGGAACGTCCAGGTTTGGCCGGAGTAGAACCAACATCGTTGCGCTTCATTCAGGACGCATCCTGCTCCACCGCAGCACGCAGGCATAACTGGGTGCCGCGGGCGGATATTCCTGCCCAACCGGGTTTCCCCGCTGCGTCAGGCAACGGAGGCGATGTTCCACGCCGCGGGTATTTCCCAGATATTGCCGTGACCTCCAGAACTCACCCCGAGACCCCGTGGGGCCGCGTTGCCGGCGCACCCCCGCGGGGTTTGGGGATGGGTCCCGGAAGCAGGACGGGTAAGTGAGGGAAGCACCTAGCGTGACGGAGTGGGCGCGGTGAGCTTGGGGGCCAGCCGGTCCGCCAAGGCCAGCTTCCGGCGGAACGCCCCGTTCCTGAACTGCTTCTGCCAGTTCCGCATGATGAAGTAGCCAACCGAGCCGATCACGTCGTTGCGCCAGCGGCGATACCAACGACGCCAGCGCGTCTTGAGGTCGGTCAGCGGCAGCATGGCCAGCGGGAAACGCAGGGTGTGTACGGCCACCCCGGGCATTCGGCGGAAATGATAGAACCTGCCCATGATCGTCAGGATGGACTCCTGCATCTCGGCGGGGGTCATGGGGAAGTCGGGCACGACCAGAGGGAAGTTGCCGTCGTAGTACTCCCAGCCGAAGTCGGCCAGCGGGAAGACACGGCCGTCCCGTTCGAGGCGCGCGCGAAACTCGGTGCCGGGCAGGGGCACGGGCAGCAGCACCTGGACAGTGTCCAGCCGGGCACGGCGTATGAAGGTGCGGAAGCGCCTGACCCGCTCGGCGGCGCTCATCCGGAATTCCGAGCCACCCCGCATGGGATAGCCGAAAATGAACATCCCGTGGACCAGGAATCCGTAATCGTGGTACTTGCGGGCGAGGTCGACCATCTCGGCAACGTTGAGCTTCTTGCCCATGGCACGGAGTTCCTCCTCGATGGGCGACTCGATGCCTATGGCCAGGTTGCGGATGCCGGCGTCGCGCATGGCCGCCAGCAGATCCGCGTCGTGCGCGCAGTCCAGCCGGATCTGGGCGGTGATGAAGAAGCGCAGCCCGGTGGCCCGCTGGTACTCGGCCAGCAACCGGCAGAAACGCATCGTCCCGGCGCGGTCCTGGGCGAACTGGTCGTCAACGATGAAGAACTCCCGGGCCCGGCGACTCTCCGCCAGCCAACTGATCTGGGCCAGCAGGCGCTCGGGCGAGGCGCAACGAGGCCGGCCCTTCACCGCGCAGAACTCGCAGTTGGCCCCGCAGCCGCGGACCCGCCCTATGGGGTAGACGCCCATCCGGGCGTAACGCAGGAGCCCGAAGTCGGGCAGCGGCAGGCCATCGAAGTCCTCGATGGGCGGGCGCTCCGGCGCAGAGCGGATCACCCCGTCCTTCAGGAAGGCTATGCCGGGGATGGCCTCCAGAGAGCCGCCCGTGAAGCGGGCGAGGAGCAGCTCGCCGATGGCCTGCTCGCCCTCCCCCTTGACGACCACCTCCACGCCGGCCGCCAGGGCCTCGCCGGGCAGGGCCGCCAGGTGGTAGCCACCGCCGACCGTGAAGACGCCCGCGCGGCGGTAGTGGCCAGCCAGCGCCAGCAGGCGCGGGACCGTGCAGGACAGCCCTCCGTAGAAACCCACCGCGTCCGCTGGCCGCGCAGCCTGTAGCGCGGCATGGTCGGGCGCGCCGGAATCGTCAACCGGCCCAGGGGGCCGAAAGTTGTTCTCGTCGATGATCTCGGCATCCCAGCCGGGAAGTTTGCTCACCGTCGTGGCCACGCAGACCGGCCCCAGGGCAGTGGTCTTGCAGGCGATGTGGCTGTAGATGTTGAAGGCCGGGTACTTGGGGATGATCATCCTGAAGAGGCGGCGCCTTGCCGCCCCGGCGGCCCGACAATTCCCGGCCGGCTCCGGCCTGGAGGTCTCCGCATCCGCTCGGCCGGCCATCGTCAATTCGCGGGTCCGCGTACTAACAGCTGTGCTCCTTACCCCGGGAACGAAAGCACAACGGGGCGCGGCGGGAGGCTATTCCTGCCAACCGGACTTCCCCTCGTCTCCCGGAGCAGTTGAAGCGTCACTTCCTGCTGGGAGCGCCCTTCGGCTTGTCGATTGCGTCGGCGTCGGGCGAGATGCCGTCCGCCCGGAGTTCCGCCTGAGCAGCGGCCCGGGCGATGCTATCCGGGGGATGACTGAACCAGCCGGGATCCCCATAGCTCTTGAGGCCCTTGCGCACCTTGAAGACCGTGACCATCCCGCCCATGTCGATATAGCCGAACGGGCCCTTCATCCCGACCATGGGGATGCTGTTCCGGGGCACGGGCATGCCCATCTCGCCCATGCCCCCCATGCCGGCCTGCCCCATGGTCATGTAGCCCGGAACGATCCTGGCGATCTTGGCGTCGAGACCCGCGGCATCGAGCCCGACCATGTTCGGTCCATCGTGTCCCATCTGGGTCATGGTGTGATGGGTCATGTGGCAGTGCATGAACCAGTCGCCCTCGTGTTCGGCGGCAAGTTCGATGTCCCGCGTTGCGCCCACCGGCACCAGTACCGTGGTCTCGGGCCACTGCCCGGCCTCGGGGATCGGGCCGCCGTCGGTGGCCACGACCTTGAACGAGTACCCGTGCAGATGGATCGGGTGATGATCCATCGCGCTCAGGTTGCCGAAGCGCATCCGCACGCGCTCGCCCTGCCTGGCGACCAGGGCGTCGGTTGCCGGGAATGCCTTGCCGTTGATGGTCAGCACGTTGAACTCGCTCATGACGCCGGGATTCGGTCGACTGGCGCCGGGTTTGACGTGCCACTCGTGAAGCATCATCGCGAAGTCGCGATCCGCCCGGGGGTTCCCGGGCTTGCGCGGGTGGACCACGAACATGCCCACCAGCCCCAGGCCCATCTGCGTCATCTCGTCCGCGTGCGGGTGGTACATGAAGGTGCCGGGGTGCCTGAGCGTGAACTCGTAGCGGAAGGTCTCGCCGGGCATGACCATCGGCTGGGTGAGCCCGGTCACCCCGTCCATGCCATTGGGCAGGATGACCCCGTGCCAGTGGACGCTGGTGCCGGCGGGGAGCCGGTTGGTCACGTAGATGCGCACGCGGTCGCCGACGACGGCTTCGATGACCGGGCCGGGCGTGCTGCCGTTGTAGCCCCAGCACCGGGCCTTGAGCCCCGGCGCGAACTCGTGCTCGAATTCCCCGGCGACGAGGTGGAAGACCTTGACTCCGTCCACCATCCTCCATTGCAGAGTGCTGCCGTTGGGTGCCACCACCGGCGTATAGTCCTTGTCGGGCTGCCCGGGCGGCGGTGCGCCGTCTTCCGCGTCCGCTCGAAGATTGGCGATGGCCAGCGTCAGGACCGCAAGTGCCGCCAGGCCACAGGGGCCGAACGCCAGGATCGTCCGCTTCGACATGCCCGCCCTCCGCTCAGAACCCGTCAGTGGCCATCGCCGGCCCGGCCCGGGTTCGCCGACCGCAGGACTGCAGGGCCGGAAGGGCGCTCCCCCGGAATCCGGCCGTTGAGCACCTGCTCCATCCCGGCGCGGGCGATCCAGTAGTCCCGCAGGGCCTCGACCGCCTGGGCCCGGGCCTCGGTCTCGGCGCGCATGGCCTCAAGCAACTGGACGGGCCCGATCTGCATCGCGTTGTACTCCAGAAGCGTCTGCGCCGTGATCTTCTCGCGAAGCGGCAGGACCACCTTCTCGTGGTGCTCCACCCGCTGGCGGTGCGCGATGAGCCGGTTGCGGGCGGCGCGTGCGGCCGAGCGCACTTCCACCGCCGTGGCCAGGTAGTCGCGCCAGCGCCGACGCAGTTCCGCCTGGGCCGCAGAGGTCTGGCCCTGGCCCCAGTCGAACAAAGGAAGGGACATCTCCACTGACGGGCCGGCCGACCACTCGCCGTTCTCGCGCGTGGCGGTGGCGCCGGCGCCGGCGCCATCGAACAGCCGCTCGACGCGGCCCGCCCCCAGGCGCTGGGCAGCAGCCATGGCGCTGCTCCTGGCCATCGCGAGGTCCAGACTGGCCTCGACGGCCCGGCGCTCGACGTGCTCAAGGCTCAGTTCGTCCTTCGGCAGGCCGGGCAGAGGCGCGGCTTGCCAGGCCGTGTCCCTCCCATACAGCCCCATCAGCACGGTCAATCGCTCGCGGGCATCCTGCACGGCGAGTTCGGCCGACGCGGTGGCCAGCTTGACTTCCTCGTAGACGGCCCGCTCCCTGGCAAGGTCGAGGTCGGTGATGTTCCCCGCCTTGTGGAGCCGCCTGGTCACGTCGTAGGATGCCTCGGCGGCCTCCAGCATCCGGCGGTGCATCGCAAGCCGGCCCATGTCCGCCTGCAGTCCGTGGCACGTCAGGCGCGTCTCCCAGGCCATGTCCAGAACGGCGGCGGTCACCCGGCTCTTGGCCGTCTCGAGTCCGGCGGCGGCGACCCGCCGGCGAAGAGGAATGGAGAAGACATCCAGGAAAGTCTGCACCACGGCGAGTTCGATGGCCGGGGATGCGCCGTGCCCCCAGCGCACCGACCCGCTGAAGACGGGGTTCCCGAGCAGCCCGGCCTGCACCAGATCGGAGCGGGCGATTCCGAGGTCCTCGTACACCGCCTGCACGCGCCGATTGTTGAGCAGCGCGACCTGCACGGCCTCGTCGGCGGACAGGTCACGGGCCAGCAGCTCGCGCACCGATTCGGCGACTGCGCCGCCGTCCTCGAGGCGCAGGTTCCACTCGATCGCGTGGCCGGTGCGTTCGCGCACCGACTGGCGCACCGTCCCGAAGTCGCCGTCGTCGGGCCCGCTACGGCACCCGACGGCCGGAAGGACAGCGCACGCCGACACCGCGCAGAACAGCGTCAGCCTCATTTCCCGCCCGCTGCAGGCTGCTTCGGAACGAGGGCCATCCCGCACTTGGGACACTTGCCGGGGTCCTTGGACACGACTTCAGGATGCATCGGGCAGGTGTAGGAGACTGCCGCCGACGGAGGCGTCTGAGCCTCCTGGCCCTGCGGGGCGGATGGGCTGGCGGCAGGTGCGGCCCCCGGCTTGACCGGCTCCTCCGGCGGCGCAATCCGAAGCGTCTCGGATGGCGCCGGCGTAGGCGCCTCGGCGCCGGCGGGACTGGCCGGACTGGTATCCTTGACCTCGGGCAGCCCCACGGACGCGCACCCCGCAGCCCACAGACCTGCCAGGCAGACCAGCACGGTGGTGCGCATGGGCACTCCTTTGTCGTCCCGCTCCCAGCGCCGGCGCCATCGGCCAGGCGGCGCCGGCCAAGCGCTCTCAAAGCCTGAGAAAGGCCAGCAGGTCGGCGTTGAGCTGCTCCTTGTGCGTGTCCGCCAGGCCGTGGGGCGCGCCTGCGTATATCTTCAGGGTCGCGTTCTTGACCAGCTTCCCCGAGCGGCGCGCCGCGGCGTCGACCGGCACGATCTGGTCGTCGTCGCCGTGGATGATCAGCGTGGGCACGTCGATCTTCTTGAGGTCTTCGGTGAAATCCGTCTCGGAGAACGCCTTGATGCAGTCGAGGGCGTTCCTGTGACCGGACTGCATGCCCTGGAGCCAGAACCGGGCGATCATGCCCTGCGAGACCTTGGCGCCGGGCCGGTTGGCCCCGAAGAACGGCCCGCTGGCCAGCGCCTTGTAGAGCTGCGAGCGGTCGGCGAGGGAGTCGCGCCGGAGCCCGTCGAAAACCTCCATCGGCAGGCCCCCGGGATTGGCTTTGGTCTTCAGCATCAGCGGCGGGACGGCGGCAATCAGCGCGACCTTGGCCACGCGTTTCGTGCCGTGGCGGCCGATGTAGCGGGCCACTTCGCCGCCTCCCGCGGAGAAGCCGATCAGGACGGCGCAGGTCAGGTCGAGCTTCTCGATCAGCCCCGAGAGGTCGTCGGCATAGGTGTTCATATCGTTGCCATTCCAGGGCTGGCTGGAGCGGCCATGGCCCCGGCGGTCATGGGCGATGCAGCGGAAACCCCTGGAGGCCAGGAACTCCATCTGGGACTCCCAGCTGTCGGCATTCAGCGGCCAGCCATGGCTGAACACGACGGGCTGCCCCGTGCCCCAGTCCTTGTAGTGGATGGTTGTGCCGTCCGCAGTGGTGATAGTGCTCATGGCGTGGTTTCCTCCGCAGGATCCATCGTGCGCAGAAGGAACGACTTTCAGCGGGGGACTATTCCATTCACCCCGACTTCACCCCGCCTCCAGGCATGCCTGAGGCGTCCGGTCCGCCGGTGCGGACCGAACCGAGCATCGTGGCGACCCAGCGGGAGTCCTCATGGCTTTCGAGGGCGATCTTGACGATGACCGTCAGGGGCACCGACAGAACGGCGCCGACCGGCCCAAGAACCCAGCCCCAGAAGACCAGCGAAAGGAACACGACCAGCGCCGACAGCCCGACGCCGCCGGCCAGCAGCCGGGGCTCCAGGATGGCGATGACCGCGTTGACGAACACGCACCCCGCGATCGTCCAAGCCGCAGGCCACACCCCCAGCTGGACCAGGGCGAGCAGAACCGGCGGTATGGTGGCGAGGGGCGCCCCGACATAGGGAACGAAGTTCAGCAGGAAGGCCAGCAGCCCCCACAACACCGGGTATCCGACGCCGATGATCGCCAGGCACCCCCAGATGGCCAGGCCCGTGAGCGCGCTGCTCAGCGTCTTGATGAGCAGATAGCGCTGCGCGGCCCTGTTGAAGCGCTCGAAGGCCGCCAGCGTCTTCTCGGGGTTGCGCACGGCCGCGCGAAGCTTGGGGGTGAAGCTGGGGGCTTCGATGAGGACGAACCCCACGGCGATCAGAATCACCAGCCCGCTGCCGAGCAGCACGCCCAGGCCCGAGACCAGGCTCTGGGTGAGGCCCATGGCTTTGCTGGGGGCAACGTAGTCGAGAAGCCCCTGCGCTGACACATGGATGCCCTTGCCCTTCAGCCAGTCGAGAAAGGCGGCGGTCTGAGCGTCCATGCGGGACTGGTAGTCCGGCAGGGCCTGAACGAAGGAGTTCACGGACATGCCCACGACGGTGGCCAGGACCGCTCCGATCGACAGAAAGGCCGCGGCGATAAGCAGCACCGCCACAAGGTTCGGCACGCCCCTGCGCCGCAGCCAGCCGAGAATCGGCAGGCAGAGAATGGCGACGAAAGCGGCCAGCAGGAATGGCACGACGAGTTCGCGAGCGGCGCGCAGGCCGGCGATGACTACGACCAGCGCCGCCACCGTGAGAAGTGTCGGCATAGTCCGGGGCGCTCGCCCTTGGTCCTCCATGGCCATGCAATGGGCGGCCGGTCAGCCCGACTCGGTCTTAGGAGCCAGCCAGGACGCCAGCAGTCCCGGCAGAGTGCGGCTCGCGGCGCCGGCCAGGCCGGACAGCAGGGAATCGAACGGCCCCGGCAACGCCGCCGCAGGCTTCTCCGCGGAGCTTCCGGCGGGCCTCCCCCGCAGGTACCGGACCAGCATGAAGGCCGCGGCGGCCGCGAGCCCCGCAGCAACATATGGATGGCGCTTGATCAGCTTCACCGGATGGTACTGTTCGCCGAAGTCCTCGCACGCGGCACGGAACTCGAGGAAGATGCTCTCGACATGCTCCAAGGCGAGCAGCTCAAGCTCTTCGGGCGTCAGGTTGCTCATGTGTGGGCGGGGCCCGTTCATGAGTCCTTCTCCTTTCGCGATGCGCGCATCAGCGCAACGGCCAGGAAGACCGCCACCATCCCCGTCCCGACGATCATCGCGCCGGAGCCAGGCACCGCCAGGCGGCTCTCGATCCACTGCCCCGCCCCGAAGGCGAACAGGGCCACGCCCGCGACGCCAGTGCCCGCCAACAGGAGCACCCACAGGGCCTGGTCCAGGAGCCGCCGCCCGCGCCGTTCGCCTTCCGCCGCGAACATGGTGATATAGCAGCGCAGGGCTCCCAGACCGTGAACAACCGCCCGGTGCACGTGTTCTATCAGTCCACCCTGGGAACCGTCGTTGAGTGCGGTCACTTCTCGCCTCCCGTTGCCGAAAGCGCCTCCCCTGCGGAGGAACGCTGGGCGCGCGACCGGAACCTCACCGTGCCGTCCCAGGCCGCGGGACGAACGAGGGGAGAGCGGCTGGCGCTCTCCCCTCGCGACGTCCGTCCTAACTCCGGTTGCGCCCGACCAACAGGCCGATCGCCAGCCCGACGCCTGCGCCGATGCCTGCGGCGATGCCGAGGCTGGCCAGCGGGTGCTCCCTGACCCATTCGGTCGTGCCGTTGACCGCGCGGTCCTTCGCCGTCCTGGCGACATCGACGAAGTCCTGCTTGAGCACATCCAGCTTCTCGCGGAGATCCTGGGCTTCCGTCTTGGCCATGCTGCTTTCCATCGCAGATCCTCCTTCAGACATCCTCTTGACCCGGGTCTGCCATGCGCGATGCAGCAACCCGGGTCGGTGGCCCGCCGGAACCGCTACTTGGTCATCGCGCTGTCCACGCCCCGGCCCTTGCCGGCCTTCTCCATCGCGGGCGCCATCTTCTTCATCATCTCGGAGCGAACCTCCATCATGGTCATGGGTTTCTCCGGGACTGGCCCGAGCGCGGTGCGCTGAGCGTCCGTCAGGACGACCACGGCCTTGGTGCGCGAGTCCTTCACAACTCCGATCAGCCTGGTCTTCTGATCATCGGTGAGGACCAGGGCCTCGGCCTGACCGATGAGCATTTCGGGGCTGTCCAGGTAGAGCGGCGCGTTCATCATCGCCATGTGCATCTTCATGGTCTCTTCGGAGACGCCGGCTGCCTTCATTTTGGTCTGCATCTCCTTCATCCTGCCGGACATGTCCGTTCCGCCCTTCATGTCGCCCATGGTCATTCCGCAACCCGGGCAACAGTCCTTGGCGGCCTTCTGATCGGGCGCCTCCTTTGCCTCCTGCGTGATGCCCAACCCAACGGCCAACAGCACGGCAACCACCACCACACCTGCAACCGCATACATCGCCTTCATCTGAGTCCCTCCGCCGTAATACCCCTTGACTGTGTTCCCATGCACCGCCTTCGGACGGCGCCATGCACATCAACGTGGGTTGCTGCGCGCCCCGCCTACTTGCCGCCGAACTTGTTGGCCACGTCCTCGTAGAGCTTCTTGGCCTTCTGCACGGCGGCATCGAGCGCCGGCTTGACGTCCTGCTGCCAGGCGTCGGCGCTGGCATCCTTCGCTGCGGCGAGCTTGGCTTTGGCCTCGGCCAGGGCTCCGGCCATCTCAGCCTTGGCCTTCTGGAAATCGGCCTTGGCCTCGTCGCTGGCCGGCTCGGCCTTGGTCTGCAGCTCCTGCCACTTCTTCTCGATCGCGTCGAGCGCCTCCTGGGCGTCCTTGACGACCGCGTCCTTCGACCCGGCCAGGAACTCGCCGGTGGCCTTGGCGGCATCGTCGACAGCCTTGCCGGTGGCCTTGGCGGCGTCACCCACGGCAGTGACCGAGGTATCGGCAGCATCGCCAACGGCCTTGCCGGTGGCCTTGGCGGCATCGCCAACGGCCTTCCCGGTCGCCTTGCCTGCGTCCGATGCTTTCTCGGATGGCGTCTTGTCTCCGCAGGCGGTCATGCCGAGCGCCAGCACCATTCCAACCGCGAACGTCATCAGTGTATGGTTCATGGACTTCCTCCCAAATGTCGGTTGAAGGTTCCCCTGAACGGCGGCTAAGCCCGCCGCCGCCTGGTGTGCACCACCAAGCCGACTATGAACATCACCAGGAAGACGACGAAGAGGATCTGGGCGATCCAGGATGCCGTGCCCGCGATGCCCGCGAAACCGAGGATCCCGGCCACGATGGCCACGAGGAGAAATCCCAGTGCGTAGTACAGCATGCTTGTGCTCCTTTCAGGTGCTTGCCTTCGTTCTGCGCAGCAGCCCCACCAGTCCGATGACGAACAACGCCAATCCGCCGATCAGCATCCAGATCGACTTGTCGGTGGGAGATCCCGTGAAGAACCGGGATATGTCCGACCCCAGGGACTGCGACGCGCTGATCCCGAAGATCACGAGCGCGACGCCTACGACGAGAAGCGCAAGGAAGATTGCCTTGTACATGGAGAAACCCGCCTTTCTATTGCGTCCACGATGCCTCTTGGCCTACCGCGTCACGCCAGGAGAACGGGGCGCCCCCGGAGACTATTCCGGCCAAACCGGGCCTATCAGCGCACCGCCGTGATGAACACCTGGGCGCGGGCGCCTTGCGGGTGGTGACCGGCGTTTGGAGACAGACGCCTGCCCCGTCCTGCTAGCAGCCCGTTGAAAGAGTGGCGGGGCTGCGGCGCTTGAGATTGCGGCCTCAGGCCAGGAACGGCGACGAAGGCGTGTCCGGGAGACACGCCGAGGAGGAGAGACGCAGCATGGGATCGCAAGATCAGGCGTCCCTTCGGGCCTTCGCCGCGCCTAAGGGACTTCGGCCCCGCAGGCGGATTGCGTCCGGACGGCCCGTCCGCGGCGTTGCCCTTCGATAGCCTCAGGGCCCTGGCCCCGAGCACAGTCGAGGGGCTCGTCGTCGCCGTGTCGCTGGGGATACGGCTTACTCCTCGCGCCCTGCATACAGCCTTCGCAGCCGAAGCGGCTGCTTTGGCATGGCAGGCTCCGGGCCGTCCGGACGCAACGCGCCCCCCGGCACTTCTTCAGCGGGCGGCTAGCCCAGCCACTCCTCCGCGATGTCCTCGATGGCGCCGGGCAGCACCCCGGTGACCAGGCCGAGGCTCAGTGAGGTGAATCGTTCCCGGATGGAGACGGCGTGCCGCACGGCCGCGCAGAAGGCCTGCATCGATATGCCGATGTCCTCGGGCCGGTGGGCGGCACCCGCCCGGCGCAGACAGTCCTTGATCGCGGCCGGGTCGCGCAGGACCGGCGCCAGCCTGGTTCGCACCGCGTCCCACTGGCCCGGCCTGGACAGGGCGGCCGCGGCCGCAGCCGCGCGGACCGCGGCCTTGTCGTGCTCGCGGCGGACCGCGCCGGCCAGGCCCCCCCACCAGGCGGCGTCGAACTCCGGGAAGGCCGCGCGGAAGGCCGGCGCCTCGACCGCCAGGATCCGGCGGTAAAGGGCGGCGGCGAAGATCGTGGCCACGCCCACCTGCCGGCCGTGAAGATCGTGGGGCCGGCGGTCCACGTGGGCCTTCATGTCGAGCGTGTGGCTGACCAGGTGCTCGCCGCCCGACGCGGGGAGCGACGAGCCCTGGAGGGTCATGGCGCAACCGGAGAGGATCAGCGCGCGGTAGAGACCTTCGATGGCCGCGGGATCGCGCCGGGCCACGCCTTCGGGGTTGTCGAGATAGAGCGGCTCGACGGCGTTGGCGATCCCGGCGATGGGCTCCGAGAAGCTCTCCCCGAAGAGAACGTGGTTCATCAGCCAGTCGGCGGTGCTCACCGGCTTGGCGATCACGTCGCCGAGCCCGGCGGCCGTCAGCGCGGCCGGGGCGCCCGCGATGACCCCCGGGTCGGCCGCCACCAGGCGGGGGCCCCGCGCCCGGAACAGGCTCTTGACCCCCTCGATCGCCGGGGCGACGTTGGCCGCCGTGTAGCCGTTCATGGAAGCGGCCGTGGCCAGGACGGCGTAGGGCCTGCCCGCCTCGGCCGCCAGCCACTTGGTGAGATCGTTGACCACGCCGCTGCCGGCGGCCACGTAGACGCCGGCGGGCTCGAGGCGCCCCTGCAGCCCCCGGAACGTGCGGTCGTCGCAGACCGGCGAGGTCCCGTCCTCCCCGTCGGCGATGAGGCAGGCGGAGAACTCCCATCCGGCCGAGCGCAGGGCGTCCATGCAGGGTTCGCCGGCAAGAGGCCGGGTGCGGGCGTCGAAGAAGAGCAGTGCGTGGCGGGAGTCGGTTTCGCCGCCCAGCGCCGCCGCCAGCCGGCCGGCGGCCGACGGCTCATAGAAGCAGAAGCGCGGCAGGGCCTCCAGCTGGCCGCCGAAGGCGCCGCGCACGGCGGGAGGCAGCAGGTCGGTCGTCTTCACGGCGGCGTCACCTCGCATTACCGGTCCGGCACGGCCGGGACAGCATCTTCCCCGGCCCGCCGACCGGCGCAAGAGCAGGCGCCGGGCGGCGGGTTGCGACGGTTACGACCCGCTCCCGACCACTCCGTCCCAGGAGAGCCCGAAGCGGGCCAGGTACTTCCTGAGCCGGTCGGCATCGTTGGCCGTGGCCCTCCTGCAGCGCGAGACCTCGAAGAGCACGCGGCCGGCCTCCGACAGTGAGCGCGAGCGACGGCAGACGCGCACAACCTCGGCGAGCTGCACCCGGTCGAAGAGGTCGATCGCGCCCAGCCGCCCGGCGCCCAGCAACTCCTCCAGACCGTCGTCCCGCGCGGCGGCCTCGGGGTCCCGCCAGGTCTCCCTGAGCCGGGCCAGTTCCTCCTCGACAATCTCGGCGGTGATCCGCCCGCCGGGAGCCAGCGTGGCCATGCGGGTGATCGAGGCGTCCAGGTCCCGGAAGTTCGCCGCCCAGCGCGCCTCCGGCGAGGACGCGAAGGCCAGATAGCGGTCCCGGGCCTCCTTGTTGAAGGTCACGTGCACGCCGCTCGCTCGTGCGTAGCCATCGAGCTCGTATTGGAGATTGGGCTCTATGTCCTCGGCGCGCTCACGCAGCCCCGGGAGCCGGAAGGTCCAGAGGTTGATGCGGGTGAGCAGGTCCTCCCGGAAGCGTCCGGCGGCCACGTCGGCGGAGAGGTCGCGGTTCGTTCCGCAGATCAGCTGGAAGTCGCTCTCGGCCTCCTCGTCCGAGCCCATCGGCAGGAAGCGCTTCTCTTCGAGCGCGCGCAGCAGCATGGCCTGCTCGTCCAGGCCCAGCTCCCCGGCCTCGTCGAGGAAGAGCATGCCGCCGTTGGCGGCCTTCAGGAGCCCGGCGCGGTCCTGGAGCGCGCCGGTGAAGGCGCCCTTCTTGTGCCCGAAGAGCGCGCTCATGGCCGCATCGCCGCGCAGCGTCGCGCAGTTGACCTCCACGAAGGCGCCCTCGAACTGCCGCCTGGCCTTCTTGAGCTCGTAGATCCGCCGGGCCAGCTGGGACTTGCCCGCGCCGGTCGGGCCCATCAGCAGCACCGGCGCCTCGGAGTGGATGGCCACCCGCTCGATCTGCTCGATCATCCGGTTGAAGGCGGCGTTGCGGGTCTCGATGCCGGACTTGAGCAGTGTGACCTCGTCGGCCTGTTCCTTCTGGAAGCGGGTGGCGATCCGGTCGTACTTGGAGAGGTCCAGGTCGATGATCCGGTACTCGCCGGGCGACTCGATGATGCTGCGCTTCGGCGGGCTGGACTGGATCAGCCGCGCGGGGAAGGCGTTCGACTCGGTGAGCAGGAAGAGGCAGATCTGGGCCACGTGCGTGCCGGTGGTGATGTGGATCAGGTAGTCCTCTTCGTCCGGGTCGAACCTGTAGCCATGGGCGAAGTCGTGGAGCGCCCCGTAGACCTCCTCGAAGTCCCAGGGGTCCTTGAACTCCACCTCGGTGCAGCGCACCTCGGTCTCCGGCGACACATCCCGGACATCCCGCGCCAGCGTCTCGCAGAGTCGCGTCCAGCGTTTCTGGTAGAGCATCTCGTAGCGGTCGATGATCAGGTCCTCGTGCTGGCACAGCGACACCGAGGGCCGCCACTTCTCCCAGCGCTTGTGGCCCACACCCTCGTCAAGGGTGGGGCCGAGAAGCCCGATGAGGACGGTCTTCTTGGCTGTCATCGATTCCTCCGGCTAGTAACTTAGCCGATAAGATAGTATCTCCCAGGAGGCCACAGTCAACAGGAATACGGGGTGCAGGGCCTACTCGCCACTAACTGCCGTAAGAGTGCGGCTTACGCAACTCGACGCGAAATTCTGACGAGATAGACCAACTGGCACAGGCCGTGTTATAGGGATCCTCCAGTTGACACCACCGGGCCAGCGGCGCACGAGTCTCACCCGGTGATCGACGACGTGCGTTCCGCGGAGGGTTCTGACGATGGGTCGGTGTCAGCAGAGGGATGTAGCTCATGGGTTAGAGCGCCGGGCCTGTAGTCCGGAGGCAACGGGTTCGAGTCCCGTCATCCGCACGGCTAGCTCAATGGTAGAGCACCAGATTGAGGATCTGGATGTAGCAGGTTCGAATCCTGCGCCAAGTGGCCTGTAAAGGCTTCAAGACGGCTGGAGGGGGGCGGCCGCTCGGCCTGCCGGCCGGAACGAGGACTCCGAAGGAACCTCGCCCGGCAGCATGCGAGCTCGCCCTGCGGTGCGCGGATACCGCTCCGCCCGAAACCTCGCAACGGCCCCGGGAAGCAACCGGAGACCCGCAAGGCTCCGCGGATTCCCCGCGCCCGAGCGAGGGAGTAGGGCGAGGCTCAAGCGCAGCCCCGCGAAGTAGCTGCGGCGGACGGACGGTCGCTCCCTGAAGGCTTCAAAGAACGAGGTCAGGTGGAAGTGATGAGAGAATCAGGCTGGTCGCTGGCCTAACGGGAAGGTGACCGGTTCCAGCGGAAGATCCCGGGGAGTTGCCGGGGCGATCAGGCAAGAGGAAAGGGGGAACTGGGCTGGCTGCTAGCTTAAGCGGCAAAGCGCCCGCCTCTTAAGCGGGAGGATCCTGGCTCGAAACCAGGGCAGTCAACCACCAGCTGGTCGCTAGCTCAAGGGAGAGAGCGTCCGTTTGCGAAGCGGGAGATTCCTGGTTCGAATCCAGGGCGACCAGCCAGATTCTCCTCAGGGCAAAGTAAGGGAAAGAAAAGGCGACGAAGGCACGTCGCCGGAGGGAAGAAAGATGTTGTTCATGAAGCGCATCAAGATCGGCAAGCTCGAGAAGGGCCTGTACTTCAAGGACCGCGAGTTCCAGGGCATCCTGGAGCACGGCAAGCGCTGGGTCTTCGACCCGCTCGGCAAGGTCCGGGTTGAGGTGGTCTCGGTGCGTGCCCCGTGGCTGGTCCACCGCGAGCTCGACGTGATCGTGAAGTCGGGCGCGCTGAGGGATCAGGCGACCGTCGTGGACCTGAAGGACCACGAGCGGGCCCTGGTCTGGATCGACGGCCGGTTCGAGGCCGTCCTGGATGCAGGCCTCTGGGCGCTCTGGACCGGCTTCCGCAACGTCAAGGTTGAGATGGTCGACGCGCGGCAGGTCCGGTTTGACCACGAGCAGCTCCAGACCATCCTCAAGACCAAGGGCGCTGACGCCGTCCTCAACGTCTTCACTGTCGAGGACGGTCACGCGGGCCTGTACTTCAAGGACGGCGAGTTCGTGAGCCGTCTGGGCCCGGGCACCTACGCCTTCTGGAAGAATGTCGGCAAGGTGAAGCTCTACCAGGTCGACATGCGCGAGGCGGTGGCTGACGTCGCCGGTCAGGAGATCATGACCGCCGACAAGGTCACCCTGCGGCTCAATGCGGTGGTCACCTACCGCGTCAACGACCCGGTGAAGACCGTTGCCGAGGTCGAGGACGCCAAGCAGGCGCTCTACCGCGAGGCGCAGCTCGCGCTCCGCGCGGTGATCGGCACCCGGGAGCTGGACGCACTGCTCTCGGACAAGGACGCCGTCGCCCGCGAGTGGGAGGACATGGTGCGCAAGCGTGTCTCGGCCTTCGGCATGAGCGTGGTCGCGCTCGGCATCCGTGACGTGATCCTGCCGGGCGAGATGAAGGAGCTCATGAACAAGGTGACCGAGGCCAAGAAGGCGGCCGAGGCTGCGCTCATCACCCGGCGTGAGGAGACCGCCGCGATGCGCTCGCAGTCGAACACCGCCAAGATCCTGGAGGACAACCCGACCCTGATGCGCCTGCGGGAGCTGGAGGTGCTGGAGAAGATCGCCGGCAAGGCCAAGCTCAGCGTGGTCCTGGGCGACAAGGGTCTGACTGAGAAGGTGGTGAACCTGCTCTAACTCTGCTGGGGGCCGGGCCGGGAGCGGCAGCCCGTTGAAGAAGTGCCAGGGCCGCGACGCGTGGGATTGCGGCCTTGGGCAAGGAACGACGAGGAGAGCGTGTCTGCGAAGACACGCCGACGAGGAGAGACGAAGCCCAAGGCCGCGAGGCCGCGCGTCCCTCCAGGTTGCGCAGCAACGCGGTCCTGGCAATTCTTCAACGGGCTGCTAGGCCCGGCCCCCGCGGGGGACGGCAGAACAGAAGATGATTGCTGAGGGAGAAAAGAAGGACTAGAATCCGGCCATGATTACGATAGACGGCTCATTCGGCGAAGGCGGCGGGCAGATCCTCAGGACTGCTCTCGGGCTTTCCCTCGTCACCGGCAAGCCCTTCCGGATCGAAAAGATCCGGGCCGGGCGCAAGAAGCCCGGGCTGCTCCGGCAGCACCTCACCGCGGTCAACGCCGCGGCCGAGGTCGGCCGGGCCGAGGTCCGGGGCGCGGCGCTGGGCTCCCAGGAGCTCTCCTTCGCTCCGGGCGAGGTCCGGGGCGGGAGCTACCGCTGGGCCATCGGCACGGCCGGGAGCGCGACGCTCGTGCTCCAGACCGTGCTGCCGGCGCTCTTGACTGCCAAGGAACCCAGCTTGCTCAAGCTCGAGGGCGGCACGCATAACCCCTTCGCGCCTCCGTTCGACTTCCTCCAGAAGGCCTTCCTTCCTCTGGTTTGTCGGATGGGGCCGAAGGTCGATGTGACGCTCGTCCGGCCCGGCTTCTACCCGGCCGGCGGCGGCTGCTTCAAGGTGGAGATCCAGCCGGCCGCGCAGCTTTCGCGGATCGACATCCCCGAGCGCGGCGAGATCAAGCGGCGGCTGGCCCGGGCGCTGGTTGCCAATCTGCCGCTGCACATCGCCATGCGGGAACTCGCCGTCATCGGCCGGAAGCTGAACTGGCCGGATGCGTGCCTCAAGGCCGAGCCGGTTGAGGGTTCGGCCGGGCCCGGGAACATCGTGGTCATAGAGGTCGAGAGCGAGCACCTGACCGAGGTCTTCACCGGCTTCGGCGAGAAGGGCCGGCCGGCCGAGACCGTGGCCGACGAGGCCGTCAAAGAAGCCCGGAGCTACATCGCGGATAGCGCCGCGGTCGGAGAACACCTGGCCGATCAGCTCCTGGTGCCCATGGCGCTGGCCGGCGGCGGGAGATTCCGGACGGTGGCGCCCTCGCGGCACACTTCCACGAACGCCGAGATCATCGGCCGGTTCCTGGACGTCGCGGTGAAGATCGAGAAGGAATCCTCCTCGGCCTGGCGGGTCGAGGTGGCAGGGAAGTGAGCTCACAATGAAGCGCCACCGGTGCCCTGAACGCTACGCTGAACATGTTGAGCATCCGCGATACGGCAAGGCCCCGCACGTCACTGGGGTTGACCCGAACCCGGATGACCCGGCTGTTCACCTGCACTGGAACACGCGGTACCTGACCGAGGCTCAGTTGCGCAGGATCGAGCGCACGACCGGCTGGCACCCGGTCTTCCCGAACGACGGCACCCGGATGGTGCCTGGGACAGCCGTGGCGGCCGACGTCTCGAGGCAGACGCCGGCCACCGTGGCCATAACCCACTACTACGACATCGACAAGGTCTGCCGCGACTGCCGGCGAAGGTTCATCTTCTTCGCCCAGGAGCAGAAGCACTGGTACGAGGATCTCGGCTTCCCGCTGGAGGCCGACGCAGTGCGTTGCCCGCCGTGTCGGAAGCGTATGCAGGACATCGGCAGGGCGCGCAAGCGGTACGAGCAGCTGTCTCACGTGGCCTCCCGGAGTTTCGAGGAGACGCTGGAGATGGCAGGAAGCTGCCTGATGCTGATCGAGGCAGCCGTCTTCCATCAGCGGCAGACCGAGCACGTCAGGACGCTGCTCAAGCGCGTACCTGAAGAGGCCAAGGGAGACAGGCGGGTTGCCGAGATTACTGCCCGTCTAATGACCGTCGAGGCGGAGGCAAGGAAGAGAGGTCCAAAGTGAAGCCCAAGGAACTGCTGGAACTGGGCATCCCCCAGGGCGAGGCCATGAAGCGGGCCATCGGTGCCGTCCGCGCCGCGTCGCGCGCCGGCAAGGAGAAGATGGAGATCGAGTCCGACCTGATCGCCCTGGTCGAGGACCCGGACCGGTTCGCCGAGGACGAGGTCTACGGCGAGCTCGCGACGTATCTGCTCGACGCCCAGACTCCGGCCGCGCGGGAGCAGCCCGTCCCGTACCGGCGCTGGGGCGACGAGATCGAGCCCACCGCGCTCGGCCAGATGGAGAGCGCCTGCCGGCTGCCGATCTCGGTCCGCGGGGCGCTCATGCCCGACGCCCACCAGGGCTACGGCCTGCCCATCGGCGGGGTGCTCGCCGTGCGCGACGCGGTCATCCCCTACGCGGTGGGCATGGACATCGCCTGCCGGATGAAGCTGACCGTCCTCGACCTGCCCGTCGAGGCGCTCAAGAAGGAGGAGAAGCGGCTTGAGGCGGCCCTCGTGCGCGAGACCGACTTCGGCGTGGGCGCGTCCTTCGCCAGGCGGCGCGAGCATCCGGTGATGGACGAGGACTGGTCGGTGAGCCCGGTCACCATCCGCCACAAGGATCGCGCCTGGGCGCAGCTCGGCACCTCGGGCAGCGGCAACCACTTCGTGGAGTACGGCGTGCTCACCGTGGATACGGACGCGCTGGGCCTGGCGCCCGGCACGTATCTCGCCATCCTGAGCCACAGCGGCAGCCGCGGCACCGGCGGCGAGGTCGCCCGGTACTACAGCGACCTGGCCATGCGCCTGCACCGCGACCTGCCCAAGGAGCTCCTGCACCTGGCCTGGCTGTCGCTCGCCAGCCAGGAGGGCCAGGAGTACTGGCAGGCCATGGAGCTGATGGGCCGCTACGCCGCGGCCAGCCACGCGCTGATCCACCAGTCCATGGCCAGGGCGCTGGGCGTCAACGTGCTCCTGGACATCGAGAACCACCACAACTTCGCCTGGAAGGAGGAGCACTACGGCGAGCAGGTGGTGGTCCACCGCAAGGGCGCCACCCCGGCGGGCAGGGGCGTCATCGGCATCATCCCTGGCTCGATGGCCACGCCGGCCTTCGTGGTCCGGGGCAAGGGCGAGCCGGAGTCGCTGAACTCCGCCTCGCACGGCGCGGGTCGCAAGATGAGCCGAACCGAGGCCAAGCGCCGCTTCCGGCAGCAGGACCTCGACGGGTACCTCGCCGAGCGCGGCGTGAAGCTGCTCTCGGCCGGCATCGACGAGGCGCCCATGGCCTACAAGAAGATCGAGGAGGTCATGGCCGCGCAGGCGGACCTGGTCGAGCCGCTGGCCAAGTTCGAGCCGAAGCTGGTCAGGATGGCACCGGGGACGGAGAGGGCGGAGGATTGAACGCCGTGCCGACTCAACCATTTGGGAAGCTAGCCCCGCTGGACTTGAAGGGAACACCTGCTGGCGCCCTCTTCAGCGCCTGGGCAGATGGAATACGAGAAACGGTCAACTTTGGGACGCATGTTCTCTATTGGTGCTGGGGCAAGGCCCCGTCCAGCCGAGATCTCCCCGTCATCCTGTCGTTACGCCATGCTTTGGACATGCTGGATGCGATCTCCATCCTGCTGAAGGAGGGGGCAGCCGACGCCTGCAAACTTCAGTTGCGCTCACTACTGGAAGTCTTCTTTGGAGTGCGCTACATTCTGCAGGCTGACACCGCCAAGCGTGGGATGGCCTTCATGGTCTGGCACGTCAACGGCCGGCTTCGGTACTACAGGAAACTGGACTCCAAGAGGGAATCAGGCAAGCAACTACGGCAGGCTCTGAAACGAGATCACTGGCTGAAGTCGGTAGAACTCCCTGACATCCCCGAGGCAGAGCAGTTGATTGGCAATCTGGAAGAACTACTGAAGGAACCTGACTATGCAAAAGCGGAGGCCGAATACAAGCGCACCCGACAGAAGGCAAGCGGGCGACCTTTGCCATGGTACGCTCTATACGGTGGCCCGCATACCGTTGAAGGACTCGCCAAGGTCGTAGGCGCCGAAGGCGTGTATGAGATTCTTTACCGTGACTGGTCAGGGGTTGTGCACGCCACGAGCATCATCCAAGGCAAGATCTCGCCGGGAGGAGAACCAGGCGTTGCCGCGCTTCATCAGATAAGGCATCCTAGGGATGCCCAGACAGTGCTCGCCTACGCCTTGCCCGTGGGGGTGGACCTTATCCGCGCAACCATCGAGCACTACTGTCCGGAAAGGCTTTCGGACTTCCGGGGTTGGTATGTGCGCGAGATGCGTGAGATAATGCTGCTCGCAGGGGGAGAGAAGCTCCTCAATGTCGAGTGAGAGAATGGATGCCTCATGCTCCTGATCATCACCACTACCCGCCGCCCCGCGACTAACCTGGGCTGGCTGCTGCATAAGCACCCGGGGAAGTGCCAGTCGTTCGAGCTGCCCTTCGGGAAGGCTCACGTCTGCTATCCGGAGGCAACTGAGGAGCGCTGCACGGCGGCATTGATCCTGGACATCGACCCGGTGGGGCTTGTCCGCATACAGGGCGGGCCGTCCGGCCAGAACTGGTCGCTCGAACAGTACGTCAACGACCGGCCCTACGTGGCCTCCTCGTTCCTGAGCGTGGCTATCTCCCGCGTCTTCGGGACTGCCATTTCGGGCATCTGCAAGGGCAAACAGGAGGTGGCTGACGCGGCGCTGCCGCTACAGGTGAAGCTCGCCGCGGTGCCCTGTCGCGGGGGCGAGGCGTTCCTGCGCGCGCTCTTCGAGCCGTTGGGCTACACGGTGGCCGCCCACCGGCACACCCTGGACGAGAAGTTCCCGGAGTGGGGCGAGAGCAGCTACTACACCGTGGAACTCGCCGGCACCGTGCGCCTGTCCGACCTGCTCTCGCACCTCTACGTCCTCATCCCGGTGCTCGATGATGACAAGCACTACTGGGTCGGGGAGGCGGAGGTGGAAAAGCTCCTGCGCCACGGGGAGGGTTGGCTCGCTGATCACCCGGCCAAGGAGCAGATCGCCCGGCGCTACCTGATGCACCGGCACAACCTCACCCGCGAGGCCCTGGCACGGTTGGCCGACGAGGACGCCCCCGACCCCGAGGCCGAAGTCCGCTCCCGCGCCCGCGAGGAGGAAGAGGTCGAGAAGACCCTCAACCTCAACGAGCAGCGCCTGGGCGCTGTCCTGGCCGCGCTGCGGGCGTCGGGCGCCAGGCGTGTGCTGGACCTGGGTTGCGGCGAGGGCAAGCTGCTCCAGAGCCTGGTCAAGGACAAGAGCATCACGGAGGTCGTGGGGCTTGACGCCTCCGTCCGCGCCTTGGAGATCGCCCAGCGGCGGCTCAAGCTCGACCGACTGGCACCGGCCGTCCGCGAGCGACTGAAGCTCCTCCACGGGGCGCTCACCTACCGGGACAAGCGCCTGGCCGGTTTCGACGCAGCAGCGGTGGTGGAGGTCATAGAGCACCTCGACCCACCACGCCTGGCGGCCTTCGAGCGGATGCTCTTTGAGTTCGCCAAGCCGGCGACGGTGGTGCTGACCACGCCGAACATCGAGTACAACGCGAAGTTCGAAAACATGCCCGCCGGCAAGCTCCGCCACAAGGACCACCGCTTCGAGTGGACCCGCGCGGAGTTCCGCGCCTGGGCGGAGGGCGTGGCCGGGCGCTTCGGCTACTCAGTGCGCTTCCTGCCGGTGGGGACGGAGGATCCGACGCTGGGGGCGCCGACGCAGATGGCAGTGTTCAGCAGGAGCTGAAGGACAGATCATGGCCAACTCACGATCTTTCAGCCCGCACATGGTTCTCTCTGTCGGCACCCAGGTGGTGTCGCTGAAGGAGGTCCGCGGCACCAACGGCGCAATCCTGCATCCCAAGGGCGCGGTGGGGGTCATCATCAAGTCGCCGGTCGACAACCGGCACGCCTACATGGTGCGCTTTCTGGACGGCTTCGAACTGGCCATGAAGCGCAAGGAGTTTGCGATCCGCAAGCAGTACCAGCGCGCCGGCTTCGAGAGCCGCGCCGCGGCGCTCGACGAGTACAACCTCCGCGACTGCGTCATCTACCGGTGCGTGGTGGGCTCACGGGCCTTCGGCCTGGCCGGCAAGGACTCCGACACCGACCGCCGCGGCATCTTCCTGCCGCCGGCCGATCTCCAGTGGTCGCTCTTCGGCCTACCCGAGCAGATCGAGAGCCCCGAGACCGAGGAGTGCTACTGGGAGCTGCAGAAGTTCCTGACGCTGGCCCTGAAGGCCAACCCCAACGTCCTGGAGTGCCTCTACACGCCGATGGTCGAGGAGGCGAAGCCTCTCGCCCGCGAGTTGCTCGACATGCGCTCGGCCTTCCTCTCCAAGCTCGTCTACCAGACCTACAACGGCTACGTGGTCAGCCAGTTCAAGAAGCTCGGGCAGGACCTCCGCAACAAGGGCGCCATCAAGTGGAAGCACGCCATGCACCTGATCCGCCTGCTGCTGTCCGGGGTCACCGTGCTCCGCGAGGGCTTCGTGCCCGTGCGGGTGGACGAGCACCGCGCGCAGCTGCTCGCCGTCCGGAGCGGCAAGCTGAAGTGGGCCGAGGTCGACAAGTGGCGCCTGGCGCTCCACAAGGAGTTCGACACGGCGTTCGCCGACACCAAGCTGCCCGAGCAGCCCGACTACGAGCGGGTCAACGCCTTCCTGATCAGAGCACGGCGTTACATGGCGGAGGAGGGCGGCAAGTGAACGATATGCTGCGCGCTGAGGTTAGGCGCCATCCCTACCCGCTGATCTTCGCCACGGTGAGCGGCGCCCACCTCTACGGCTTCCCGTCACCAGACTCGGACTACGATCTCCGGGGCGTGCATATCCTGCCGGCCAGAGAAGTGCTGGGGCTGGACGTCAACCACGAGACCATCGAGGTCTCGGCCAAGCGCGATGGGCTCGAACTGGACCTCGTCACCCACGACGCCAAGAAGTTCTTCGGCCTGATGCTCAAGAAGAACGGCTACGTTCTCGAGCAGCTGCTCTCGCCGCTCGTGGTCCACACCACGCCGGAGCACGAGGAGCTCAAGGCTCTGGCCGCCGGCTGCATCACTCGGCACCACTCGCACCACTACCTGGGCTTCGCCGCCACCCAGTGGAAGCTCTTCGAGAAGGAAAGCCCCCGGCGGGTTAAGCCTCTGCTCTACGTCTACCGGGTGCTGCTCACCGGCATCCACCTGATGCGCACCGGCCGGGTGGAGGCCAACCTGGTCAGGCTCAACGAGGACTTCCGCCTCTCCCAGGTTCCAGATCTCATCGCCAGGAAAGTCGAGGGCGCAGAGAAGTCCTTCTTGCCAGATGCCGATCTGGCCTTCCAACGGTCGGAGTACGAGCGGTTGACCAAGGAGTTGGAGATCGCCAGCGAGGCGAGCCAGCTGCCGGAGCGAGCCTCGGCGCGGTCGGGGCTCAACGATCTGTTGATCAGGCTGAGGACGTAGCCCATGACTATCGGCATCCCCGAACTCTTCCTCGTCGTCCTGATCGGCCCGTCGGGCTCAGGCAAGAGTACCTTCGCCCGGAAGCACTTCAAGCCGACCGAAGTGCTTTCGTCCGACTTCTGCCGGGGACTGGTCTCCGATAACGAGAACGACCAGACGGCAACGAATGACGCCTTCGCAGTCCTGCACTTCGTGGCCGGCAAGCGCCTGGCCTCCGGGCGACTGGTGGTGATCGACGCCACCAACGTCCAGTCGGAGTCGAGGAAGCCTCTCGTGCAACTGGCCCGCGACTACCACGCCATCCCGGTTGCGGTCGTCCTCAACATCCCTGAGAAGGTCTGCTACGAGCGTAACGCCGGCCGCACGGACCGCAGCTTCGGCCCGCACGTCATCCGCCAGCAGGCCCGGCAGATGCACCGGTCGCTCAAGACCCTCCGGCGCGAGGGCTTCCGGCACGTCTTCGTGCTGGATTCCATCGAGGACATGGACGCGGCGGTCATCGAACGCAAGCCGCTCTGGAACAACCGCAAGGAAGACCACGGCCCCTTCGACGTCATCGGCGACGTCCACGGCTGCTACGAGGAGCTTGAGAAGCTGCTCGCCCAGCTGGGTTACGAGAAGCAGCCGGTCGATGGCGGGGCGACCGTCTGGCGGCATCCTGCCGGCCGAAAGGCTGTCTTCCTGGGCGACATCTTCGACCGTGGACCGCGGGTGCTGGACACCTACCGCCTGGTGCGCGACATGGTCGCGGCCGGCAGCGCGCTCTGCGTCCCCGGTAACCATGACGTGAAGCTGCTCCGCAAGCTCGGCGGCAAGAACGTGCAGATCACCCATGGCCTGGAACGCACGCTGGCTGAGGTCGAAGCCGTGCCCGAGGTCGAGCGTGCCACGCTCCAGGAAGGGATGCGCACGTTCATCGACGGCCTGATCAGCCACTACGTCCTCGACGACGGCAAGCTGGTCGTGGCCCACGCCGGGATGCGCGAGGAACTCCAGGGCCGCGGCTCGGCCAAGGTCCGGGAATTCGCGCTCTACGGCGAGACCACCGGCGAGACCGACGAGTTCGGCCTGCCGGTCCGCTGCGACTGGGCCGCCGAGTACCGCGGCAAGGCCATGGTGATCTACGGCCACACCCCGACGCCGGAGGCCGAGTGGGTCAACCGAACCATCAACATCGACACCGGTTGCGTCTTCGGCGGCAAGCTGACCGCGCTGCGCTACCCGGAGCGGGAGCTGGTCTCCGTCCCGGCGGCGCACACCTACTGCGAGCCGGCCAAGCCGTTCATCCCCGAGGGTGGCCAGGCCCCGGCGCTCTCCGCCCAGCAGGCGCTCGACGATGTGCTGGACATCGAAGACGTGATCGGCAAGCGCATCATCCCCACCAGGCTGCACCATACCGTGACCATCCGCGAGGAGAACGCCGCCGCGGCGCTCGAAGTGATGAGCCGCTTCGCCGCCAACCCCAAGTGGCTGATCTACCTGCCGCCGACCATGTCGCCGTGCGAGACCACGGGCCTCCCAGGGCTCCTAGAGCACCCGGCCGAAGCCTTCGCACATTTCCGGAACCAGGGCATCCCGCGCACCGTGTGCGAGCAGAAGCACATGGGCTCGCGCGCGGTGGTGGTGGTCTGCCGCAACGAGGATGCCGCGCGCAAGCGCTTCGGCGTGGCCGGAGAGGGCATCGGCGCCTGCTACACCCGCACCGGCCGGCACTTCTTCCCGGAGAAAGGCCATGCGGTCCAGGGCGAGTTCCTCGGCCGCATTCAGAAGGCGCTTACCGCCTCCGGGCTGTGGGAGGAGTTCAAGACCGACTGGTTCTGCCTCGACTGCGAGTTGATGCCCTGGTCGGCCAAGGCCCAGGCGCTCCTCGAGCAGCAGTACGCCGCCGTGGGCGCCGCGGCCCGGGCGGCACTGCCGGAGGTGGTGGCCGCCCTGGAGCAGGCTGCGGCCCGCAGCGAAGGCGGTGCCGGGCTTCTGGAGAGCTTCCGCAAGCGCGCGGAGATGGCCGCGCAGTATGTCCGGGCCTACCAGGAATACTGCTGGCCGGTGAAGTCGGTGACCGACCTAAAGCTGGCCCCCTTCCACATCATGGCCAGCGACAGCGGCGTCCACATCGACCGGGACCACGTCTGGCACATGGAGACGCTGGCCAGGCTTTGCCATACTGACGAGGAACTCCTTCTAGCCACGCCCTACAAGGTCGTGGACGTGACTGATGAAGCCAGTCAGGCCGAGGGCATCCGCTGGTGGGAGGAACTCACCGGCCGCGGCGGCGAGGGTATGGTGGTCAAGCCCTTTGACTTCGTCGCCCGCGGGACGAAGGGGCTCGTGCAGCCCGCCGTGAAGTGCCGCGGGAAGGAGTACCTGCGCATCATCTACGGCCCGGAGTACGACGCGACGGAGAACCTGGAGCGGCTGCGCTCCCGGGGGCTCTCCGGCAAGCGGTCGCTGGCCCTCCGCGAGTTCGCCCTGGGCATCGAGGCCCTGGAGCGCTTCGTCCGCCACGAGCCGCTCCGGCGCGTCCACGAGTGCGTCTTCGGGGTGCTGGCGCTCGAGAGCGAGCCGGTGGATCCGAGGCTGTGAGGAAGAGGTGAAGGTGACATGACATGAAACAGCGATGCCTAGCTTGCGGCGTGGAGAAGGACCCCTCAATCAAGGAGGTGTATCCGTACCCTGACGACGGCATCATCACTGATCCAATAGAACCGCTAATGGCCATAGACTGCCAGGGTGCTGCCGATTGGCGCGTCGTGACTGTATGCCACGAATGCTTCCATAAGCTGGAAGTTGACATGTGGATCAGTGAGCGTTGCTGGCAGTCGCTGAACCCGATCACGCCCTTTGAGAAGCTACCGACATTATCAAAGCCCTAGCTGACTTAGCGAGGCAGAAGATGATCAGGGACCTTCAACCAGGAGTTCGATACTTCGTCCGGTCAGGCTCTCACAAAGGCGGTTACAGGCCGTAAAGGAGCCCCGCGCAGACGCTATTCGATCAGCGCTCGTTTCTGGCATTTTTCCCAAGCCGATCTCCGACCACATGCGTTATACCCTGTCGAGCCAGATTGGCTGGCGCAGGAACAGAAGGGAGCGTTACCGTGCTCGCTGCAGAATGCATGATCGCCGAGCGGGGCAACGGGTCTCTCGCCCTCTCCTGCGGCCGCTCGCCCGTCTAGAAGACCTTCTTCGGGACGGGCCGGCCGCGGTGGGGCTGAGCCCGTCTTCCCCAAACAGCTGAGTGTAGTGTTGAGGTCCCGCGTCGCGGGCCCGGCGTCATTCGTGCGCCGCGGCAGTGTCGCGGGCCGAGAGGACCCAGGCCGGAGCTCTGCTTCGGACGGAGGAGGCCCGTTATCTGACGGGTCTGGAGCCATGAGCAAGAAGAAGGACAACAAGAAGAACAGGAAGCTCGCGCTGCCCGGTAGGGCGGCCGCTTTCGCGTCGCACGACGCGCTGCTCGAGGGCGCGCGCCGGATGCTCGAGGCCCGCGCTGCGCGCGTTGGTGCCGAGGGTGACGAGGATGCTCCCGCGGGGCAGATCCGGTCCGCCCGGACGGCCGACGAAGCCTGGCGGCGCTGGTGGCAGCGTTCGCTCGACGCGACTCCCGACACGGTCGGCTTCGCCGCGGCCTGCCGCCGCGCGGGTCTCGACGAGCTAGAGCGCGAAGCGCTGGCCGCGCTGGTGCTGGGCCGGCTCTCGCTCGTCAAGGGCGAGGTGGGCAAGCTCGCCGAGCTCGCCGACCTCCTGGGAGTCCCCGCGGGCGAGAAGCTCGCGGCCATGCGCCGTTGTCTGGATGGCGGCAGGCTCCAGGTCGGCGGGCTGATCCACTGCCTCAATCCCGACGCCGAGCTTCCCGATCGGCGGATCGTGCCCGCCCCGGCGCTCGTCGAAGAACCGCTCGCCTCCGGGCGCGCGGCCCTCCCCTGGCCGGTGCGGGGCGAGGCCGAGCTGCATCAGTACCTCCTGCCGCTGACCTTCGCGCTGCGCGCCAAGGGCGAGGCCTTCGACGATGAGCGCCGCGGCCTGGGCGATCCGGAGGATTCGCTGCGCTCGGCCAGACGCGCGGACCGCCAAGTGGCCCGCCTGGAGGCGACGCTGGCCGCTCACCCCGAGTGGAGGCTGAGCGCGCTCTTCGCCGCCGACGGCCCCGCCCTCGGCCGGCTCGAGCGCCTGGTGCTCCTGGCCCTGGTCGGGCGGGAGCTCGGCCATCTGCCCGAGGATGACCGGCTCTTCACCGGCGCGGGCCTGGCGCTCGCGGCCGGCCAAACGAGCGCCGAGATGGCCGCGAGCCTGGCGGCCCTGGCCGCCGACGGACGCCTCGCGGAGGCCGGTCTCGTCGAGGAGGGCGCCGGGCAGAAGCTCCCTGGTGCCGGCAATGTGGTGGCGATCGAGAAGACCGCCTACCGGCTGGGAGCCGTCGCCCGCCGCGCGCTGGGGCTGGAGGACGCCCGCATCCGCCGGGGCAGCTCGGACTTCGTGGTCCGCGAGCCGGCGGTCAGGATGGACGCCCTGGTGCTCGACGAGCGGGTCGAACGGACGCTCGGCATGGCCCTAGCCCAGGCGCGGGGCGGGGCGCAGGTCTTCAAGGACTGGGGCATCGAGGCCGTTCTGCCGTACGGGCGCAACGTCACGCTGCTCTTCGCCGGACCGCCCGGAGTGGGCAAGACCGCCTGCGCCGAGGCGCTGGCCCATGAGCTCGGCCGGCCGATCCTGGTCGCCGACTACGCGCGGCTGCAGAGCTGCTGGATCGGCGAGACCGACAAGCACATCGTGGCCATCTTCCGCGAGGCCCGCCAGAGCGGGGCGGTGCTCTTCTGGGACGAGGCCGACTCCATGTTCTTCGACCGGGAGAACGCCTTCCATGCCTGGGAGGTCCGCACCGTCAACGTGCTCCTCCAGGAGATCGAGCGCTTCGACGGCGTCTGCGTCCTGACCACCAACCGGCGGGTGGCGCTGGATCCCGCGCTGGAGCGGCGCATCACCCTCAAGGTGGAGTTCAGCGCGCCCGACCGGACCATGCGCCGGCGCATCTGGGAGAAGATGCTGGGGGCCCGGCTGCCGCTCTCCGGCGACGTGGACGCCGGCTGGCTCAGCCAGGCGGAGCTGACCGGCGGCCAGATCAAGAACGTGCTGCTCAACGCCGCGCGGCTGGCCCTGGCCGAGCGCTCGGCCGGCCCGGTGACCCGGGCCGACTTCGAGGCGGCCATGGCCATGGAGCTCGAGGCGCCCGACGAGGATCCCCGGGGCCGGATAGGGTTCTAGCCGCCCTCCCCCGCCCCTTCGCCTTCTCCCTCGCCTTCGCCCTCGTCCTCGGGGGCCCAGCCGTGCTCGGCGCGCCACTCGGCACCGTCGAAGCGGCAGATGGGGTTGTAGGCCTCCTTGTCCGGGCAGCCGGCGCAGCTGACGGGCCAGACGCGGACGTCGCCGCCGGCGGCGCGGCGGGCCAGCTCCGCGGCGGCCGCCCGGGCCTCCTCGAGAATCGCGTCGGTGAGCTCCGCGCTGAAGCCGTAGGCGGCCAGCCTGGCGCGGAACTCCGGCCGGACCAGCCCGGCGGTGCGCCGGCCGCCGCCGGCGCCGCGCAGCCCCAGCAGCCCGGCGCCGGCCGGCTCCATGCCGAACACCTCGCGCAGCGCCAGGGCATAGAGCAGCACCTGGGGATCGCGCTTCCATCCGGAGGGCAGGCTGCGCTTGTAGTCGATGACCAGCGCCGCGCCGTTGCCGTCGCCGCCCAGCAGGTCCACGCGGTCGATCCGGCCGCGCAGCCGGAGCCCCTCGCCCAGGGGCAGGCCCCGGCCGCTGCCGGCCGCGTCCTCATCGCCTCCGGAACGGCCCCCGCCGAAGGTCAGTTCCAGGCGGGCCGGCCGCGTGCCGCAGGAACGCAGGCGCTCCCCGTCCTCGGCGAGCAGCCGCCGCAGAAGCGGCTCCTGCGCCGCCAGGAAGGCCTCGGTCTGCGGCCGTCCGGACAGCCCCGGGAAGTCGGCCCGCAGCGCCTCGCGGAGCAGCGCGCCGGCCGCCGAGGGGGCGGGCAGCTCGCCGCCGTCGCGGGCTGCGGCGTAGGCCCGCCGCAGCGCGGCGTGGAGCACGTCGCCGGCCAGCCGGGCGTCGAACTCCAGCCGCCGCCGGGCGGCCAGTCCCAGGCCGCGCTGCAGGAAGTTGGCGAAGGGACAGTTGCCGAAGGCGGCCAGCGCCGAGGCGGTCTGCACCGCGAAGGCCTGGGCCAGCGCCCGGCGGGCGCGGCCGTCGACTAGCTCCCCCGGCGGGCTCCGGCGGGGGGCCAGCCTGGCCAGCGCCCCGGCCGGCAGCCCCCCGGCCGCGCGCAGCCGCCCGTGGAGCGCCAGCGCCTGCCGCCAGTGCGCCCCGGCCGCCTCGCCGTCGGGCCGCGGCGAGTTGAAGGCCGCGGCGAGGAGGCCCAGCGCCTCGCCCCGCCAGGCCAGCTCCCCGACCGGAGGAAAGCCCCGCCCCGCCTCGGCCAGGCGCAGCGAGCCCGGCGCGAAGGCGGCCGCGGCCTCGTCGAGGAAGGCGCCCCGCCCCGCCCCGCGCCCGGCGCCGCCCGGCTGGGGGGAGCACAGGCACAGCCTCTCGCGGGCCCGGGTGCAGGCGATGTAGAAGAGGTAGCGCTCGCGCTCGGCGGCCGCGGCGGCCAGCGGCAGATCCACCCCGCGGGGCGCGAGCAGCCGGCGCTCTCGGTCGCCCAGGAGCGGGCTCTCGGCCGCGTCGCGCGGGAAGCTGCCGTCGGCCACGCCGAGCACGAAGACCGCCCGGCGCTCCTCGGCCCGCGACTCGAAGACGTTGGCGGCCAGCACCGCCCCGGAGCGCGGCGGCGCGGCCGGCAGGCTCCGGCCGGCCAGGGCCGCCTCGAGCAGTTCCAGGAAATCCCCCAGCCCGACCTGGCCCAGCCCGGCCCGCTCGGCCGCCGGCCCGACGGCGGCCAGCGCGGCGCGCAGGGCCTCCAGCCCGGCCAGCTCCCGGCGCACGACCGCCTCCGGCCAGCCCAGGGCCAGGATCCGCCGGCCGGGCTCCAGCGCCTCCAGGCAGCGCCCGGCCGCCTCGGCCCACCGGCCCGGCGCGGCCGCACCCTCCTCCGGCAGCAGCCCGGACAGCGCGCGGCAACGCCGGAGCCCGGCGGCCAGGACCGCGCGGCCGGATGGCGAGAGCCGCCCGGAGCCGTCCTCCAGGGCGCCGGCGTCGGCGATGCCGTCCGCGGCGGCCAGGGCGGCGATCTCCGCCGCTCCCGCCCGCTCGGCGGCGGTGGCCAGCGGACCGCGCAGCGCCTCGATCAGGGCCCCGGCGCCGTCCGCCTCGGCCGCCGCGCCCAGCCAGCGGGCGAACTCGCCGGCCGAGGCGCTCCGCGCGGCGCGCATGGCCAGGCCCAGTTCGGCCGCGGCGGCCAGGTCCCGGAGCGGGCGCCCCTCGGCCAGGTCCAGCGGCAGCCCGGCCAGCCGGAAGGCCCGCTCCAGGTGCGGGGCGTAGGCCGCCAGGCTCCGCGCCAGCACGGCGATCTCCCCTGGCCGGAAGCCCTCGTCGCGGACCAGCCGGGCAGCGCGCCGGGCCGCCTCCTCGCACTCGGCCTGCGCCCCGGCGGCGGCCACGGCCTCGACCGACTCCGCCCGGGCCCCTCCGGGCCCGTTGCCGGAGAAGAGCCGGGCCTCGAGCCCGGCCAGGTCCGGCGCGCCGAAGCGGTGCGCAACTTCCAGCCGCTCCTCGCGCCAGTCGCGCCGGGCGGCGCGGACCGCCGCCCAGGCTTCCCGCACGTGGGCCAGCCGGCCGGAGGCGTTCCCGTCGTAGCACAGGGCGGCCATGCTCTCCGCGGCGCGGGCCAGCGCCGCGGAGACCAGCAGCTCCTGCGCGGCGGTGAAACGGGCGAAGCCGTCGAGAAGCACGACCCGGGCGCCGCCGGGCAGGCCAGCCCGGCCGGAGGCCAGCAGCCCGGCCGCACGGCGCATGGCGCCCTCGGCGTCGTCGAGGCCGGAGGCCGCCAGGCGCTCCTCGTAGGCGGCGTAGAGCGCAGCCAGGTCGGCGGCCTTGGCCGCGAAGAGCCCGCGCTCCTCTCCCGCGGCCATGTCGCCGGCTGCGGCGGTCAGGGCCCGGGCGAAGTCCCCGGCGGAGACGCCGGCGGAGCGCAGCTCGGAGACAAGGCGTTCCAGGGCCAGCAGGAAGCCGGCCAGCCTGGACGAGCCGGCCAGCACCCCGAGGCGGCCGGCGCCGTCGGCGGCCCGGGCCAGGGCGGCGATGAAATCGCGCCGCGCCGCGGAGGGCAGCTCCGGCGCGCCCCGGCCATCGCCGGCGGCGGCCAGCACCTCGCGGGCCAGCGAGCCCAGGGTCAGAAGGCGCGGGCCGACCAGGGCGCCGGCCCCGGCGCGCCCCATGACCATCGCGGCGAAGACGCGCGCGGCCCCGCCGCTGGGCACGATGGCCAGCACCTCACCGCCGCGGCCGGCGCGGACGAGCTCGGCCGCCCGCGCGGCCAGCATGCAGGTCTTGCCGGAGCCGGCCCCGCCGGTCACCAGGACGTGGCCGCCGGAGGCGGGGCGCTCCGGGCGCTCCGGCTTCCGGAGGTCTTCAGGTTCGGGAAAGAGCGATCCTGATTCCGCGCCGGGGGACGGCCTGCGAGATGCCTTTCTGCCGCCGGCCATCCGCGCCGCCCGCCGCCCGCCGGCGCTCAGCGCCTGCGCTCGACGCGCCTGGCGTTCTCGAGGGCCGCCCGGCCGGACGGGCTCTCGGGGCCGAAGAGGTCGGCGGCCTTGCGGAAGAGGAAGGCGGCCTCGGCCAGCTTGCCCTCATCCTCCGTGAGCACCGCCCGGTACCAGGCGATGTCCGCCCGGGAGGCAAGATCCCTCACGTCAACCAGCTCCAGGGCGCGGGCCAGCTGCTGGCGGGCCTCCTCGCGGGCGGCCCCGGGCTTGGCCTCGGTGCGGGCCAGCCCGATGAGCGTCAGCGCCAGGTTGTAGCTCAGCACCCAGGAGCCGGGGCGGCCGGCCCGGGCCCGGCGGAAGGCCTCGGCGGCGCGGCCGAGCTCCCGCCCGGCGGCCGCCTGGTCCCCGCGCTGCAGCGCGGCCGTGCCCAGGCGGTAGTGCGCGTCGCCGAGCAGCTCGCAGAGCCCGGCAGCATCCGGCGCCAGCCCCAGGACCGCCTCCAGGTCGGCCGCGGCCGCCGCGGGATCGGACTCCAGGAGCGCCCTGGCCCGGATCATCCGGGCATCGACGCTGTCGGCCTTCGCGGCCAGGATCTTCCCGGCCGCGGCGGCGGCGTCGGCCCGCCGTCCGGCGTCGAGGTGGCCGCGGGCCGCGGCCAGCAGCTCGGCCTCGGACGGCTCGGGCGGAGGCGGCAGCCTGCGGATGGAGACCGGCGGAACGTCCGGGGCCGGCGGCACCGGCTGGGCCGGCTGGACCGGCGGAAGCTGCGCGGGAGGCACGGGGCGGGTGGACGGGGCGGTGCTGTCCACCGCGAACGGGCGGCTCACCTCTCTCGACTCGTTGCCGACCTTGTCGACGGCCGTCACCCGGACCAGGCACCTGGCCGAGTCGATCCGCGGGGCGCGCCACTCCAGACGGCCGGTGTTGGCCACGCCGGGCCCGGCCTTCTCCCAGGAGTTGCCGCCGTCGGTGGAGCACTCCACGGTGATCGGCGCGTCGCCGAAGTGGTCGTCCTCGGCGGCCCACTCGATGGGCACGACGCCGCCGCCCGGGAAGACCGCCCCCTCGCGCGGGCCGACGATCTTGAGCCGCGGCCTGTCGGTGTCGCACAGCAGCGTGAAGACCGGGATCTGGCCGGGGCCCGGCGGGGGCAGGATGTTGCCGGACTGGTCCGCGGCGGAGATGGCCAGGCCGAAAACCCCCTGGCGGGGCAGGCGCGCCTTGACCGCCGCCTCGGCCGGGACCAGATCGGCCAGCTTGCGCCAGACCCGCCCGCCGTCCTCCGTCTGCCAGAGCGCGGCCGAGGCCACCCCGGCCGGCCCCTGGTCGCGGAGCTCGTAGGCGATTTCCACGTCCAGCGACCCGCTGGTCACGGGGCGCAGCGGCCTGCCGGCCGGCGCGGTCCAGTCGGCCACCACCACCTCGGTCGGCGCCGTCCCCGGGGCGGGCGGGCGGCCGGCCTTGCCCCCCTTGGGCACCGCCGCCGCGACGAAGCCGTAGGTGCCCTGCGCCGGCGCCTTGAAGGTCAGGCGCCCCGTGAACTCCCGGTCCTCGCCGGCCGGCGCCCAGGTGGCGCCGTAGTCGGTGGTGACCCACACCTCGACGAAGGCCGCGTCGGCCGACTTGGCGACCCGGTGGAAGATATCGATGGTGTTGGTCCGGACGCAGCGCGGAACCGGGTCCTCGCCGGCGGGAGCCGGGCGGGCGGAGGCGAAGATCTGGACAGTCACGACCGCCGCGAGAAAACTGCGGAACGCCACTCCGGAGGCCCTCCTGTCGGACAGCATTGCGCGGGGCATTCTCGCCGCCCGCCGGCGGGTTTTCAAGGGTTCTTCCGGAGCCGGGACGGCTAGCCCCTGACCCGCCGCACGGTGCACTCCCCGGCCGGCAGCCGGTCGATGACCAGGACGCCCTCGGCGCCGGCCTTGATCTCCCCGCCGAACTCGATGACGCGCGCGCCCTTCGTTTTGGCCTCATGAGCCTCGCCGACCGCGTAGCTCGCCCCCGGCGCGGCGTCGAGGACCAGGCAGCGCGCGCCGGGCATGGTCAGCCTGAAGCTCTTGAGCGCCCCGGGCCCCCGCGCGAAGACGCAGACCGTGCCTCCCACCAGGACAGCGTCGGCGTCCGCGCCGGCGTCGACGCGCCGGACCTCGGGCGGCGGTGCCTGCTCGTCGACGGTCCGGGCGGCGAGGACGTTGAGGAAGCGGGTGCTCTTGGTCCGTTCGGTCGGTTCCACCTCGGTGCGCCAGAGGCCGAGCTGCCGCTCCTTGCGGGGCGGCAGCGGGCCGCCCTCGATGCCCAGGTTCTCGCCGGTGAAGCCGTTCGATTGGTCGCCGTCGGCCTCGACGTAGCAGTAGTAGTGCGCCCCGCCGATCTTGAGGGCCCGGGCCTTCTCCGGGAGCACGACCGTGTGCGTCAGCCGCCCGCGGGCCTGGCCGGTGGTGAGCGTCCGCGAGAGGGTCTCGAGGATGCCGTCGTCGGGAGCCGGCCCGGCGAGCTGCTTCTCCTCGGCGCTCTCGGGCTTGGCGAGGTGGTGGACGAGGAACTTGGGCAGATACTCGGGCTTCGTCGTCTCGATGCGGTCGTAGATCACGAAGGCGTCGGTGCCGCGCAGGTGGAGGAACTGCCGGGTCACCAGCGACACCTTGGCGACCGCGCCCGGCTCGGCCCAGCGGGTCGAGTTGTAGGCGGCGGTGATGTCCGCGGCGAGGTAGTCGAAGTCCCGCGGCGCGCTCTCGAAGGCGGTGATCACCGAGCGCCGCAGGTGCGGGCCGCGGTCGAGCATGTCCTGGAAATGCTCCAGGCTCACGCAGGTGAAGCCGGTCGGGCGGATGACCCGCTGGCCGCCGGAGAGCGCCGTCCAGAAGCTCGGATCCTTCCTGCGCTTGTCGAGCAGGTAGGCGCTCTCCTCGCCGGGCGCCAGCACCAGCAGCGAGTTGACGGAGACGGTCTGGACCAGGTAGCCCAGGCGGTGCTTGCCGGTGTAGCCGCCCGGGCCGTAGAGCCCGGTCTGGGGCGCGAGCTCGCCGCCCTTCTGGATGCCGAAGTGGCCGGCGTTGTAGTGGTCGTGGTGGGCCATCATGTCGCCGGCCTTGAAGGTGGCGTAGGTCTCGTCGGGGTCGCCCCACTTGCCTCGAAGAAACGCCACGCCCATCGACTTCCGGCCGAAGAGCATGGCCTGCGGCAGGTGCTCGCGCATCCAGAGCTCCGGCGCCGCCGGGTCGTAGTTCTCCCTGGGCCGCACCGCCGGGTCGAAGGACAGCGCCGCGTACCAGTAGTAGGGGCGCTTGCCGTAGGGGATCGGCGAACGGTTCCGGATGTAGTCGGCGCCGGCCATGAGCGCGGGGTTTTTCGAGAGCCGCGCGTAGTAGTCGGTGGAGAGCTCCCACCAGCCGGTCTCGCCCAGGCGGCAGGATCCGCCGGAGTCGCCGTAGGGCTCGAAGACCTTGTTGGGCCCGAACTGGTAGAGCTGCCAGAAGCCCAGCCGGCCGATGACCTCGGGGATGGAGATGCCCGCGATCCGGTCGGTCCCGAGCGCGGTCATGGCGCAGTCGGCGCCCACCGCGAAGGGGCCGGCCCGGTTGTAGATCCAGTAGCTGGCCCCCTCCGGCCAGCCCTCGCTGAACTCGAGCGCCTTCAGGGTCTCGACGTAGTGGGCCGCCGCGCGGCGCAGGGTGGGCTCCATCCCGGGCAGGTCGCCGATGGCCAGCGCCGCGATCATGACGCCGTTGGCCTCCTGGGTGCGGCCGTGCCAGAGGGCCAGGCCGTCGCCGTCGAGGTCGGCGAGCTCAGTGGCCAGGCGCTCCCTGATCCTGGCGACCACAACGTCCTTCTTCTCCTGGGTGAAAGCCGGATGGTGGAAGAGCCAGTCGTAGGCCAGGGCGTGCCGCCATATGTTGGAGTAGTAGGGCTCGCCGCTCTTGCCCAGCTCCTCGGAGACCATCCGGGCCACGGCGGCCTCGGCGTATCGGTCCTCCCCGGTGATCATCCAGGAGACGGCCAGCATGGCCGGGCACTGGTTCTTGGCCTCCACGGCCAGGGCCTTGTCGAGGATGGCCTTCATGGTGGGGTCCGCGGCATAGAGCCGCCGGACCGCGTCGAAGGTCCGCCCGCCGCGGGCGTCCTCCGGCGAGCGGAAGACCAGGCGCGGGTGCCGCGGCAGGAGCCGGAGCTCGATCGAGGATGTCGGCGGGTGGTGCCGGGGCTCCATCTCCCAGAAGGGCAATGCGGGCTTGCGGGCGCCGCCCGAACAGCCGGCGGCCAACAGCAGCGCCGAGGCGGCGGCGAAGGGCCTGAGCCGAGCCATGGTGACCTCCGTTCCCGGCCGTCAATCGACCCGTCGCCGGAGCGTTTAGATCCGGCGGCGACCACCCGCCCGCCATCGGCGCCGGTGCAGGGCGGATGCTACGGTGTCTTGGTCCCGGCCGCGTCCCACTTGGCCAGCAGTGTCTCGGCCTCTTTGCGCCAGCGGGCATCCTTGATCATCTTGAGACCATTCCTGAGTTGCGGTGCGGCCTTGATGGCAATGGGCTCGGGGATGGCTTGCAGCCCCCCGACCACCAGCGCAGAGACGTTTGAGTCCAGGACCCGTTTGCCGTCCAGGATGGCGATGAAGGTGTCGACTACGTTGTACTGCTCCGCGCTGTCCCCCACGGGTGGCACGTAGAGCAGTTCGTAGCTCCGCACAGTGGGCCACCCTTCTATCACGATCCCCTGGCGGACCGGCCGACCGCCGGAGTCGGCGTCGAAGGTCCGGATTACCTTCGGCGAAACCCTGTTGCCGTTTCTATGCACTTCCCATACGAGGTATGAACCGGTCGCCGTGTTCATCCAGAGGACATGGAGCTTGTTGCCCTTGTCGGGTTTGATCTCCTGGTTGAAGGGAAGGCTGGGATGTGTCTCCAAGGGGGTCTGCAGAATGAACTTGTCGACGGTCTCGATGTGCACCATGCTCAGCGCGTTGCACGGGCCGATGCTCTTGAATGGCCCCCGGGACCCAAGGAGTCCGCTGACCGAGAGGAACCCCAGAAGCAGCACAACCAGGCCACTCGTGACCCAGACGGCCATCTTCCAAGGGAAAGGGCCGCTGGGGTTGTCCTTGGGAGTCAGGTCTACTTCGCCGTTGCGAGTCCTGGCGGGCGATGCCGGAGGCGGAGCCTGCTCCGCCTCCGGGGCGGTCTGCGCAGCAGGTTCCTCCTTGCGGCAGCGGAAGGAGCCATGGCAGGCGGGGCATTTGATTACCTGCCCGACCATGGAGTCAGGAACATTCAGGCGCTTGCTGCAGTACTTGCAGACCGCTGTCACTTTTTCCGGCATAAACCTGGCCTCCTCGCCCAGTGGATTACGGGTACAGCCCCCGGTGCACGATCTTCTCGCCGATGCGGCCGAGCGAGACGATGTAGCAGGCGGTGCGCCAGTCGGTCTTGTACTTCCGGACGGCCTCGGCGATCACCTTGTAGTTGCGCTCGTAGCGGTCGGACAGGAACTTGGCCACGTAGGCCAGATCGAAGAGGTGCGTCCCGTGGTTGAAGAGCCACTCCAGGTAGCTGACCGCCACGCCGCCGGCGTTGGCGAAGATGTCCGGCAGGACGTCGATGCCCCGCTCGGCCAGGACCTCGTCGCCCTCCAGGGTGGTCGGGCAGTTGGCGCCCTCGGCCACCACCTGGCACTTGAGCAGCCGGGCGGTGCGGGCCGTGACCGAGTTCTCCAGCGCCGCGGGGATGAAGACCTCGGCCTTGGCCGAGAAGAACTCGTCGTCGCTCACCTTGGCCGCGCCGGGGTAGCCGGCGACCGAGCCGCCGCCGGGGCCCTTGACGTACTCGGCGAGCTTGCGGGCATCGATGCCCCGGGGGTTGGCGATGGCGCCGCGGACGTCGGCCACGGCCACCAGCTTCATGCCCATGTCCTCCAGGAAGATGCCCGCGTAGGAGCCGACCTTGCCGTAGCCCTGGATGGCCACGCGCAGGCTGGAGGGCTTCTTCTTGTGGTCCTTGGCCCACTCGCGGATGGCCAGGGACAGGCCCTGGCCCGTCGCCGGGGCGCGCCCGGGCAGGCCGCCGCAGGCCACGGACTTGCCGGTCACCACCGCGGCGTTGCAGACGTTGAACTTGTCGGAGGCGTGCATGCAGTAGGTGTCGTAGAGCCAGTCCATGATCTGCTCGTTGGTGTTCACGTCCGGCGCCGGGCAGTCCTGGTCAGGGCCGATGTCCGTGAGCATCTCGTAGGTGAAGCGCCGGGTGAGGGCCTCGATGTCCGCCGGACCGTACTGCATCGGGTCGATGGCCACGCCACCCTTGGCGCCGCCGAAGGGGATCTCGAGCAGCGGGCACTTCCAGGTCATGGCCGCGGCCAGGGCCTTGACCTCGTCGAGCGAGACCTGGGGGTGGTAGCGCAACCCGCCCTTGTACGGTCCGTAGATGTTGTTGTACTGCACGCGGTAGGCCAGGAAGCTCTTGGCCCGGCCGTTCTCGGCGGGGTTGCGGCTCTGGCTGACCATCACCGGCACGTTGTAGATGATCTCGCGGCGCGGCTCGGAGAGCGCGGCGCGCGCGCGGTCATCCAACCGCATCAGGTCGGCCGCCCGGTGGAAGCGGATCTTGTCGGCCTGGTACAGGCTGACCTCCTGCTCCGCGCCGCCGGCCTTGGCCGGCCTGGACCCAGACTTGCCACCCAGTTTGCCCCTGACCCTGCTGCTGACCATCGCCTGGCCCCTTTCTGAAAAGGTCTGTGTAAAGAAGAGGAAGACTCCAGTAACTTAGGGGCTGCCCCCCTCCGGCGCAAGCGCAGATTCAGGCCGGGCGGACCACCGCCGCCGCGCAGTGCCCGCCGAAGCCGGCCGACAGGACCAGCAGCGGGCCGGGCTCGGAGATGGCCGGCGCCGCCCCGCGGATCAGCCGGAGCGCGCCGGTTCCGGGCATGGGGTCGGCCAGGTTGGCCACCGCCGGCAACCGCCCGGCTTCGAGGCACAGAGCGGCGAAGGCCAGCTCGACCGCGCCGGAGGCTCCTAGCAAGTGCCCGGTGAGCCCCTTGGTGGCGGTCGCCGGCACCGCCCGGCCGGCGCCGGACAGCGTCCGGGCCGCGGCCCGGAGCTCGGCCTCGTCGCCCGCGCGGGTGGCGGTGCCGTGCAGCCACAGGCCCGCCAGCCCGTCCGAACGGCACCCGGCGCGCTCCATGGCCAGCTCCGCCGCCGCGCCCAGGCCGGCGCCGTCAGGATGGGGCGCGACGGCGTCGTGGGCGTCGCAGGCCTCGGCCCCGCCCGCGAGCAGGGCCCTGACCCGCCCCCCCCGCCGCGCCGCCCGCCCGGCCGGCTCGAGCACGAGGACCGCGGCGCCCTCGGCCAGGAGAAAGCCCTGGCGGGAGCGGTCGAAGGGGCGGACGGCGCGGCAGGCTGTAGGCTGCAGGCTGTAGGCTGTAGCGGCAGCAGTTCCTCCAGCCTCCAGCCTGCGGTCTGCAGTCTGTCGTTCGACGACCAGCGCCCCCATCCGCAGGAACCCGGCGTGGATGAAGGCCGTGAGCGAGGCCTCGCTCGCCCCGGCCAGGGCCAGTTCGGCGCGGCCGGAGGCCACCTCGCGGGCGGCGGCCAGCACCGAGACCAGCCCGGTGGCGCAGGCCGCCGGGAAGCACGCGACCGCCCCGCGCACGCCGAGCGCGCGGGCCACGACGGCGCCGGCGGAGCCGGGCGAGAACCTGTCGACCGGGGTCCGCACGGGACCCGGACCGGCCAGCTGCGTCTCCAGGGCCGCCACCGGCCCCTTGCTGGTGGAGACGTGCAGACAAGTGTCCCCGGGGAGGTCTCCGGCGGCGAGGCCCGCGTCGGCCAGCGCGGCCCGGGCGGCGTCGAGCGCCAGGCTCTCGGCGCGGTCAAGCCCGGCGGCCGTCGGCGCCCGCACGGCGCCGACGCCGGGCACGCCCAAGGCGAGCAGCCCCTCATCGACCGGCGCGGCCAGGCCGGAGCGCCCGGCCAGCAGCGCGTCCAGGTTGGCACCCGGCCCGACGCCCAGCGGCGTGAGCAGGCCGATGCCGGTGATGGCGACGGGGGTCATGAAACAACAGCCCTGAGACCGCCGCTGAACGCCGGTGAACGCCGATGACAACGGCAGTCATCCATCGCAGGAACAGCCGCAACCAGCGGTCTTGGTTGTTGTTCGCATCGGCGTCTATCGGCGCTCATCGGCGGTTGCACCCGTCGTCGCTTCTCAGTCGGAGTCGAACGGCGGCGCGTCGGCCCGACCGCAGCGGCTCTCCAGCGAAAGGACCTGCCCGGTGACCGCCGGCAGCCCGGCCAGGTCGGCGATGAGCCGCGCGGCGCTCCCGACGTCCGCGGCCCGGCCCAGGGGGCTGGCCGCCAGGACCGTCCGCACGTAGGCCGGAAGGCTGGCCCGGCCCATGTCGGTGTCGGCCAGGAAGCCGGGGATGACCGCGTTGACCCGGACGCCGGCGGCACCCCACTCCACCGCCGCCGTGCGGGTCAGCGCCTCGACCCCGCACTTGGCCGCCGAGTAGGCCGAGGCGCCGTGCCCGCCGCGCATGCCCACCAGCGAGCTGACGTTGACCACCGCGCCGCGCGAGGCGGCCAGCGCCGCCGCCGCCGCGCGCATCATCCGGAAGGGCGCCGAGAGGTTCACGGCCACCTGGCGGTCCCACTCGGCCTCGTCGAGCTCCACGGCCAGCCGCGCCTGGAAGACGCCGGCGTTGTTGACCAGCAGGTCGAGCCGCCCACCCGAGAACTCCAGGAACTCGCGGACGAGGCGCTCCGGGACGGCGGGATCGGCGAGGTCTCCGGGGAACACGGCAGCTCTCGGTTCCCCGTTCCCAGTTCCGGGCAACTGGTCACTGGGCACTGCGATCTGGGAACTGGGAACTGCCGTGCGGCAGCCCAGCCCCAGGTGCGTCCAGCCCCGGCGGGCGAGCTCCCCGGCCACGGCGCGGCCGAGCCCCCGCGAGGCGCCGGTGATCAGAGCCGCCTTAGCCACAGGAGAAGCCGCCGACGGCCGGCAAGCACAACAACGACATGCAACCGCCGATCAACGCCGACAAACGCCGATACGTGTGATCTGTGTAGCGGCGGGTTTGAAACCCGCCCCTGCGGCATTTCGCTCCGCGTTCATCGGCGTTCATCGGCGGTTCAGTCCGTTGTCGTCGTTTCCGTGACCAGTTCCAGGCCCAGGTCCCGGAACATGACCAGGTCCTCGTCGGCCGGGCGGCCCTTGGTGGTCAGGTAGTTGCCGAGGATCACGCCGGTGGCGCCGGCGGCGAAGGCCAGCGGCTGCAGGTGGCCGAGTACGAGTTCCCGCCCGCCGCAGACCTGGATGAGCGCCTTGGGAAGCATCAGCCGGAAGATCGCCACGATGCGGAGCGCCTCGCGCGCCGGGAGCCTCGGCCGGCTCTCGAAGGGCGTTCCCGGGATGGGGTTCAGGAAGTTGATGGGCACGCGCTCCACCCCCAGCCGCTGGAGTTCGGCGCCGAGCTCGATGCGCTGCGCCCAGCTCTCGCCCAGGCCGAAAATCCCCCCGCAGCAGCGGGCGATGCCCGCCTGGCGCAGGGCCTCGAGCGTGGCCAGGCGGTCGTCGTAGCTGTGGGTGGTGCAGACCTGGCCGAAGAAGCTCCGGGCGGTCTCGAGGTTGTGGTTGTAGGCCTTGACCCCCAGCGCCGCCAGCCGCTTCGCCCCGGCGGCGTCGATCACCCCGAGCGAGGCGTGGACGGTCAGGCCCTCGTCCCTGACCGCCTCCAGCCGCGCGCAGTAGGCCTCGAAATGCGGGCCGAGCGGGCCGCAGCCGGAGGAGACCAGGCCCAGCGCCGAGGCCCGGTTGTCGCGGGCCTCCTGCGCCGCGCGCCGGACGGCGGCGTCGTCGAGAAGGTCGGTGGCCTGGACCTCTGTCGGGTAATGCCCGCTCTGGGCGCAGAACTTGCAGTCCTCCGAGCAGCGGCCGGTCTTGACCGAAAGGATCGAGCAGCAGTTGAGCCTGTTGCCGAAGTGCGCCTCGCGGACCCGCCCGGCGGCGAAGAGCAGCTCGTCGAGCGGGGCGCTCCCGGCGAGCTCCAGGGCGGCCTCCGGCGCGATGCCCCGGCCGGCCAGGGCCGACTCGGCGGCGCGGGCGACGGCCTGCGACAGGCCGAATGGGGTCCCGGGTTCCGCGTTCCGGGTTCCGAGTTGGGGGCGCATGGCTGAGGATTCTAGCGGCGTCACAGCAATGGACAACCGCAAACAGCTCGGTTCCTGATGTCTTTGGTGCAGTTTCCGCAGACTCGGAACTCGGAACTCAGAACGCGGGACTGCCGCTACTCGTACTGCAGCGCCTCGATGGGGTCCAGCCGCGCCGCCTTCCAGGCCGGGTAGGTCCCGAAGGCCACGCCGTCGAGGACCGCGACGGACAGGCTCAGCGCCAGCCCCCACAGCGACACGCTGGTGGCCCACTCCGCCCAGTAGCTGATGCACACGGACAGGCCTATGCCCAGGGCCAGGCCCAGGATGCCGCCGCCCACGCAGATGGTCACGGCCTCGAGCAGGAACTGCCGGAGGATGTCGCGCTCGGTGGCGCCCATGGCCCGGCGGATGCCCACCTCGCGGCGGCGCTCCTGGACGTTGGCCAGCATGATGTTCATGATGCCGATGCCGCCGACCAGGAGCGAGATGCCGGCGCCGGCCAGCAGCACTATGCTGAAGATGCGCTGGGTCTCCTGGGCCTGGCGCACCAGGTCCAGCGTCACGGTAACTTCGTAGTCGCGCTCCTCGGCCGGGATGTCCGCGGCGTCGCGGGCCGCCTCGTAGAAGCGCCCGGCGGCGGAGGCCAGCTCCCGGGGGTCGGTCCCGGTCCGCGTCCGGTAGACCACCTCGTCGATCTCCCCGGCCAGCCGGTCCTGGGTGGTGCGGGCCAGCCCGGTGGCCAGCGGCACGTAGATGCGCTGGTTGAGCGCCGCGATGTCGATGACCTCGTACTTGCGCTCGCTGACCTGCTTGGACTCGAGGATGCCGATGATCTCGTAGGACTCGGCGTCGATCTGCACGCGCTGGCCCAGCGCCTCGGGGCCGAACACCGCCCGGGCCACCTCGCCCTCCAGTACGCAGACCCTCCGGGCCAGCTCCTCGTCGGCCTGGGACAGGAAGCGCCCGGCCGAGAGCGCGAACCCGCTGGTCGAGAGAAACTCGGGCCGCACGGCCACCACTTCGCCGCCCACCCGGCGGTCGCCGCTCTTGGCGACGGCGCTGAGGCGCTTGACCGGGCTGAAGGTCTCCACCAGCCGGCACTGCCCGGCGAAGGCCTCGGCCTCGCGGACGGACAGCCCCCGCCCCCCGGAGCGCGCCCGGGCCCGCTTCCACTGGGCCAGGTCGCCGGAGGACCGCTTGGAGCGCACCATGACGTTGTCGGCGCCCATGGCCCGCAGCTGCTTGAGGACCTCCTCCCGCGCCCCGGCCGAGATCGAGACCACCGCCACGACCGACCCGACGCCGAAGAGGATGCCCAGGGCCGACAGGCAGGCCCGCACCTTGTGGGCGGCCAGCCCTTTGAGCGCCTCGCGGAAGTATTCCCACCAGCTCATGAGGGCCTCGATGCGCAGAACCCGGCCTTCGGCTTTCGGCCTTCGGCTTTCGGAACGGCCGGGAGCAAGGGGCTTGCCATCGGCATTTCGTCGTCTCTCCTAAAGCCCAAAGCCGAACGCCGAAAGCCGGCCGTTCTCACACCGGCAGCGTGAAGATGACCGTGGTGCCCTGCCCCACCTTGCTCTCCAGCCAGATGCGGCCGCCGTGGCCCTCCTCGATGATCTGGCGGCAGATGGGCATGCCCAGCCCGGTGCCGCCGGTGTGGTGGCGGACGTTCTCGACCTGCTCGAAGCGGCTCCAGACCTTGTGGACCTGTTCGGGCGGTATGCCGATGCCGGTGTCGCGGACCCGGACCTCGACCGCCGCCGGAGCGGCCTTCTCCGCCGGCTTCAGGGCGGTGGACACGGTGATCGACCCGCCCGAGTCGGTGAACTTGACGGCGTTGGAGAGCAGGTTGCAGACCACCTGGATCACGCGGTCCCGGTCGAGGCGCAGGCGCGGTATCCCGGCGCCGGGCTCCAGGGACACGCGCAGGCCCTTCTTCTCGACCAGGGCCCGCTCCACACTGACGGCGTGGGACAGGACCTCGTGCAGGTCGTGCTCCTCCAGGCGGTACTCCATCTTGCCGGCCTGCATCTTGGTCAGGTCGAGCACGTCGTTGATCAGCCGGCCGAGGCGCTCGCCCTCGCTGCGGATGACCCCCAGGTACTCACGGCGCTCGACCTCGGTGTCGACCATGCCCTCCATGAGCAGGGCCTCGGCATAGGCCATGATGGAGGCCAGCGGGGTGCGCAGCTCGTGGCTGACCAGCGAGAGCAGGTCGTCCTTCATGGCGTCGACCTCGCGCAGGCGCTGGACCTCGCGGGCCACCTCCATGTCGCGGACCACGAAGACGTATCCGGCGGCGCCGGGGGCGCCGGGCAGCACCAGCCGGCTGGCGGAGACGCCCAGCACGTAGTGCGTCTCGCCCACCGCGCCGCCGCCGAACTCCAGTTCCTCCTCGCCGGGGTCCTCGCCGCGCTCCAGGCGCCCGACCAGCCGGCGGACCGCCCCGGCGACCTCCGGGCGGAAGGCCGCCGAGAGGTCCTGGCCGATGACCTCCTGGCGGGCGGCGGCCAGCATGAACTCGGCGGTGCCGTTGATGAAGGTCAGCGCCCCGTGGGCGTCCAGGCTGAAGATGCCCATGGGCACGCTCTCCAGCACCTTCTGGACGAAGGCCTGGGAGCGCGCGCGCTGGGCGGAAAGCTCCAGCCCCTCCAGCGCCGCCGAGAAGCCGCGCCCGTAGATGCCCAGCAGGTCCGAG
>JAKLDR010000259.1 GCA_022703445.1 Planctomycetota bacterium | reverse complement strand
GAAGTCCCCAAGCCATGACCGCCGCGTACATTTCCCCGCCCCTCCGCACCTGGCGGCCGATGGTCGTCTGGACTTGCCTCTTGGTGGCGGGCCTCGCGCTCGGGGCGATGGTTGTCTTTCTCTGCACCACGGTCCTGTCGGTCAATCGCTCGCTGGAGGGGAACGTGGATCTTGGCGACGGCAACTGGAGCCAGGGCGAGGAGGTGGTCAAGGAACTGGGGGGCCAGGGCCGCGCGGCCAGGAAACTGGGGCTTTACCTGGCCATGCCCGAGAAGGTGGCTCCACGCAAGGCGGAGGCCGCCCTGGCTCTGGGCTGCTGCGGCCGTCACGGCGTGCCGGCACTTTGCCGCGCGCTTGGCAGTGCCAACGAGGATACTCGTGGCTTCGCAGCGGGATCGCTCACGCACCTCGGTCCGGAGGCCACGGATGCTGTCCCCGCGTTGATCCAGGCCCTGCGCAACCACAAGGACGAATGGGCGGTCGAAGCCCTGGGGGCCATAGGGCCGGCCGCAAGCTCCGCGACCGACGTGCTGTTGGAAACCTGCCGGGAGGCCGATCCCGGCGTGCGCTCAGCCGCGGTCGCGGCGCTCGGCAGCATAGGGGCCGATGCGGACAGGGCCGTCCCGGCACTATGTGCGGCACTGAAGGATGATGATGACCTGGTAAGGCTCAACGCCGCTTGTTCGCTCGGAGAATACGGCGCAGCCGCTGCCAAGGCCGTACCGGCTCTCACGGCCGCGCTTCAGGACTCCAGACCTGATGTGAAGTCGGCCGCCGCGCTGGCGCTGGGGCACATCGGCCGGGCGGCCAGAGGTTCGGTGCCGGCGCTGGAGAAGTTGATGCGGCACTACGAGGTGGGCTATGCCGCTGCGGCAGCCCTTGCCAGGATCTGCGCCCCCGACAACCGCAAGTACGTGGAGGCCTTGGCCGGCATCGCCGGCGACAAGCGCAGAGGGGGAAGCCGCCTGGAGGCCATCGCAGAGCTCGGCGAACTGGGAAAGATGGCGGCAGCGGCCGTCCCCCACCTGACCAGGATCGCCGGGGATCGCCGGGAGGACGAGCTCTACCGCGATGCCGCCGCCGAGGCGCTGAAGAAGATCAGGGGCGAGGAATCCAAGCCGTGAGCGAGTCAGCGGGCCAGCCCGTCCAACCGCCCCTCCGAACCTGGCGGCCGATGGCGGCGGGGACGGCGGGGATACTGCTGGCCCTCGGCTTGATCTGGTTCGTCGCGGCGGTGGTGGTGCCGGTGTGGAGAGCTTGCCTTGTTGTCGACGAATGTGCCGCAGACATGAGGTTCTACTCGCGATCTCAGCCCTACGACTACAGCGGAGCCATTAAGCGACTCGGAGGAGAGGAAAATGGGCGACACGCTATCGACCTCTATCTGAGGCTGATGCGACCGAAGGCCAACCTTAGGGGCGTAGCGCTTTACCTGCTGAGCCGCTGCGGCGAAAAGGCTGTCCCGCGCCTGCTGACCTCGTTGCGCGATCCGGACAGGGATGTTCGTGAGAAGATCCTCTGGGCGCTTCAGGAAGCCGAGATACCCGCCGATGCTGATTTGTCGCCCCTTGTCTCCGTGCTTGATGACGAGGAAGAGGTGCTACGAAGTACGGCAGCCTATACGCTGGGTCGGGTGGCAAAAGGGCGGTCCGAACCAGTCGCGGCGATGACAGCGCTGTTTGATGACCCCTCAGATCACGTCCGCTTTGCGGCCATCAGGGCCATCGAGATGATCGGACCGAAGGCCCGAGCCGCCATACCTGCTCTTGAGAAGATGCTTACGGATAGGAGCGAGCTAAACCGCACCGCCGCCGCCGAGGCTCTGAAGAAGATCAGGGGCGAGGAGGCCAAGCCGTGAGCGAGCCAGCAGCCGCCCCGCCCCTCCGCACCTGGCGGCCGATGGCGGCGTGGACGGGGGGGAGCTGCGTCGTGGGCCAGCTTGCGCGCCACCGCCGGGCGGGGTAAGCTGACGGCGGAGGAACTAATGGTCTGTTCACCTACGGCCTTCGGTGAAAGGCCGGCGGCATCGAGGGCGGGTGAATGGCGGGCTGAGATGCTTGGGAACGGAGTCTGAGATGTCGCATCGCGTGACCACCCGCGAGCTGACGCCTGAAGAGAGCAAGATGGTCCTGCGCTCCACCCGAATGACCGCTGACAATTGGGCATGGGTCTTCTTGCCTATGTTTGGCGCAGGGAGCTTGTTCTTCTTCCTTGGGAAGCTAATCGCGAAACTGACGAGCGCACCACATCTTCCGCTCATCCTGGGAATTGTGGGGGCGTTGGCAGGGATTTGGCCTTCGATCCTGTTCTTCCGCGCCTTCGCACGGGCTCGGACCCAAAGCCAGGGTGACGTCAATCTTGGAGCGGTGGAAGTATTCGAGGTCACAGACCCCATTGTCGTCAAACAGGAGGAGTACAACGACGAGGGGCCAATCTACTACCTGGATATCGGCGAAGGCAAGATCATGTTCCTTTGTGGCCAGTGGATGTTTGACCCTCATATCGTTCCTGATGGCCCTAGCCAAGTGCCTGATGACGAAACGATGGCATTTCCTTCTTCGCACTTCAGGCTCCATCGTGTGCCCACATCGGGCGACGTCATCCGTGTAGAGAATCTTGGGAAGCCTGTTGCTCCCGTAAAGACTATCCCGGCCAAAGCGGTTGCGATACCGGCTTGTCGTGCTTCCGAGATCGTGGAGGGAAGCTTAGAGGACCTCCCTGCGGTTCTTGCACGTTTCCCGCCTTCGACTAGCAGCTAGGAGGTTCGCCGTTCGCCTTGCGGCCTCCACGTCGGCGGGGACGATGCCGGTCGAGGACACAATGGCCCGGTCACCGACGGCCTTCGGGAAAATACCCGGGGCACCCGCGGGGAGTAGGACGCCATGCCGGAAGTAGCTGACCAACCATCGAAGCCCCTCCGCACCTGGCGGCCGATGGGATTCCCTTGCACCCCCAAGCGCCGACTGCCGTTATCGTGCTCAGCAGAAAGGAGCAGGAGCATGGCACTGAGAGGGCTAATCCTCGCCGCGGCGATTGTAACAACCCTGGCCTGGGTGGCAGTCGGCGAAGAGCCAGCAAATGATTCCTTGGCGGCACCTGCGCCCGCACCCGTTTCAATCGGTGAGGGCCAAGGTGCTTTCGGATGGACGGACTGTTATCCCCTGCCACCCATTGGACCTTTTGGGGTAGTGGCAATCCTCCTAGCCGTGACCGCAGCTATCGTTTTCGTCGTGGGCCTCTTCCAGAAACGCCACGACTACAAGCCGCTCGTGCTTGGCCTCTTTTCTCTTGGGATGGGTTTCTTTCAGGGCGGTCTGAACTTCCTGGGCAGTTGCACTTCCATCGTTAGTGGCAAACCTTACGTGTCCGACTATTTCTACGCGATGTATGTAGCTGCCTGGCCCGCAGTCTGGGGCCTTGGCTCCGTGATAATCGGCGGCCTCTTCACCGTGATCCTCCACTGGCGTAACGAGCGCTTCCGCGCCGAAGGTGCGGCCGCAGTTGAGGTCGAGGAAGAAGTCGATGCCCCTAAGGAGGCTGGGAAGTAGGCCAGCCCTGCTGTTGCGCCGGCCGCGGGGGCGGGGAAGATGGCGAAGGAGGAATTGATGCCGGAGTCCGCTGACCAGCCAGCCAAGCACGGGCGGAGCCTGGCCGGATTCTACATCGCTATAGGCTTGGTGGCAGCTGTGGTGGGGCTGG
>JAKLDR010000258.1 GCA_022703445.1 Planctomycetota bacterium | reverse complement strand
AAACCGCTCCTCAGGCGTTGACCGCGTCAAGGTCCAGGCGGTGCTCGTGGCATCCGCGGCGCGCACAGACCTGGATGAGCCCGCCGCCCCCCACCACCATGGGGATCAGCGGCGCCCCGCAGGCCGTGCAGTTCGAGGAACCGGCCAGGGTGGCGTAGCAGTGCGGGCAGAAGAAGTCGAGCACCGTGTTCATGGGGATGGCCAGCGGCGACTGGATGTTGAAGCTGCCGTACAGGCAGGAGAGGTACAGCGGCCCGTGCTGGTTCTCGAAGGCGATGGTGATCTTGATGGAGGGCAGATTGTCGATGGGAGTCCGGGGATCCATCAGGCTGTGGTTGCAGCGCGGGCAGTGCAGTTCGACCGGGAAGAGGCGCTCGTCCTTGCCGATCTCCACCCGGTCGAAGCCCTCGCGGGTCTTGGCCAGGATCCCGGCCACCTGCGATGGCTTGACATTCGAGAAGTAGCGCCCGTCGACCACCACGATGGGTCCGAGGGCGCAGGCCCCCAGGCAGTTGACGGTCTCGAAGCTGAACTCGCCGTCTGGGGTGGTGCCGCCGGGGCGCGTGGCCAGCTGGCGCTCGAACTCCTCGGCGATGGCCGGGGCGCCGCGCACGTGGCAGGCCGTGCCCAGGCAGACGGAGATCATGTGCCGGCCGCGTGGTTCCAGCCGGAAGGAACGGTAGAATGTGGCCACTCCGAAGACGTCGGCCAGCGGCCGCCCGGTCTTGTCCGCCACCAGGCGCAGCGCCTCGGGGGGCAGGTAGCCATACTTGTCCTGGACCTGCTCCAGGACGGCAATCAACCCTCCGGGCCCGGCCCTCTCGGCGATCTTCTGGATGTCCTCGGCTTTGACCTGGATGGCTGACGGGGTCATTCGACTTCGTACTCCTCGCAGAACCATATGCCGCCCTCGGGCCGGGGCAGCCGGCAGAGCACGCGGGCGCGGCAGTTCTGGCAAAGGCCGAGCAGAACCGCCTCGGCTCCGGACACGGACTGGCCCTGCAGCGGACTCTGCGCCGGATGCGGCCCGGAGTTGTCCGAGGCGCGAGGCATCTCGAACTCCTCGCACTCGAGCACAGGTGCCTGCCCGTGCCTGTGCAGAGTGCAGCCTCGCACGTGGCGGCAACTATGACAGATGCTGTGCTCGGTGCTGACCGTGGCCACGGGCATCCTCCGCTGCAATCGCTGCCTGACCGCAGGGTGCGCAAACCCGGTGCCGTGCACGTCCAAAATCAGCGAAGGCAAGACACGCACCCTAAGCTCGGCGGACTCCTAGCCAAACGCCTGCCGTGCAGTGCGATACGCGGATGGCGTTCGCATCGACGGCAGCTCGTATCTCGCAGCTGTCGGTGACTGGCGGTCGCAACTGGTGGGGAGTTTTGTGCCGCCGGGGCGTTATTCCCCGGCCGGGTGCTGCATGCCCTTGAGCTTCTCCCGGAGGGTCTTGCGGTCGATGCCCAGGACCGCCGCGGCCCGGGTCTTGTTGCCGGAGACCGCTGCCAGGACATTGGCGATGTGTTCGGACTCGACCTCGGCCAGCGTTCGCTGGTCGCTGCGGCCGCCGCGCAGCGCCGAGAACCGCATCAGAGCGGGGAGGTCGGGCACGTCGATGACCTCGGCGTCGTTCATGACCATCAGGCGCTGGATGATGTTCTCGAGCTCGCGGACGTTGCCGGGCCAGTCGTAGCCGACCAGGCTGGCCACCGCGCGCTCGGAGAAGCGCGGGGCCGGCCGGCCCATCTCCCGGGCGAACTTCTCGGCGAAGGTGCCCAGCAGCAGGGGAATGTCCCCGCGCCGCTCGCGCAACGCAGGGATGGATATGGAGATCACGTTGAGGCGGTAGAAGAGGTCCTCCCGGAACTGGCCCTTGCGGACCAGACCGAGCAGGTCCTTGTTGGTGGCTGCCACCACGCGCACGTCGACCTTGCGCGGCCGGTCCGAGCCGACCATGCAGACCTCGTGGTCCTGGAGGACGCGCAGCAGCTTGACCTGCATGGCCAGGCTCATCTCCCCGACCTCGTCGAGGAAGATGGTTCCGCCCTCGGCGGTCTGGAAGAACCCGGCGCGACTTTCGGTGGCTCCGGTGAAGGCCCCGCGCAGGTGACCGAAGAGCTCGCTCTCGAGCAGGCCCTCGGGGATGCCCCCGCAGTTGACCGGCACGAAGGCGGCCGCCGCCCGGCGGCTGCCGTAGTGGATGGCCCGGGCCAGCAGCTCCTTGCCGGTGCCGCTCTCGCCGGTTACCAGCACGTTGGCCGAGGCCGAAGCGGCCTTGGCCGCGGCGTCAAGCACCCGGCGCACTGCCTCGCTCTCGCCGACCAGACCATGCCGGGCGGACGCCACCGTGCCGGCGGGCAGCCGGCCGGCACGCCTCAGGCGGAGCTTCCCGATGGCCCGGCCCACCGCGGCGGAGAGCTCCTGGTCGGTGAAGGGCTTGGGCAGGTACTCCTCGGCCCCGGACTTGACCGCCTGGACCGCACCCTCCACGGTGGCGAAGCCGGTGATCATCATCACCTGCGTGTCCTTGAGGTTCTCTCGGACGTGGCGCACCAGATCGAGGCCCCCGACGCGGGGCATTTTCAGGTCGGTGATGACCAAGTCCACGGGGTTGGCATCGAGGACCGCCACGGCCTCGCTCACACCCGGGGCGGTGAACACCCGGTAGCCCTCGGCCTCCAGGTTGCGGCGGATTATCTCCAGCGTTTCCGGAGTGTCATCGACCGCCAGGATGCGCTCGCGCGGCGTCCCGGCGCCGGGGGGCAGCGGTTCGGGCTTCATTCCTGTCCCTCTTCGTCCGTCCAGACCGGGGCGCGGCCGTCCCGGGGAAGACGGACGGTGAACCGGGCGCCGCGCCCGGGTTCGCTCTCCAGGGCGATGGCCCCCCCGTGGGCGGTGACGATGCCGTGGACCACCGCCAGGCCCAGGCCCGTGCCCTCGTTCACATCCTTGGTGGTGAAGAAGGGCAGGAAGATCTTGTCGCGGATCTCCGGGCCGACCCCCGCGCCGGTGTCGGCTACGGAGAGGACCGCCTCGCCAGGCATCGGGCCGGTTTCCACGGTGAGCGTCCCGCCGCCGGGCATGGCCTGCAGGGCGTTGACGGCCAGGTTCACGAACACCTGGCTGAGTTGGGCGGGGTCGGCGGTGACCGTCAGCGGCTCAGGGGCCAGGCGGCGCACGATCCGGACGCCGGCGCTGCGGGCGCGGCCCTCCAGGAAGGCCAGGCCGTCGGCCGCCACCCGGTTCAGGTCCACTGTGCGGACCGCCGGCGGCGTCTGGCGGGCAAAGGTCATCAGCTGCCTGATGATTTCCCGCGCGCGGACCGCCGCGTCAGCGATGCGGTCGAGGTCCTCGGCGGCTCCGGCCGGGAGATGGGGAATCTTCCTGGCCAGCTGGGCGAACCCCAGGATGCTGCCCAGCGGCTGGTTGAGCTCGTGGGCCACGCCGGCGGCCAGCTGGCCGATGGTGGCCAGGCGGTCGGCGTGGCGGAGCTGGCCCTGCAGGCGTTCGCGCTCATCCCGGGCCTGGCGGCGCTCGACGACCAGGGCCAGCTGCCGGGCGACGGCGTCGATCAGGCTGCGCTCCTCCTTGAGGAAGGGACCCTCGTCGCGTTCTGGCCGCTCCCGGGAGTAGGCCACCTCGACCGAGCCACGCCGGTGCCCGCCGGAAACCACCTCGGCCCATAGGTGCTTCCAGGCCGGAAGGATCCGGCCGGTAGAGCAGGTCCGGCCGTCAACGGTGATCCGGGCCACGGCGATCTCAGGATGCTGCAGGGCGGGGGGGATCAGCCGGACGACGCGATCCATCAGGCGCTCCAGGGGCAGGTCCGGTTCGGCGGCGGCCTGGGCG
>JAKLDR010000257.1 GCA_022703445.1 Planctomycetota bacterium | reverse complement strand
GCCGCATTGACTCCGGCGCCAACGGGCGGTTAGAATACCCGCGAAACGCGGTTCCGGGAGGTCCCCCATGCCAGCGCCCCACCTGCGCCCCCTGTCCCTGCGGCCGGCCCTGATCGCCGCGGCCCTGGCTCTGGCCGCCGCGATCCAGCCGGGCGCGGGGGCCGCCGAGCCCTCCGGCCCGGCGGCGGTCGTCACCATCGGCGACAAGCCCTTTGCCTGCCGGGTGGTCCGCCACGACGACAAGGGCGTGACCGTCTTCCTGACCGAGGCCAAGAGCACGGTGACCCTCCAGTGGGACCAGCTGGCCGCGCCCGAGCGCGAGCGGATCAGGGCGCTGGTCGCCGCCAAGGACCCGGCCGCGGACAACAAGGCGCTGGGCGAGGAGATCGACGGCGTCGAGGTCACGCTCGTCAACGGCACCGTCTATCGCGGCGTGGAGCTCGCCGGGCGGAGCACGCCGGAGCTGCGCGCCTTCCGCTTCGCGCGGATGCCCTACGCGGCGCTGCCCGCCAAGGACATCCGCGCGGTGAAGGCCGTCAAGCTGCGCGAGGGCGAGCTCTACTCTCCGCAGGAGCGCTACCGGAAGAAGCTGGCCGTCGCGCCGCCCCAGAGCGCCGAGGACCACTTCCAGACGGGCTGCTGGTGCCTGGAGAACGGCCTGGCCGAGGCGGCCGGAGACCACTTCGACAAGGCCGTGCTCCTCGACCCCGGCTACGCCGAGAAGACCGCCGCGAAGAAGGGCGATCTGGACGCGCTCCGGACCGGAGCCCTTCCTCCCAAGGTCGAGCGGCCGTCCGACCCGGCGGCGCTGCGCCGCGCGGTGATCGCCGGCTGGCACCAGCACCTCGACCACCATCTCCAGCGGACGGCCTTCTCGCAGGTCTCGGAGACGCCGGCGGTGCCCGTCAAGGTGGTCCGCCTGACCAACGGCACGGTCATGGAGGGCGCGCTCAAGGGCTCCGAGGAGGCCGACGAGGTGCAGCTCGACATCGGCGGGCGGACGTACGCCATCGAGCGCAAGCTCATCGCCCGGATGGATCAGAAGATGGTCGAGGCCGGACCCTTCCGGGACCGGACCCTGGCCGAGTGCCGGAAGTACGCCACCGACCCAAAGGGCGGCATCGGCAAGGACGTCGCCGCCGGCGTCGCCAAGGACCTGGGCATCGATGAGAAGGAGGTCCTGGAGGTCTGGGCGGCCAGACTGGGCGGCAAGGTGGTGGTCGGCGCCCGCGGTCCGGAGGAGACCGCCGAGGTCGCGTCGCTGCACGAGGCTCACTGGGGCGTCGGCTCGTGGCTGCGCGGCGGCGGGGCCGGGGCGGCGGGCAACCAGGGCGGAGCGGCGGCCGTGCCGGCCAACCCGCGCGGCAACCGCGGCGGGCGGCAGTCGCAGGGCCAGCAGGCGAACCAGCAGCAGCTGAAGAGCCCCGAGGACTGGTGGAAGGAGCAGGCCCCCGCGACCAAGGCCGGGATCCTCAGGGCCATGTGCGCCGAGGAGAGCGGCCTCTTCAAGATCGAGAAGGTCTTCGAGGAGAACTGCCCGAACTGCGCCGGGACCGGCCAGGTCGAGATCATGGCCGTGGGCACCGGCGGCGGCGGCAAGACCGCCCAGACCTGCCCGGTCTGCCGGGGCGGAGGGAAGTTCTTCGGGGTGAGCTACCGGTGAGGGGTGTGAGCAATCAACGGCGGATTGACGATTGTTGATTTGAGATTCTAGATTGTTGAAGTGGGGCGCCGGCCTCTTCCTGTCCTTCTCAAATCAACAATCCAAAATCGGAAATCTGAAATCAGCCTGGCCAACTCGTACGCCGCCGTCTTGCGCCTGAGCGAGCGTCCGGTATGATTCGTGCGGTCACCGTTAGGGAAGGAGACAGCCGGCAATGAGAAGCAAAGTCGCCCTCTATGGCGTCGCTCTTCTGCTGGTCGCGGGGGGCTGCGGGATGGACTCCAAGCCCGACAACCCAACCACTCCCAAGCCGGGCGGAACCGCATCCCAGCCTCCGGGTTCCGCCCCGACGGCGCCGGCCACGACCGCCGAGATCGCCAAGGCGGCCGAGGGCGGCAATCGGTTCGCCTGCGAACTCTACGCCAAGCTCGCCGCCGAGAAGAAGGGCGACAACCTTTTCCTCTCGCCCTACAGCATTTCAACCGCGCTGACCATGACCTGGGCCGGGGCGCGGGGCCAGACCGCGGCGGAGATGGAGGCAGTTCTGCGCCTTCCCACCAGGGAATTCGCCGAACACCTGCCCCCGGCCCAGCCCGGGGGCGTCGCACCCTGGAGGAAGATTCCGGGATGGCCGCCCGAGCGCCTGCACGCGGCGATGGCCGCCCTGAGCGGCGGCCTGAACATCGCCGGCAAGGACGGGCGCGTCCAGCTGAGCATCGCCAACGCGCTCTGGGGCCAGAAGGGCCACCCGTTCCTGCCGGAGTTCCTGGCTCTCAACAAGGCAAGCTACGGCGCGGGGCTCGAGACCGTCGACTTCGCCGGCGACGCTGAGGGCGCGCGCAAGACCATCAACGCCTGGGTCGAGAAGCAGACGCAGGAGAAGGTCAAAGACCTGCTTCCGCCCGGCGTTCTCGACAAGCTCACCAGGCTGGTCCTGACCAACGCCATCCACTTCAGAGGCCAGTGGCAGGAGCCGTTCGATCCGGCCGAGACCAAGGACCGGGTCTTCAGGCTCGGCGGCGGCCGGAGGATCCTCGCGCCGACCATGAAGTTGCACACCCACTTCGAGTACGCCAAGGGCGACGACTTCCAGGCCGTGGAGCTGCCCTACCGCGGCGCTCGCCTGGCCATGCTCGTCCTGCTCCCCGACAGGGACGACGGGCTGGCCGAACTGGAGAAGCGCCTGACGCCCGAGCTGCTCGCCGGCCTCAAGCTCGCGCGCACCGACCCCGTCGTCCAGCTGCCGCGCTTCGCGCTTACCTGCGACTTCCGGCTCGACGAGCAGCTCAGGGCCCTGGGCATGGCCGACGCGTTTGCGGCGGGCAAGGCCGACTTCTCGGGTCTCGACGGGGTCAAGCCGCCGAGCCCCGGCGCTCTCTTCATCGCCGCGGTGCTCCACAAGGCCTTCGTCGAGGTCAACGAGAAGGGCACGGAGGCGGGAGCGGCAACGGCGGTCCTGGTCGCCAAGAACGGCCACGCTCCACCGGCCTTCACCGCGGACCACCCCTTCCTCTTCCTGGTCCGCGACCGCGAGACCGGCACTATCCTCTTCCTCGGCCGGGTGACCGATCCCGCGCCGGGGGCACCGGAGGCGCCGGCGCCAGAGCCGAAGAAGTGATCCTCACGCCAAGACGCGAAGCCGCTAAGAGAGGACAGCAGCTGTTGCCGCTGCTACCGTGAAGCGAGAAGAGTTCGCCGTTCTTCGCGGCTTAGCGGCTTTGCATGATAAAGGCCTTGCTGGGTTCTCCGGCCGGCCGGCAGCCCTCCCTTCCAGGGAATACTCCGCTCTTCTCCGCGTTAACCATGGCATGGCTCCCAGGCACTGGACGTCCGGGGCCCGCCGGATAGACTTGTGAGCGTCCGGTACCGATTGGATTTTGACAAGGAGACTAGCCGATGGCCTTCACCCTGCCGCCGCTGCCCTTCGCCAAGGACGCGCTCGCCCCGCTGATGAGCCCCGAGACCTTCGACTTCCACTACGGCAAGCACCACCAGGCCTACGTCACCAACCTCAACAAGCTGACCGAGGGCAAGCCCGAGGCGTCGAAGTCGCTCGAGGAGATCATCGCCTCGGCGCCGGCCGGCGGGCTCTTCAACAACGCCGCCCAGGTCTGGAACCACACCTTCTTCTGGAACTCCCTCAAGAAGGGCGGCGGCGGCGAGCCGACCGGGGCCCTGGCCGCGGCCATCG
>JAKLDR010000256.1 GCA_022703445.1 Planctomycetota bacterium | reverse complement strand
TTCCTTGATGCCGCCGACCGGCAGCACGCGCCCGGTCAGGGTCAGCTCCCCCGTCATCGCCATGCCGGCGGGGACTTTGCGGTTCGAGGCCAGCGAGATCAGCGCCGTGGCCATGGTGATGCCGGCCGACGGGCCGTCCTTCGGGGTGGCGCCGGCCGGCACGTGCAGATGCACGGTGGCGTCCTGGAAGAAGTCCTTGGCGATGCCGAAGGATTCGGCGCCGGCGGTCACCATCGAGTAGGCGATGTGGGTGCTCTCGGCCATCACTTCGCCGAGCTGGCCGGTGAGCTTGATCGGGTGTTCGCGGCGCGGCACGCGGATGGCTTCGACGTACAGCGTGCTGCCGCCGAACGGCGTCCACGCCAGCCCCATCACCACCCCGGCGCGCCGCCGTTTCATCAGCGGATCGTCTAGGAACACTGGCTTGCCCAGGTATTCGGCCACGTTGGCCGGCGTGACGACCACCGGGTCGCTGACGATCCCCTCGGCCCGGCCGGCGGCCACCTTGCGCGCCACCGAACTGAGCGCCTTCTCCAGGTTCCGCACCCCGGCCTCGCGGGCGTACCCTTCGATGATCGCGCGCAGGGCCGGCGTCGTGAAGTGCAGCAGCTCCGGGTTCAGCGCCGCCCGTTCGAGAACCCGCGGCACCAGATGGCGCTCGGCGATCGCCAGCTTCTCCTCGACGATGTAGCCGGACAGGCGGATGACCTCCATGCGGTCGAGCAGCGGCCCGGGGATGGTGTCGGGCAGGTTGGCGGTGGCGATGAAGAGCACCTTGGAGAGGTCGAAGGGCACGTCCAGGTAGTGGTCGCGGAAGCTGCAGTTCTGCTCGGGGTCGAGGACTTCGAGCAGGGCGGAGGCGGGGTCGCCCTGATACGAGGCGCCGACCTTGTCGATTTCGTCGAGCATGATCACCGGGTTGGCGGTGCCGACCGTCTTGATGGCTTGGATGACCTTGCCCGGCAGGGCCCCGATGTAGGTGCGGCGGTGCCCCTTGATCTCCGCCTCGTCGCGCATGCCGCCGAGGGAGAAGCGGTAGAACTGGCGCCCGAGGGCCTCGGCCACGGCGCGCCCGAGCGAGGTCTTGCCGACCCCCGGCGGCCCGATCAGGCAGAGGATGCTGCCCTCGACCCGGCCGCGCAGCTTGGCCACGCCGATGAATTCGAGGATGCGCTTCTTGACGTCCTCCAGCCCGTAGTGGTCGCGGTCCAGGATGCCGCGCCCGCGGGCGACATCGAGCACGTCCTCGGAGTACTTCCCCCAGGGCAGCCCGGTCAGCCAGTCCAGGTAGGTGCGCGAGACGGAGTACTCCGGCGACTGGGGGGAGAGCACCTTGAGCCGGTCGATCTCCTCGCGGATCCGCGTGCGCGCCTCTTCGCCGAGGGTCAGTTCGGCGAGGCGCGCCTCGTAGCGTTCGATCTCCTCGGTCTTCTCGTCCTTCTCCAGGCCCAGCTCCTGCTTGATGGCCTTGAGCTGTTCGCGGAGGAAGAACTCGCGTTGCTGGGCGGTGATCTTCTCCTCGATCTGATGGGTGATCTTCTCCTTGAGCTGGTTGAGGTCGAGTTCCTTGCGCAGCAGGAAGAGGACCTTTTCGAGGCGCCGGCGCACGTCGAGGCATTCGAGCACGTCCTGGGCCTCCTCGCGGGTCGCGGAGGTCATCTGGGTTGCGAAGTCCGCAAGCCGTCCGGGTTCGCCCCAGTCGGTGCGCACGAGGAAGCTCTTGATCTCCTCGGAGAACAGCGGGTTGTGCTTGATCAGCTCGCGCAGGCTGGCGACGATGGCCTGGGCCATGGCGCGGACGGCGTCGCCGGCGCCGGCGACGTCCTCGACGTACGCCACCTGGCCGACCAGGCGGCCGTCGCGGCGGACGGCCTTGAGGAGGTGGAACCGGCGTTCGCCGCGCAGGAGGGCCTGGACGCTGCCGTCGGGGGTCTCCTGCAGGCGCAGGATGCGGGCCGCGGTCCCCACCAAGTAGAGGTCGGCCTGCTCCAGCTTCTCCAAGTCGCCGGGTTCTTCCTGCCGGGTGAGGACGAAGCCCACGACGCGCTCGGGGACTTCCGCCGCCACGGCCTTCAGCAGGTCCCCGACCGGCCCTTGGGGAACCATGATGGGGAACACCAGCCCGGGGAAGACCGGCTTCGAGGGGGTCGGCAAGAGATGGATGCGGTCGGGCAGTTCCTTGGCGGCCAGGACCAGGGTTTCCGCGGCGGGGGTTCCGCGATGGTCGTCCGCCGCCTCGCGAGGCGCCTCGACGATCTCGGGGTGGAGAATCGAGCTGTCGTTCTCATTGGCCATGTTTGCCGTGGCTCCCTTGTGCTTGAACAACGCCGTTGTACTCTACGCCGGTTCGGCGTCCGGTCAAGTCGCGGTTCCGGCCGGCGGCCGCCCCGGCTAGTCGGTGGAGTAGGGTCTGCCGGGTATGCCGCGGACGCCACGGAGGGCGTCCCTCCACGGCACGTCCCGGCGGCCAGGCCCCCCGTCCAGCGGCCGCCCGGTTGCATCTTCATCGCCGCCCCTTATAGTCCCCGGCTCTCCACCGTCTTCCGCGGGGCCGCCCGCGTGCTGCGCAAGGAGCTCCCATGAGTCGCCAGCTTGCCTTGGACACGGTGAACCTGAAGCCGACGCCGCGCCTTGCCCATACCGAGTACAGCATGGAGTACCACACGGACTACGTCAGCCGGGTGGCCGGCGTGCCGCCGGGGCATCCCGAGCGCAGCCGCCGGTTCTATGCGGCCTGGGACTTCGACATGCTGTGGTCGTCCAACGACGGTCTGCGCGGCAACTGGGGCCAGTACGGCCGGGTCACCGACATGGGGCATGCCGAGTATGCCGCCGACGGCAGCGACCTGCGCGCCATGCACGAGTCGCCGTTCCGCCGCGCCGAGGACGTGTGGGCGTTCGACGCGGTCAAGGAGTATGGCCTGCCGGACATGGCCGAGCAGGTCGCCGCCTACCAGGCCGGCCACACGAACGCGCTCACCAGCTTCCCCGACCAACTCGTCACGGGCGGCTACTACAAGACGATCGTCTCCGGGGCCATCCAGGCCTTCGGCTGGGACATGTTCCTGACCGCCGCCGCCGACCCGGCCAAGATCGAGAAGGTGCTGGACAGCTTCTTCCGCTACACCCTTTTCCACATGCAGGCCTGGGCGCGCACGGACGTCGAGGTGGTGATCCAGCACGACGACTTCGTCTGGTCCGAGGGCTGCTTCATGAGCCCGGACTTCTACCGCCGCGCGATCATCGCCCGTTTCGCCGAGCTATGGAAACCCCTCCATGCCGCCGGCAAGAAGGTGCTCTTCTGTTCCGACGGCACGTTCACCGAGCTGGCCGAGGATCTCGCCGCCGCCGGCGCCGACGGCTTCATCTTCGAACCCTCGAACGATTTCGGCTTCATGGTGGACCGTTTCGGCGGCTCGCACTGCTTGGTGGGCAGCTGCGTGGATTGCCGCACCATGACGTTTGGAGCCTGGGCGGACGTCAAGGCCCAGATTGACCGCACGCTCGAGCTGGCGCCGCGCTGCCGCGGGCTGATGTTCGCCGTCGGCAACCACATGCCGGCGAACATCTCCGACGAGATGGTGGACCGGTTCATCACCTACCTGCGCGCCCACTGGGCCCGGCACGACGCCTGAGGGGCCGGCGAGGGCGAGCCAGAGGAGGGGCGGTTGGCGGCGATCTCCGCGGTGTCGCCGTCGTCTCTGCGGCAGACTCTTGGAGTTGCGCGGGGAGTCAGGCCGGCTGGCCGGAGCGCGCGGCGAGGAACTGCTGGGCGACGCGCAGTTTGCGCTCGAAGTGCCTGACCCCGCCGCCCTCGTGCCCGTTGAACCAGTAGATCTCCATGTCCTTGGGCGCACGG
>JAKLDR010000255.1 GCA_022703445.1 Planctomycetota bacterium | reverse complement strand
TAGTACCGCATTTCATAAATCCTGAGACTAACCCACCTTGGTTTCAACGGCCAGAGGCTTGCCGGTATAGGTCCACCGGTAAGGCTTGGCCAAGTACGTGTTGTGATAGTCGAGGAAGGCCAGGATCTTCTTTTCCAAATCCTCCAACGAAGAGAAGTCACCACGTCGAAGCACCTTGCGTGCCAGAGTCGAAAACCAGATCTCGATCTGATTGAGCCAGGAGGCATGGGTCGGCGTGAAGTGGAACACCACCCGCTTGGAGGGGTCCGTAAGGAACTGCTTGCGTTGGGCCCCGGTCTGCAACGGGCCGGGGTCACAGTCGCACAGGTCCGCAATCAGTTGGCAGGTCAAGAGGTGGTAGTGTGTGTTGAGGTTATCGACCACCAGGTGCAGGCCGGAAGCTTGGGCATAGCGGTCACAGGCTTGTCGCACAAACGCGGCAAAGACTTCCGCCGGCCGGTTCGGCGTCAGCATCCCCAGCACCTGGCCGGTAGCCACCTCGAAACCCGCCGTCAGACAGCGGGTCCCATGCCGCGTGTATTCGTACTCGATCTTCGTGAGCGTGCCCGCCTGCCCCAGAACCGCCGGATGCTTGCGTTCCAGGGCTTGGATGGAGGTCTTCTCATCCACACACAGCAGAACCTCGCCCCGTTGGTACATCGCTACGGCTTGCAGATACAGGCCGACCAATTCCTGCATCTTGGCCTCGAACTGCGGATCGTTACTGTTGAGCCAGTAGTGCCAGCGGTGCGGCTTGATCGCCGCCTGCTCCAACAGCCGCCAGATGGTCGCCGGGCTGATCGAAGCGACGATCTCTTGTGCCACGGCGGCCCGCTCCAAGTCGGTCATGCTCCACTGGGTGATGGGATGACCTTGCTCGACAGGCACCTGGGTCGCCAACGCGACGATCTGATGCTGCTGCAGAGGGGGAAAAAGCCGGCGGTCGGCCGGGACGCGGAAGATCGTGTAAGCCCTCCAAGCCGTGTTTCTCGTAGCGGCGGCGCCACCGCACAATCCGGCTCACCGAGGTATCGAGCTGCCGCTCGATCTCGTGGTGGGCCAGCCCATCGGCACACAACAACAAGAGGCGGGCCCGCCCTACCTCCCGCTGCGCCAGAGTCTGTTTGCGGACCATCGCTTCTAATTTCTCCCGATCCCCAGGCCGCAACAACAGCGGCGGTGCAGGGGGTAAAGGCATGAAAGAACCCTTCGCTTCCTGAAATACAACTTCGTTTGGGTCGATACTATGCCTTCTACCTTCCCGTGCGCCCGGAGGTTCTCCTTTGGTCTCACAATTTGTGAAATGCGGTACTAGTCCGGCCCAGCGAGGAACTCCGTGCGCGCGAACAGACGGAGGATATCGACCCCTTTTTTGAGTTGATGAAACACAACCAACAGTACCCGGCGAGAGACGAGTGCCCCGTGAAAGGCACGTTCTTTCTGGACTGGACACAGGACCCATATGTAGCTCTCTACTTCGCCAGTCTTGAGGCCAGCACCGCAGCGGTCAGGATATGCTCCAATAATGGCGCCTTGTTCTTGTGTGACGTGTCTGCAACTGGGAGAACGCTTCAGGTAAGGAGAGTCGAGGATATTATCGACTTGATGGTGATGGCTACTCAGGAAGGCAGACCCTTTGGGTGTCCTTTGATCTTTCATCCTCCGAAGCAGACCCATATGGAGAGAGCGCTCAGGCAGAAGGCCGTCTATTGGGCGCAGATGGATCTCAGGTACGATTTGGAGTACATCTGGACCCTTCAAGAAGAGCGGCAGGGCAAGGGCAATACCATGGTGCTCGGGTCGCACTCCTGCGTTGCCCTATCCCCCATGATGGCACAGAGAGTATACCAATCTCGATGGATGTGTGCACCTCCTTTGCCATCCCTTCGCGGTGCTCAGGGCAGGATCTGAGCGCAGCGAAGAACCTGGCTTGAGCGTGAGAGAGACCTCTCCTTCTCTGCCGAGATCCTTCGGTTTTGCCTCAGGATGACAAAGTCCGTTCACGATGACGGAGTCTGTGGCGAGGCAGCCTCCCTCCCTCCATATCATGCCGATTACACTTGAGAATCTCGTAGTCCGGGTGGCATCGTCAAGCGGAGCCTGCGGAGCTTGGCGATGGCGACAGGGACCATCGGCAAGCTGCGCTTGCCGCTGCCACCCAGAACCTGACTCAGGTGTACGAGGAACTCAGTCGCAGTCGATATCATTTCCTCAATGTGTCGGGGGCCCCAAAGCGGTAAACTCCCGGCCCGCAGGGCCGGAATCTTGAGGAGTGGGACCGGCGTAGGGCGCGCGGCCAAGGCGTTAGCGGAGCGGCTTCTGTTTCGAGGTCAGCAGCAGGGTCTTGGAGCCGCCGCCGTGCCAGGGGTCGTACCTGGGTCGGCAGAGCGGGTGAAGAACGCTTCCAGGCGGGCGGCGAGGCGCTGGCGGGTGTCGGCGTGTTCCGGGCGGTCGATCAGGTTGGCCCCGGCCCGGGAGAAAGATGGTCACAGAGGAACCCGGAGAAGCGGGAAGATGCGAACTCGAGCAAGAAGTTGAGGAGACAGAACGTTCCGGCCTTCTTCGCTTCACACCTTCCGGTCTTCTTCCGGGTACCCTCTGTGGCCAGACTTTGCTTCGCGGGGCCCGATCCCGGTTACCGCGCAGAGTAGGTGCCCGCCTCGGCTCGAGCGCCGGCTCTCTCGCCCGCACCCCGGTACGGAGGCGCGAAGCGCGGTGCCGTCGCGGCCAGGCTGCCCAGCGCCGCCGCTACGGCGCCCAGGAGCATCGAAACCGCCAGGGCGATGAACGTGGCGCCCGTGATATTCGCCGCCTGCTCGCCGGTTTCCCGGGCCTGCTGCGCCGAGCGCTCCAGATTGTTGATCATCTGGTTGGCCTCGGCCTCGCTCTTGCCGGTGGTCTGCGAGATCGTTGCGGCCAGCTCCCGGCGTTCCTGCGGCGTCCGAGAACCCCGGAGGTAATCGCCGATAGCCTTCACGAGACTCTCGTCCTGCTGACCCTGCGCTCCGGCCCCGGTCGCCTTGGCAATCTCCTGCCGGATGACGTCCGGGCTGAGCCCCAGACTGGCCAGGCCCTGTTGGGCGGTCTGCTGCGCCTGCGGCGAATCGGCCGTGCGGGCGGCCGCCGAAGCGGTATCGCCCAGCAGAGACAGGCCGCCGCCCACCACGGCTCCCAGCGCCGTCGTGACCAGCCAGAACATGACGACGTAGAACAACCCCCAGACGGTCACGCCATGCAGCATCCGGTCGATCTTGCTGGGCAGCCAGTTGAGCCGGCCGGCCACCCATCCGCCGATGAACAGCGCAATGAGCCCGGTGATCAGCCACCAGATGGCGGCGCCGATGCCCAGTGAACGGCCGCTGGTGACTTCGCGGCCGGTCAGGTCCACCGCGGCCGCTCCGATGCCCGCGCCCAGCAACTGCAGCGTCACGAAGACCGCCAGCGTCACCACGGTGCCGGCAATGATCGCGCCCCAGGAAAGTTGCTTCCAGATGGTGTGCCACTCGCGCGCCCGCGGACCTGCCCCGTAATCTCTTTCTTCCTCATCAGCCAGCATAAGCGATCCCTTCACACAAATTCCTCTGTTGTTCCGATGACAACGGTCTACAAGACGCACTACTGTGTCCGGGGACGGCGGGATAGCCGTCCATTTGCTCATTCTGAGGGACCAAAATCATGGGGTGGGCGGCCCGGTCCGCCCCGCACGCACTCCGCCGCCGGGACCCGGGGCGGATGGGGCAATTGCCCTCGTTGTTCTACACATCTCGGGATGGTAGAGGGATGATTCTGCCGGCAAGACCCATGTTCCGCCGAACGACCGAGCCCGGAGGGCGAAAGAGCATAGCCCAGCGATTCATCGCTGGGTGCCGGGG
>JAKLDR010000254.1 GCA_022703445.1 Planctomycetota bacterium | reverse complement strand
CAGGGCCTCGATGCGGCCACGCTCCCGGAGCATGTCCGGAATGGGCAGTCCGTCGTGGAGCTTGATGGCCTCGCCGAACTTCTCCTGCTTCTCCAGTTCGGCCGAGCGTTCCCGGATGCGGGCCGCGGAATCCTCTCCGGCCTGCTTCAAGAGCGCGGAGAGCCGATCGCTCTCGGCGCGGGCCTTGATGGCGATCGGGGTGCCCGCCGCGTCGGAGGTCAGCCGGTCGAGCTCCGCGACGAGCGCCGCCGACGGCCCCTTCCTGGCCCGGCCGGCGATCTCGTCGTACCGCGCGGACAGTTCCTCGAGGCGCTTGCGGGCGGCCTCCTTCTCCGGATCGGCCGGCGGCGGCTCCGTCCCCTTGCCGTTCTCGGGCGGCGGCAGCGGGGCCGGGCCGCCGTCGCCTCCGCCGCCGGCCAGCAGCAGACCGATGACCAGCCCCGCAACGGCCAGGACTCCCAGCCCGATCAGGCCGAAGAGCACCTTGCGGTTGCCGGTCTGCTCGGGGACGGCGGCCACCGGGCGGGGGGTGGTCCTGCGGTTGTTGGGGCGCGCGGCGACCGGCCGGACGGCGCGGGTGCCGACCAGCAGCCTGGCGCCGGCCGGAGGCCTGCCCGCCAGGACCAGGTTCAGATCGTTGATCAGGGCCTCGGGCGACTCGTAGCGGGCGTCGCGCTCCTTGGCCATCATCTTCATGACCAGCGCGGCCAGGCCGGCGGTAAGCTCCGGACGGACCTCCCGGGGGTCCTGCGGCTCCTCGCTGAGATGCTTGGTCATGACCACCGCGGCGCTGGAGCCGGAGAATGGGGTCCGCCCCAGGACCATGTGGTAGAGCGTGGCGCCCAGGGAGTAGATGTCCGAGCGGATGTCCACGTCGTGGTCCCCGCGGGCCTGCTCGGGGGACAGGTAGTGCGGGGTGCCCACGGCCATGCCGGTCTGGGTCAGGGTGGAGTCGCCGGCCATGCTCTTGGCCAGGCCCAGGTCGCAGAGCTTGGCCACGCCGCTGCCCATGACCATGATGTTGTCGGGCTTGACGTCCCGGTGGACCATCCCGTTGCGGTGCGCGTGGTGCAGGGCCTGGGCGATCTGCAGCACGACCTCCAGCGCCCGGCGCTCGGGCATGGCCCCTTCCCTGGCGATCAGGGTCTGCAGGGTCTCGCCCTCGACGTACTCCATCGCGAAGTAGTGGTATTTGCCGGAGGTGCCGACGTCGATGCCCTGGACGATGTTCGGGTGGTTGAGCTTGGCCACCGTCCGGGCCTCGCGCATGAAGCGGTCGACGAAGCTCTGGTCCTTGGCCAGCCCCGGCGGAAGGATCTTGAGGGCCACGATCCGGTCCATGCTGACCTGGCGGGCCTTGTAGACGGCCCCCATCCCGCCGCGCCCCAGGCGGGAGATGATCTCGAACCCGGCGATGTTGACCGGCTGACGGGTGCCGGCGGCCCCCTCCAACTCCCGGAGCTGGGCCTCGCTGAGCATGCCCTTCTTGAGCAGGATCTTGCCGAGCTCGTCGGGCACGCCCATGGCCGACAGCTTGGCATGGACCTCGACGGCCTCCAGGAGCTGATCGCGGGTGATCAGCCCGCGCTCCACGGCCAGGTCTGCCACGCTGGGGGCGTTGTCATCGGCGGCGGGGGCGGGCAATCAGTGTCCTCCTGTCGACCGGACACCAATATAACCGCTGGGCGAGGTCCCGGTCAAGACCCGGACGGCCCGGGGTTGCATCCCCGGCCGGCCCTCCGTATAATTCCCGCCGGTCAGCCCGGAAGGAGGCCCCGCCAGTGTCAGCCCGTTCCCCGATCCTGATCACCCGCAAGATCCCCGGACGCGGAGTCGAGATGCTGCGCCGCGAGTTCGGCGACGTGGACATCAATCCCCACGACCGGCCCTTCACTCCGGAGGAACTGGCCGCCGAGGTCATCGGCCGGCGCGGCGTGCTCTGCCTGCTCAGCGACCGCATCGACGGCCACATCCTGGCCGCCGCGGCCGACTGCCAGGTGTTCGCCAACTACGCGGTGGGCTACGACAACATCGACGTGCCCAAGGCCACGCGCCGCGGGGTGCTGGTGGCCAACACTCCCGGCGTGCTCACCGACGCCACCGCCGACACCGCCTGGGCCCTGCTCATGGCCGTGGCCAGGCGGATCATCGAGGGCGACACCCTGGTCCGCTCCGGGCGCTGGACCGGCTGGAAGCCGGCCGAGCTGCTGGGCGCGGACATCGCCGGACAGACCCTGGGCCTGGTCGGCGCCGGCCGGATCGGCTCGGCCGTGGCCAAGCGCTCCCGGGGCTGGGGCATGAACGTCCTGTACTGCGAGGAGGTCCGCAACCACCAGCTCGAGGCGGAGTGCGGCGCCACCCGGGTGGAGTTCGACGTGCTCATCCGCCAGAGCGACTTCATCTCCATCCACGTGCCGCTGACCGAGAAGACCCGCGGGATGTTCGGGCGCGAGCAGTTCCAGGCCATGAAGGAGTCGGCCATCCTGGTCAACACCAGCCGCGGGCTGGTCGTCGACGAGCTGGCGCTGGTCGAGGCCCTGCGCACGGGCGAGATCGCCGGGGCCGGGCTCGACACCTACGCCAACGAGCCGCGCCTGGCGCCGGGGCTGGCCGAGCTCGACAACGTCGTGCTCCTGCCGCACATCGGCTCGGCCACCATCCGCACGCGGGGGCGCATGTCCGAGCTCGCCGCCGGCGCGATCATCACCGCGCTTCGCGGGGGCGTGCCGCAGAACGCGGTCAACCCCGAAGCCGTGGAACACCGGGGCAAGTGAGCCTGCTCCCCGCCCGGGCCGGGCGGCCCCGCGGCGTGACCTTCCTGGGGTACTTCCTGCTGGGCATCGCCGGGGCGGTGATCCTGAGGGCGCTGCAGACGATGATCGCCGGCCTTCCCGGGGCCTTCCAGGCCGGCTCCGGCTGGGGCGCTCTGCTGATCATCATGCTGAGCATGGTCCTCCCGGCCATCTGGATCGGCACGGCCGGGGCCGGGCTGCTGCTCGGCCGCGGCTGGTCGCGCGGCCTGGTGCTGGCCATGGCGGCGCTGGCGCTGGTCTTCTTCGCCGGGGCGGTCACCTCCGCCGGGCAGCAGCCCCTCCGCTTCGGGGCGCTCCTGGGCGCCCTCGTCTTCACCGGCGGCGCGTCGCTGTACCTTTTCAGCCACCGCACCGACGGGTGGTTCGGGCGCAAGCCTTGACTTTGCCCAGCGGGGCGGCAGAATAGCCGGTAGAGGACTTCAGGCGCCACCCTGGCTCAATGGCAGAGCAGCGGTTTTGTAAACCGCAGGTTCCGGGTTCGATCCCCGGGGGTGGCTCCATTAATGACCCGACCGGCCACTGAAGATCATCGCAGCACAAACAGCGGAAGTGGGGCAACGCGTCGCCAAGGAATGGGGACCGGCATGAGTTCCGATGCTCCGGTTGCGACGGAGTCGCCCGGCAGGCCTCGCGGGCTCCTCTGGGTCTATGCGGCTGGCTTCGCCCTGCTGGCGGTTGCCGGCGCGTTCTGCGTCTTCGTGGTCCGCCCTCAGCGCGAGGTCAACCGGGAGCTGGCGCGCTGGATTCGGACCGGCCGGCACACCGGCCAGACTCCCGAGGAGACCGCCCAGCCGGTCATCGCCAGGCTCGGCGGGCCGCCGGCCGCTGCGCGCAAGATCGGCCTGTACCTGCGCCTGCCCGAGCGATTCGCCCCGGAGAAGTCCGCCGCGATACACGTGCTTGGCTGCTGCGGGGCGGATGCCGTACCCAGGATGATCGCGCTCCTCGGCAGCAGCGACGAGGTGGTCAGCAGCGGCGCGGCCCGTTTCCTCGGTCGACGTCGGGAGCCCCGGGGGTTCCAGCCGCTGGTCGCAGCGCTCTCCGCCCCAGCCGAGCAGACCAGGTCCGCGGTCGCCGAG
>JAKLDR010000253.1 GCA_022703445.1 Planctomycetota bacterium | reverse complement strand
GCCGGCCGGACTCCAGGCCAGGCCGGCGCCGTCGGCCTGGGCCGACTCCAGCCGGCCAACCACCGCCGGCTCGCCTCCGGCCAGCTGGGCGACGACCAGGTCCAGCCCCTTGTCCTTGCCGGGCACCAGCGCGGCCAGCTCCGTCCCGCGGGGGGAGAGCCTCGCGGCCCTCCACTCCGCCCCTTCCGGCGTGATCTGGCGCTGCTTGCCGGCAGCCGGGTCGAACTCGAAGAACGTGCGCTTGCCGTCCTTCTCCCGGCACTCGATGTAGAGGAGCCCGCCGGGCCCGGCCTGCAGGCGGGTGAAGGCCCGGACATCGCCCGAACCCAGGACCAGGTCGACGCGGGGCTCGCCCTCCTCGTCCAGGGCCGCCGAGCACAGCCCGGACCGGGGAGCGCCGGCCTTGCGGCCCTCGGGAGGCCGGCGCAGGAAGTAGAGCTTGGCGCCGGAGAAGGCGCAGCGCTCGGCATCCTCGGAGATCCTCCGCGGCGGCCGGTCGCCGCCCGGCTCGGCCACGAAGAGCGTCCCGGCCCCCTCGGAGGAGTAGTGCACGAAGGCGATGCGGGAGCCGTCCGCGCTCCACTCCGGCGTCGAGAGGGGCAGCTCCGGGCCGCATCCGGCCAGGAGCGTCAGCGCCAGGGACAGGACCAGGGCCGAGCGCACCGCGCCGGCCTCCCGGATGGCAGGGAGCGTCCGCATGGGGTTATGAAACTGCCCCCGTCCCGAGGGAGTCACTCGCCGGCGCGCCACAGCCCGGCCGGATCGTCCGTGCGGGAGATCGGCCGCAGCCGCAACGCGAACTCCATCCTCGCCGGCTGGATCAGGTACTGGGGCAGCGGGCCCGGCCCGCAGCTGTTGCTGCCCAGTCCGGCCTGCAGGTGATCCAGGTGCAGGATGGTCTGGGCCAGCCAGGTCAGCTCGTGGGCGTGGGCGCTCCGGGTGAAGTCCTCGACGGTGTAGTGGTGGGCGCTGACGTTGAGCAGCCCCCGCCCGGCGGCGAACAGGCCCTCCCCGTTGGAGTCGGTCAGGGTCACCCAGCGCACGTCGGCCTTGCCGCCGTTCTCCTGCGGCCGGATGTAGGGCACGTACTGGTCCTGGACCGGCCCGGAGTAGGTGCCGACCCGGGCGCTCTCCTTGCGGTCCGCGTAGCTCTCGTGCGGCCCCCGGCCGTACCAGCTCATCTGGTCGAAGCCGGCGGGCAGCACCAGCTCCAGCCCGACCCGCGGCAGGGGCGGCAGGTCCCTGGCCATCGGAGTGAGCCTCACGGCCACGGTCAGCTCGCCGGCGGCCGAGACCGTGGTGACGGTCACCGCCCGGAAGCCCGGGGGCAGCTGGTAGCCGGCCAGCACGCTCTCCACCTCGACACCGACGGCGGAGTCGCCGGCGGTCCGGACCTCCACCCTCTCGACCCGCGGGACCAGCCGGTCGTAGCCGGCCTTGCGCCACCGGACGGCGAAGTGGCGGTCGTTGTCGGTGGGCGCGCGCCAGAGCTGCAGCCGCGGGCCGGAGGCCAGCAGGCTACGCCCGCGCCACTGCCAGTCGCGCACCGCGCCGGTGAGCCGGTCGAAGGCCAGGGCGAAGCCGTCGCCACGGACGATCAGCTCGCTGTCGAGCTCCTCCATCGCCAGCCGCGGCGCCCGGTCCGGTACGGCGCGGCGGGCCGGCGCGGCCGGCGCCCGCCGGGAAGGGATGTCCACCTGCACGGCGGCCACCTCGTGGCCGCGGGGGGCCCAGCTCTCGTCGGCGCGCAGGGTGAAGACGAAGTCCGCCCGGACCTCCCCGGAGAGCCGCTCGGCGCCCGGGACGGTCACCGTCAGGGACCCGCCAGCCGGCACGTCCAGCCGGGGCAGAGGCCCCTCCGCCTCCGGCCGCCCGTCGGCCGACAGGCGCCAGAAGCCCTCCAACCAGTCGAGGTTCCGGAAGGCCAGGCGGTTCCTCAGCCGGAAGCGGCCGGCGGCGGCATCCACGGCCTCGACGGCCACGGGCGCGAGGATCTGCTTGAGCTCGAGCAGCCCGGTGTGCGGCCGGCGGTCCGGGAAGCACAGTCCGTCGATGCAGAAGTTGCCGTCGTTGGGCTCGTCGCCGAAGTCGCCGCCGTAGGCGTACCACTCCACGCCGGAGGGGGTGTGCATGCGGATGCCGTGGTCGGCCCACTCCCAGACGCAGCCGCCCATCAGCCGCGGGTAGCGGCGGATGGCCTCCCAGTACTCCTTGAGGCTGCCCGGCCCCTGGCCCATGGCGTGGGCGTACTCGCACAGGAAGAACGGCTTGGGGTGCCGCCGGCGCCCCTCGCGGACCAACTCGGGGACGCCGGTGTACATGCGGCTGACCACGTCGGCGCTCCGGGCCTGCAGGTCGCGCTCGTAATGGACCGGCCGGGAGGGGTCCCGGCGCCTGATCCACCTGGCCATGGCCGCGTGGTTCGGGCCGTAGCCGGACTCGTTGCCCAGCGACCACAGGACCACGCAGGCGTGGTTCTTGTCGCGCTCCACCAGGCGCTCGGCGCGGTCCACGAAGGCGTCCCGCCAGAGCGGCACCCGCGCCGGGATGTCCGGCGCCTCGTAGCCGAAGCCGTGGGTCTCCAGGTCGGCCTCGTCGATCACGTAGAGGCCGTACTCGTCGCAGAGCTCGTACCAGAACGGGTCGTTGGGATAGTGCGAGGTGCGCACCGCGTTGATGTTGTGCCGCTTCATCTGCAGGACGTCGCGGAGCATGGCCTCGCGGGAGACGGCGTGACCGGTCTCCGGGTCGCTGTCGTGCCGGTTGACGCCCTGGAGCTTCACCGGAACCCCGTTGATCGTGAAGAGGCCCTTGCGGATCGCCACCGAGCGGAACCCGATGCGCAGCCGGTGGACCTCCAGGACTGCGCCCGAGTGGCCGCGCAGGGTCACCAGCAGGGTGTGGAGGGCCGGGTCCTCCGCCGACCACTTGCGCGGCGCGCGGAGGACGGCGTGGAACCGGAGCGTCTTGGCGCGGCCGGCGGGGACCCGCACGCGCCGGGCGAAGGTCTCCTCGATGAGCAGCCGCCCGGCCGGGTCGACCAGCCGGACGTCGGCGCCCAGCCCCTCGGCGGAGTGCGCGCCGAGGTTGCGCAGTTCCAGGTCGAGCTCGAGCGCGGCGTCGCGGAAGTGCCGGTCGAAGCGGGTGCGCACGAACGCGTCGCGGACGTGGACCTCGGGCAGGGCCAGCAGGTACACGTCCCGGAAGATGCCCGAGAGCCGCCAGAAGTCCTGGTCCTCCAGGTAGCTGCCGTCGCACCACTTGAGGACCCGCACGGCCAGCAGGTTGCGGCCGGGCCTGGCCAGCGCGGTGACGTCGAACTCCGCGGGCATGTGGCTGCCCTTGCTGAAGCCGGCCGGCTCCCCGTTGACCCAGGCGTGGAAGGCTGAATTCACCCCCTGGAAGACCAGCATGATCCGCCGCCCGGCCCAGGCCGCGGGGACTTCGAACTCCACGCGGTAGCAGCCGGTCGGGTTGAGGTCCGGGACGTGGGGCGGATCCAGCGGATGCGGGTAGTTGATGTTGGTGTAGACCGGCCGGTCGTGCCCCTGCATCTGCCAGTTGCCGGGCACGGCGATGTCGCCCCAGCCGGACTCCTCGAACCCGGGCTGCTCGAAGCCGGCCGGGGCCAGCTCCGGCCGGGGAGCCAGCAGGAAGCTCCACCGGCCGTTGAGCAGCCGGAGGTAGGGCGAACGCTCGCGCTCCCCGGAGAGGGCCGAAGTCTCGTCGGCGAACGGGATCAGCGTGGCCCTGGCCGGCTGGCGGTTGCGGTGCAGAAGCCGGGGGTTCTGCCAGTCGCGGGGCTCCTCGGCCGGGACGGGGACGGTCTTGGAACGCGGCTTCTTGGGCATGGCTTCCTCCGTGGGCGCCTACTTCGCCGGCAGCCGGATGTCCTCCCAGGCG
>JAKLDR010000252.1 GCA_022703445.1 Planctomycetota bacterium | reverse complement strand
ATCCGCCTTCGTCGTCGGCCGCATCATGCTCACCTCTGGCTTGGTCGCCTTCTCTGTTCACCAACTCCTCTGCACCCTCCAGTCTGCCCTCTCAATTACCTCCACGGGAAACCGAGGATGATTCAAGCCGACATCTTCATGGTCCGTTTCCACTTGCGCGGATTGCATTGCTGAATGAGCAGTTTGTCGCCAGCCTGCTTCTCAAGGATCGATTGGCACGTTGGATCGATCAGGAACAAGGTCTGTTCCACATACGAGGACTGCAATGGAATGCCAAAGTACTCGGCCCCCTTCAGTTTCCCCGTCCAGGTCGGATCGAATACTCGGCCCCGTTCATCAACCACCCAGGCATGGTGGTGAATACAATCCATGTCCTTGCACAGCACCAGGCGGGCGAAGCCCTCGACATAGGTGAGCTTCGGATATTTCACTGTCATGCAAAAGGCGTTGAAGAAGCATCTCTGCTCTTTGCCTGGGCTGTATCCTTTGGGCAAAGGCATGCATTTCCCGAAAGGCATCCCGTGCTTGTGGACGAACTCGAACAACAAGTACTGGCTGCACTTGGCCATGTCCTCAAGATAGTGCTTGATGGTGTCATTGCGAATGGACGCAACACGCCTTGGCGTAGAGCCTGTCGTAGAGGACTTGGAGGATGTGTTGCGGCGCATGCCGAGGCATTATCGCCCACGGCCCTTTAGCTGCAAGCCGTGTGCTTGACACATCTCCACCCCTGGCTACCGTAATGCCCTGACGCCGGGGACGCACCGTATCCAGCCACTGGACCGGCCCCGGCGCCGCCGGAGGAATCCCAATGCCCGGTCCGAAGCCTGCCGAACGCCCCACGTTCCACCGCCTCCGGAGCCTGACGATAGTCGGCGGGTTCCTGGACGGGGCCAAGATCGAGTTCGTGCCTGGCCTCAACTGCATCATCGGCGCCCGCGGCACGGGCAAGACGACGGTGCTGGAGTTCATCCGTTACGCCCTGGACCGGCTGCCGAGCATGGACGACGACCGCCAGGCCAGGGACCGGATCGAGTCGCTGGTCGAGCGGAACCTCAAGGGCGGCCGGGTGGAGCTGCAGGTCGAGACCAAGGATGGGCTGGGCTACATCATCAAGCGCTCGGCCGGCGAGGAGCCGGTGGTCACCACGGCGGCCGGGAAGCCCACGGACATCACGCTGCGTGCCGGCGGCTTCTTCACAGCCAACATCTTCAGCCAGAACGAGGTGGAGTCCGTCGCCGACCGGGCGCTGTCCCAGTTGGCGCTCCTGGACAACTTCGAAGCCGAGGCCATTGCCGATCTGGAGGCCAGGCTCAGGCAGCTGGAGGCCAAGCTTTCGGCCAATTCGCACACCATCTTCCCGCTGGAAGGCCAGATCGCGACGCTGGCCGAGGAACTGGGCATGCTACCTGGCGTGGAGGAGAAACTGAAGGGCTTTGCGACGGAGGCTGGCGGTTCTTCGGAGGCCATCAACAAGGCCCACGCCGCCAAGGCGCTCCGCGACCGCGAAAAGCGGGCTGTCGAGAGCAGCGCGGAGTTGCTGCGCGAATACGTCAAGCACCTTGAGGGCTACGCCGGCTGGATCGGTCAGCAGGCTGATGTCCTGATCGACGAGGAGATCCTGGCCGGGCCCAACGCAGCGGCCATGAAGCAGCTTCGGCAGAGCCTGAGGGCCTGTGGGGCCGACGTGGACAAGGCGGTCGCTCAGGCGGTAAAGCGGGTCCGCCAGGAGGAGGCTGATCTCACCGAGACTGGCAAGAAACTGGCCGCCACGCACACCCAGCAGGAGCAAGCGTTCCAGGCGCTCCTGGACAAGCACCAGGTTGCCCAGGAACGGGCGGCCGAACGTGCGCAGCTGGAGCGGCGCAAGAACGAACTCCTGGCCAAGAAACGCCAGCGCGACGATCTGACGAACCGACTGGCCAAGCTCCGGGAGGAACGCGCGGCGCTGTTGCGGGAGCTATCGGAGCTTCGGGACAAGCGATTCTCCATCCGCAAGGCCGTGGCTGAGAAGATCACGAGCGCGCTGGACGCCTCCGTCAAGGTGACGGTGGAGCAGTGCGGCAATCCGGAGCGCTACCAGAGTCTCCTCGAGGAGGAACTCCGGGACCTGCGCATGAAGCGCAACGTTGTTGCCGAGAAGATAGTGAAGGCGATATCGCCAGCCGAGCTGGCCGAACTCGTCAGGCGGCAGGACGACAGCGCACTGGTCAGCCGTGCGGAGATCAACGAGGAGCAGGCCGGCAAGGTTCTGGCCGCCTTGGGGACGCCCGAGGTGCTCCATAAGCTCGAAATCGTCGAGCTGGTAGACCGGCCGGACATCGAGTTCAAGGACGGCACGACCTACAAGAACTCGCTGACCCTTTCGACCGGCCAGAAGTGCACGACCATCCTGCCCATCCTGCTGCTCGACAGCGCCAATCCGCTGCTGGTTGACCAGCCCGAGGACAACCTGGATAACAGCTTCGTCTTCGAGAAGGTGGTCTCCAACGTCCGGAAGGTGCAGACCAGTCGTCAGCTGATCTTCGTCACCCACAACCCCAACATCCCGGTCCTCGGCGAAGCCGGAAGGGTCTTCGTGCTGAGGTCGAACGGCAAGTCGGCCAGCCTGAAGAATGTTGGCTCCGTCGACGAGTGCCGGGACGACATCGTGAAGCTCCTGGAGGGCGGCAAGGAAGCCTTCCTGGAGCGTAAGAAGAAGTACGGGATATAGATGGCTGACGGCACCGGTAGACCAGACCTAGCCGATGCCCTGGCCCGCCTGCAAGCGGACAGGGAGGCTCTGTCCTGGGACCGACGACGGGAGGTGGCCCAGAGCTTGGCCGAGGCGCTTTCCGCCTTCAGCCTGGCTGACCACCTTTTGGCCCTGGCGCATCTCCTGGCGGCGGACCCCAAGTGGGAGGTCCGGAAGGACGTGGCCGACTTCCTGCCGATGCTGCCACCCAAGGACTTCTCGATACTCGCGCCGGTGCTGGCCAAGGACTCCAACGCCTATGTGCGGAACTCGGCCGAACGCGCCATAGCGCGCCGGGCAAAGGCCGAGATGCAGGACCGCCACGCCAAGCGCGGCCTGGGGCAAATCGCCGGCCAGTTCGAGGCCTTTGAGCGCCAGCACGGCCCGGCGGCCAGGAAGCGGGCCCAGCACATCTGCGACATGTACAAGGACATGCTCGCCAGGACGATGCTTCATGACTTGCGTGCCATCCTCATCCACCTGAAGGCCAACGGCAATGCCCTGATCAAGGGTGCCGCGGCTAAAGGCGACGCACGGGCAAAGACCGTGGCCGCCAGGCTGGCCGACGATCTGGTGATGCTTGAACGCACTCTCATGGACATGGACGAGTACTCCACACCCCCGGAGCCCAAGAACCGCACTGAGCAGGTACTGGACGTTGTGAACGCGGCGCTGGAATTGGCCCGGAGCAGCATCAGCGAAGGCGGCTTCGATCCGGACCGCGTGGCGGTTACCGTAAGCGTTCCGGATGCGCTTGCCTTTGAGGTTACCAGGCCGCTCTTGGTCATGGCGCTGACCAACATCATCAAGAACGCCTTCGAAGCCTATGCCCGGCCAGATGGCACTCTGGCCAAAGGACGGCTGAGCATCGAGGCGCACCAGGACGGCGAGGCCACGCACCTGCGCATCCGGGACAGCGGGAAGGGGTTCTCGGCCGAGGAGTGGACCGCCTACCAGGTGCTCCTGCCCGGCCGGGTGAACAAGACCAAGCGGCGGAGCACCGGGTATGGCCTAGCCATCGCCCGGCGGAACGTCGAAGCGCATGGCGGCAAGCTTCAGATCGAGACAGGGGAAGACAAGGGCACAACGGTGACGGTTACGCTGCCTCTTCTGGGGAGGGCGCGGGGATAGCCATGATAACCAGAGCGCTGGTGGTTGAGGACGACGACCGGGCAATGCCGAGCG
>JAKLDR010000251.1 GCA_022703445.1 Planctomycetota bacterium | reverse complement strand
TATCACCGGGGCCCGCAACGAGATCCTGATCAACGCCTCCTGGGGCCTGGGCGAGTCGATCGTCGGCGGGCACGTCACCCCCGACAACCTGGTGCTGGACAAGGCCACCGGCAAGGTCAAGGAGGTGACCGTCTCCGAGAAGACGGTCATGACCAAGGCCACCCAGCAGGGAACCGTGCAGGCCGAGATCACCGACGCGACCCGCCACGCCCGGGTGCTGGACGACGCCAGGGCCGCGGAGCTCGCCGCCATCGGCAAGAGGATCGAAGAGCACTACAAGTCCCCGCAGGACATCGAGTGGTGCCTGGCCGGCGGGAAGTTCTACATCGTCCAGGCCCGGCCGATCACCGCGCTCCCGGTGAGCCCCGAGGAGGTCGAGGCCGCCCGGCGCGACGAGATCGCGAAGATCAAGAAGTACGCCGAGGCCCATGGCCAGAGCCAGTGGGCCATCTACAACCTGGCCGAGACCCTGAAGAGCCCCCGGCCGCTGACCTGGGACATCGTCGGCGGCTTCATGGGCGGCTCCGGCGGCTTCATCCGCATGTACCGCGACCTGGGCTACTTCCCTTCCGACCGGGTAGCCAAGGAGGGCGTGCTGGACCTCATCGGCGGGCGCATCTACGCGCACCTCGGCCGCCACGCCGAGCTCTTCTTCGACCAGTGGCCCCTGGAATACGATACCTCGACCACCACCGACATGACCGCCATGATCGAGGCGCCGCCCACCAAGTTCAACTTCGAGCGCGCCGGCATGGACTTCCTCCGGCGCATGCCCATCTACATCGTCAAGATGATCCGCCAGGGCCGGCGCATGAAGAAGCTGGCCCGGCGCTACCTGGACCAGTTCATCAACGAGGTGGTCCCCAAGTTCCTGGAGTACGTCAAGGAGGCCAAGGCCAAGGACCTGTCGCGGATGTCCGAGGCCGAACTGCTGGCCGAGCTCGACCGGCGCGAGGCGGCCTTCAACGAGATCGGCCGCGAGGCCGAGAAGACCAGCTCCATCGCCGGCTACTACCACGGCATGGTCGCGAGCGTGCTCGAGCAGGCCATGGGCGAGAAGGCCGGCCAGGAGATGGTCGCCAGGTTGATCGGCGGCCTCGACAACGACCGCACCATGCAGCAGAGCATCGACCTCTACAAGGTGGCCCAGGGCCAGATGCCCCTCGAGAAGTTCCTCGATGAGTACGGCCACCGCACGGTCGGCGAGTTCGAACTGGGCGAGCCGCGCTGGAGCGAGGACCCCGCCTACCTCAAGCAGCAGGTCGACACCTACCGCCGCTTCCCGGGCAAGAGCCCCATCGAGAGCCACCACCGCCAGAAGGAGCAGCGGCTGCAGGCCGAGCGGGAGCTCGGGCAGGTGCTGACCGCGCACGGCGCCTCGTCGATGGAGGACCAGATGCGCCTCGACCTGGCCGGGGCCCAGCGCTACCTGCCGTACCGCGAGACCAGCAAGTACTACTACATGATGGCCATCGCCCTGGTGCGCTGGAACCTGGAGGAACTGGGCAGGCGCTGGGGCATCGGCGGCGACATCTACTTCCTGCACCGCAACGAACTGGCCCAGTTCTCCTCCCGCAAGGAGGCGCTCAAGGCCGAGATCGCCAGCCGCAAGGTGCGCTGGGAAGCGCTGCAGCGGCTGGAGATGCCCGACCTGGTCTCGTCGGACGACCCGGAGGCCATCGGCCGTCCGGCCCCGATGGTCGAGGCCAAGGACGGGCTCTTCGTCGGCAAGGGCCTGGCCTCCGGATCGGAACTGGGCGTCGCGCGCATCGTGCACTCGCCCAACACCGCCGGCGACCTGGGGCCGAACTACGTCCTGGTCTGCACCTCGACGGACCCGGGCTGGACGCCGCTCTTCGTCAACGCCCGCGGCGTGATCGTGGAGCGCGGCGGGATGCTTTCCCACGGGGCCATCGTGGCCCGCGACTTCGGCATCCCCTGCGTGGCGCTCGCCAACGCCACCAAGCTGATACCCAACGGGGCCGAGATCCGCGTCGACGGCAACCGCGGACACGTCGAGCTCGTCGGCGCGGCGGCGGCCGCCGCCAAGGAGGCCTGAGGTGGACACCATCCTGCACTTCTACTTCGCGGTTCTGGAGCCGGTGTTCCGGTTCTTCTACCCGCTCTGCGACTGGCTGCTGGCCTGGTGGGTGCTGTACCTGCCCCCGGTCTGGGGGGTGGTCGCCACCGGCGTGGTCACCGGCCTGGGCGTCAACCTCTTCCAGAAGTTCTTCAGCAACCAGAAGTACCTGGGCAGGTGCAAGGACGACCTGGACCTGCTCAACAAGCGCATCGCCGAGGCCAAGAAGGCCGACGACGAGGAGGCCTTCGTCCGCCTCAACGGGCTGGCCAAGACCATCGGCGGCAAGTACGCCATGCGCTCGCTGCTGCCGTCGCTCTGGACCATCCCGCCGGTCATAGTCCTGTGCATGTGGATCGGCTCGCGGCTGGGCTTCGCGCCCATCAAGCCCATGGAGCCGGTCAAGGTCACGGCCAGCATGGAGGCATCCTCCACCGGTTTCGCCACCATGCTGCCCTGCGAGGGGGCGGAGATCAAGGCCATGAAGTGGGGGCCGGCCCCGACTCCGGAGCCCGTCAAGGACGACGACGACGAGGTCACCAAGATGCGCAAGGAGGCCCGGTCGCAGCCCAGCCTGGAGCCCTTCGATGGCCGCATCGCCCAGGTTCTGGAGGGCAAGGAGGACCCGCACAGGAAGGACGCCCGCATCGAACTGACCGAGGACTGCAGCCGGCCGGCCTGGTGGAAGCCCTGGAAATGGATCTACTTCGCGCCGGGCAACGAGTTCAAGCCCTGGAACTGGAAGATCCAGGACGAGTCCGACCGCCTCGCCTGGATCAGGGACCAGATTGGCAAGACCGCCCCGCCGCTGGGCCCGGAGGCCAACTGGCAGGTGCGCTTCGCCAAGCCCGGCGACTACACCCTGGTGATCCGCTACAAGGACAAGGACCACCCGGTGCAGATCAGCGTGCGCGAGAAGGGCGGCCGTCCCCCGGAGGTGGCCAACTACTTCTGCTGGAGCTCGCCCACCGAGGACCAGATCCAGTTCGTGAACTTCGACCTCAAGGACAGCATGCCCTCGGCGGACTGGAACCTGGGCTGGCGCTGGATCGGCGTCTACTGCATCGTGGCCATCGCGTTCGGCGTGGGGCTGCGCTTCGCGCTGGGGGTCAAGTAGCCGCAGTCGAAGGATTCATACGACCGATGCCGGGGCGCGGGAGACCGCGCCCCGGTCGTTTCCGGGACGCGCCGCCGAACACTGGGCCCCTGGCCCATGCGTCCCGCCGCGGGAGCGGGATCGATACCCGCCCCTACCTTCTGGCGCGTCCGCCCTCCCGCCGCCGGTACTCGCTGGGCGTCAGTCCGGTGTAGCGCCGGAAGGCCGTGGCGAAGTACTGGCTCGAGGGGAAGCCCAGGCGGAAGGCCAGCGCGGTGATGTCCTCGCGGCCCCCGGCCAGGGCCTGTCGGGCGGCGGTCAGCCTGGCCCGGCGGAGGTAGTCGGCCGGGGTCAGGCCCATGGTCTGCTTGAAGACGGCGTGGAACCTGGTCGGCCCCAGGCCCAGGCCCCTGGCCAGGTCGCGGATGCGGGGCGGGTCCTCGAGGTCGGCCGTCAGCCGCCGGGCCGCGGCCTCCACCGCGGCGGGCAACCCGGCGCCGCCCGAGCCTGCCGAGCGCCCGGCGCGGACGCACTGCACGGCCAGCAACGTGGCCAGGGCCCCCGCCGCCGCCATCCAACCGGCCCCGGCCTCCGCGCACTCGGCGAGCAGGCGCTCGAAGATGCGTCCCAGCCCGTCCGGCGCCCGGGCGGTGAACGGCTCGCCCGTCATCAGCGCGCGGAGGGAACCGGCGTCCAGCGCCGGGCGCAGCGCCACCGGCTGCACGACCGCCCAGTAGAGGTCCGACGGGGCGATGGCGTCCATCTCGCCGCGGTGGGCCACTCCGGGCTGCATCAC
>JAKLDR010000250.1 GCA_022703445.1 Planctomycetota bacterium | reverse complement strand
CCCGGAAGGTGTCCTCCTTGCCGATGGGAATCTGGATGGGGATGGCCTTGGCGCCCAGGCGAGTGGAGATCTGGTGCACGACCTCGAAGAAGTCCGCGCCGGGGCGGTCGAGCTTGTTGACGAAGGCGATGCGGGCCAGACGGTACTTGTCGGCCTGGCGCCAGACCGTCTCGCTCTGGGGCTCGACCCCGCCGACCCCGCAGAAGACGGCCACCGCGCCGTCCAGCACCCGCAGACAGCGCTCGACCTCGGCCGTGAAGTCCACGTGGCCGGGGGTGTCGATCAGGTTGACCTGGCAGTTGCGCCAGAAGGTGGTCACCGCCGCCGAGACGATGGTGATGCCGCGGGCGCGCTCCTCCGGGAGATAGTCGGTGGTGGTCGAGCCTTCGTGGACCTCCCCCATGCGGTGCTGCAGCCCGCTGTAATACAGGATGCGCTCGGTGACCGTGGTCTTGCCGGCGTCGATGTGCGCCATGATGCCGATGTTGCGCAGCTTGGCGATCTCGTTGGAGGTCGGTCCGACTGTACTCATTGGCTGACACCCGTCCGGGGGCGCGGCCCCCGTTCCCCAAAAAGAAACAAGCCGTTCTTCGCGGCTTGTTTCACAGGACTTAGGACACTTACCAGGCGAAGTGCGCGAAGGCCTTGTTGGCCTCGGCCATCTTGTGGGTGTTCTCGCGCATGGTCCAGGCCGCGCCGGTCTTGTTATAGGCGTCGACCAACTCCAGGGCCAGCCGGTCCGCCATGGACTTGCCCTTGCGCTTGCGCGACCCCTCCAGCACCCAGCGGATGGCCAGCGACTGCTGGCGCTTGCGGTTGACCTCGAAGGGCACCTGGTAGGTGGCGCCGCCGACGCGCTTGGACTTGACCTCGACCAGCGGCTTCACGTTGTTGAGCGCCGTCTCGAAGATCTGGAGCGCCTGGACGTTGGGGTACTTCTTGCCCAGGATGTCCAGCGCATCGTAGAAGATCTTCTCGGCCTTGGACTTCTTGCCGCGCTCCATCAGGCAGTTGATGAACTTGGAGATGAAGACCTGGCCGAACCGGACGTCCGGCTTGACGCCGACGCCCGTGACCCGGCGGTCGCCGGCGGCCACCGCTGGAACCGGAGCCGGAGCCGGAGCCGGGGCTGCGGCCACGGCCGTTGCCGCGGCGGCAACGGGCTTGGCTTCCGCGGCCGGCGCCTTGCTCTCGGCCTTGGCCTCCGCCTTGGCCTCACCCGGGGTCACTTCCTGCTTGCGAACGTTTTCCTTGTCCACGCTGAATCCGCTCCCTGCCGGCTCTACTCCGGCTTTGCCTCGAGTTCCCCTGTCACCAGCCGGTAGTCACCCAACTCCCAATCGGCCCGCTGCGCATCCTTGGAGGTGCTCCCCGGCCGGACCACCCTGCGCCACTTGAGCTCGAACTTGAGATCGCCGCCCGCCAGGTCGGCGTAAGGACCCGTCAGGACCACCACCATGTTGCTGGTGGCCAAGTTGCCGTTCTCGCTGCCGGACTGCCAGTCCTTGACCGTGAAGCAGCCCGGCTTGACATTCCTCTCCAGCGCGCTCTTGAGCGCCGCCCAGCGTGCCGCCAGTATCTGCGCGTTGATCAACTCTTGGCTCTGGCCCTTGCCGGGCACGGGCACTCCCGCCTTCGGGGCCGGAAGAGGCTTGGGCTGCTCGAGGGGCGGTATCAGCCCCAGTTCCTGCTGCCTGCGCCCCACGTTCATCGGACCGATCTGCTGCGGAGCGGCAGGGTCACCGGGGGCGAAGTCGGCGCCAGAGGGCTTTCCCGCGGGACCACCCGGTCCGCCCGGTCCGCCGGGGCCGCCGGGGCCGGGGGGCACAGCCGCAGGCGGAGGCGCTTCGACAGTCGGCGTCAGCCTGGTTACCTCGGCCATCGCCTCCTCGCGGCATCTATCGGCGTAGCGGATGAGCACGCTGCGCGAGGCGCTATCCTTGGCACCGGCCAGGGTTGTCGCCAGGGACGGGCCCACGGGCGCCTTGCTCTTGGGCTTCTGATCCCCGCCGCAACCGACGAACGCAGCGGCCAGCGCCAGAATCAGCGCAGATCCGAGCATCCTTCCACAGGCGGTCATCATGCCCTGGCCCTCCTCAGTCCCCCGCTACTTGGGCAGCCGCACTCCGTACTTGGAGCGCGACTTCTTGCGGTCGGCGACGCCCATGGCGTCGTACACCCCCCGCACTATATGGTAGCGCACGCCGGGCAGATCCCGGACACGGCCTCCGCGCACCAGAACGATGGAGTGCTCCTGCAGGTTGTGCCCCTCGCCGGGGATATAGACGGTCACTTCCTTGCCGTTCGAGAGCCGCACCCTGGCGATCTTGCGGAGCGCCGAGTTGGGCTTCTTGGGGGTCATGGTCTTGACCGCCAGGCAAACGCCCTTCTTGAAGGGGTTGCGTTCGAGGACGGGGCTCTTCGACTTCTGCGCCTCGCGGCGGCGGCCCTTGCGTACCAGTTGGTTGGTGGTCGGCATTGCGTATCCCTCTTCGTCAACAGGCTATTCGGCGCCCGCCTGGGCAGCCTCGAGCTCCTGACTCTGCGCCGCGGCCAGTTCGGGAGCAGGCTCCCCTCTGGCCACCAGCGCCTTGCGGTAGAAATCGAACCCCGTGCCCGCCGGGATGACGTGGCCCATGAGCACGTTTTCCTTGAGGCCGTGCAGGGCGTCGCGCCGGCCGGCCAGGGCCGCGTCGGACAGAACCTTGGTGGTCTCCTGGAAGCTGGCCGCCGCCAGGAAGCTCTCGGACTGCAGGCTGCTCCGCGAGATGCCCAGCAGCACCGGAGAGGCCGAAGCCGGCTTGCCGCCCTTCTTGGTGGCCGCTTCGTTGGCCCGCCGGAACTCGACCTTGGACACCAGGTCCCCGGGGAGGAACTCGGTGTCGCCCGGCTCGTCCACCTGGACCTTGCGCAGCATCTGCCGGATGAGCAGTTCGAAGTGCTTGTCGTCGATGTGCACGCCCGTCGAGCGGTAGACGGCCTGGATTTCGGCCAGGATGTACTCCTGAAGCCGCTCTTCGCCGCAGATCCGCAGGATGTCCTGAAGGATGAGCGCGCCGTCGAGCAGCCGGTCGCCGGCCCGGACCCGGTCGCCGCGGTGCACCAGCATGTGCTTGCCGTGCGGCACCAGGTGCTCGTACTCGAGGCCGGAGTCGGACTTGACGATGATCGTGCGCTTGCCGCGCTTGCGGTCACCCAGCTCGACCACGCCGTCGACCTCGCTGATAATCGCCGGGTCGCGCGGGCGCCGGGCCTCGAAGAGCTCGGTGACGCGCGGCAGACCGGCGGTGATGTCCTGCGAACCGGCGATCTTGCGCGGGGTCTTGGCCAGGAGCGCTCCGGGCGTTACCTTGTCGCCCTCCCCCACCTCGAGGTGCGCCTTCTCCGGAATGGCGTAGAGGCCCTGGATCTTGCCGCTCTCGTCCTCGATGACGATCTGCGGGTGGTGGTCGCCCTTGTGCTCGATGATCACCTTGCGCTCGAACCCGGTGTTCGGGTCCATCTCCTTGCGCATGGTGACTTCTTCGATGATGTCCTCGTAGCGGACCTTGCCGGCCACCTCGCTGAGGATCGGGACCATGTGCGGGTCCCAGGTGGCCAGCACCTTGCGGGCGGACACCTTCTCGCCGTCGGCCACCGGCACCACCGCACCGCCAGGCACGCCGTAGCGCTCGATCTCGCGGCCCTTGTCATCGACCAGGATCAGTTCGCCGCGGCGGCCGAGGGCCACGGTCTGGCCCTGCGGGTTCTTGACCACGTTGAGGTTGTGGTACTTCACCGTGCCGGCGATCTTGGCCCGGACGCTGGACTCCTCCAGCCGGCTGACGGCCACGCCGCCGATATGGAAGGTCTGCATGGTCAGCTGCGTGCCGGGCTCGCCGACCGACTGGGCCGCGATCACGCCGCCGGCCGTGCCGATCTCGATGAGCTTGCCGGTGGACAGGTCCATGCCGTAGCACTTGGCGCAGATCCCGGCCGGGGCCTCGCAGGTCAGCGGCGAGCGCACGCGGATCTTCTCGTAGTTGAGGCTCTCGATGTGCTCCGCGATCTCCTCGGTGATCAGCTGGTTTTCCTTGACCACCATCTCGTCGGTGGTCAGGCTGACGATGTTGTCGCGGGCCACGCGGCCGCGGATGGCCTGGGACAGCGGCACTTCCAGGTGCTCGCCGCGGT
>JAKLDR010000025.1 GCA_022703445.1 Planctomycetota bacterium | reverse complement strand
TGGGCGTCGACGGCTTCGGCCGCGTATTCGTGCCCGACTGCTTCCGCTTCTCGGTGGCCATGCTCGACACGGTGGGCAACCAGATCGCCCGGATCGGCCGCTACGGCAACCCCGATGACGGCGCCGGGGCTCAGCCTCCAGGGCCCAAGGGTGAGAACCCGCAACCCTCAACCCACAACCCGCAACCCGTCTACTTCGCCTGGCCCGCCAACGTCGACGCCGCCGACGGGCTCATCGCCGTCGCCGACAGCGCCAACCGGAGGATAGCGGTGATCAGGCTGGTTTGGGCGGCGGAGGAGACGGTGGGGGTGAAGTGAGGGGGGCATCCACCAGAGGGCCAACGAGCACTCTGCGCTGGGCTCCCGGGAGGCACAACATGCTGTCCATGATTCGCCAGCTTGAACAGCAGTATCCGGAGGCGATCAGGAAGTACACGTGGCTCAAATGGCTTTTCAAGGCGTATTCGCTAACTGACGACTGCATATCGCGCGAGTTGGCTGACCGGGCCAGCCGAGGGGACCGCCTGCCGGCGTGCGCCGACGGTTGTCATGAGTGCTGCCTCAGGAATGAGATAATTCTCTCTAAGCTGGAACTCCAAGGTCTCTCCTGGTACCTGTCCGAGGTGCTGACGGGGGATGCGCGAGAGACACTCCGCAAGCATCTAGTCGACTTCGTGCCGGATCAGCTCGCCGACGTGGTGAAGCCATGCCCTTTCCTTGTCAGCGGCCGATGCGGCGTCTATCCGATGAGGCCGTTGACTTGTAGGATCTTCTATGTCCTGGGTGATAGATGCCCGTCAGGCGAGGACGCAGCAATGGCTCGATCAGCGGATTTCATGGCGTTTCACAAATCCATGTACGTCAACGGAGCCACTGCCGTCCTGCAAGGTATGGGATATGGCACCGCAAGGGAATGCAGGAAGCTTGCGGAGAGCGGCACCTTGGTTAAGGTGGTGCGACCTCTGCAGGCCATGCCGCTCGGGGTGTTAGTAGCTACGATGGATGCTCTGGCAAAGGATTAGCACGATCCGAGTGCCACAGAGGCCGTTCGGGGTCACAGTCGCGTAAGAACCTCAGAGCGTATCATCTGTACAATGCTGCCAAAAGCCCGCGTTAGTCGTGTTGACGTCGACATAACCTTATCCAAACTGGAGAGGCACATGGCGAAGTGGCAGTCGGGCCAAGGATCGGAAGCCACTTCAACATGCAGGTGGGGCCCTCGCTTATACGTTCTGAGTGGTTCGTCTTCAGTTGTCAAGGGGTCACAATGCAGGCATATCATCTCCATAGGTTCTTGGGAGGCAATGTCCACTCGGTAGATCGTCAAGTACGCCCTCTCAAGTGCCCAATATTTGCGATCTCTGTCAGGCAACCAGAGCTCGAAGTACCTTCCGCGTATCCCAGGCCTTATCGTGGTAAAGCTACAGCTACGGTAAGCTTCGGCTTCGTACGTTTCCCTTTCCAGCCCGTCGTGTGCAGCGATGGCACAGGTTCCCCCATAGGGGCCAGGAAGGATTTGACAGGCAAGCTCCCTATTCCGCAATGGTCGCAGCATTCGTTGCACACATCTGGGGCGCGCCTTCAGGTAGTCTTCGGAAATGCGGATCATGCCAGGATTACCCGTTGAGCCCAATCTCGAGTCTTTCCTGCTTCGTCAAGGAATAGAGCTCACAGAGGGCTTTGTTGAGCTCCACCATGTCGGCCTGAGTGGCTTTTGCCCTCAGACGCGCGTCGACAGTCTCCAGTATCAGCTTCATTCTGGCAGCGGAAACGCGTCCAGGATCGGGCACAGCGATTGTCTTCAGCGTCTTTGGCTCCAACATAGTGTATCCGCCTCTGTACGTGTGCGACTGTCTCACAATTTGCCAGTAGGCAGCTGTTGAGTTCAGGAGGGCAAGGAAGTACTTTAGTAAGTCATCTGGGTTTCCTTCCTCCTTAGGGTACATGAGAGGTGAGCGCGACACGGCGTATTTCCCGCTGATATCGAATGCGAACTGAGGCATAAGTGTCAGGTGCGGACTGACAAGCTTTGGCCTAAGCATGCTTTGCGGACTGCGCGGCCAAGCAGGAGACCACCACTGAACGCTATGGCGCATCTTCGCGACGGTCTTGCGCGCTTTCAACTCTCGGCCATGATCACGCAGGTAGCTCCATGTCTTGGGGAAGTTCTCCTTAAGATAAGTCTCGTCAATTCTCGCTCCATCAAGGAATGGATAGAAGACAACACTGTCGGTCCTAGCAGGAACTGTATAGGGACGCATATCCTTATCGCGCAGGTAAGGTCGATACAAAGCCTCCTCTCCTGCGGGGACTGCGGTGCGCGGGATCACGAAAACGGCATCTGCACCCGTGATGAACCCCTCGTGAATCGTCAGGAATGTGCTTAGCTGCGGAAGAGATCTCATCTTCCTGACCAACATGTACTGACCTGGGGAACGGACTTCCCACTTCGGCTCTGCAAAAGCAGCCTGAGGCACCTCGTGAATGTCGTAGAAGTCCGTTGCAGCAGGTTTGCCTTCAAGTGCACTCTGCAGCGCCTGCCCCACTAGTTCGTTGCACCTTACAGTCACAGCCGGTGGTTCTTCGGAAGAGGCCGCGCTATGTTTCTTCTCCAACACAAGTAGGACAACGTATGCTCCCGTGTCATCGAAAACTTCAATCTGAGACAGATCGACCAGGTAACGGATCCAGTACTCTCTGGCAATGCGGGCACGTAGGCGGCATGCACCGTCGGAGACCAGGAAACTGTGAGGGACGACATAGAGCAGGTAGCCACCAGGGCGGAGCAACTCCATCCCCAAATGGACGAAGGCCATGAATAGATCGGGTTTTGCCGGAGCGCAATCTCCCATAGTGGCCAAGACGCGCTGCTGCATTTCTGGGGCGATGTTCTCCCACTTCACAAAAGGTGGGTTTGCGATGACAACATCCATCGATTCCCGCAATTGTGGATGCCCGCTCAAGTAGCCTAGGCTCTCGGCATTAACGATGTTCAGTGTGGTTGGGAACTTACCCATGAGGACGAGATACAGAAGAGATAACGAAAGGCTGGTTGCCTGGCAGGCATTCGCATCAACATCGATTCCTAGGATGTTGGCGAAGGCCCGCTCTGTCGGTTCGGGCATCGCCACTTCCTGTGTTGGGTCACACTGCATCTCCAGCAGTGTTCGCAGAAAGATGCCCGACCCGCAGGCTGGATCCGTCACGCGCAATTCTCGGAATGCCCTAGGAGGAAGGTTCTCCTTAAGAACCCTTGCAAAGAAGCGGGCCACAAACTGCGGCGTATAGATGTTGCCGAGGCGGCGATCACTGACTTCCTCCGGCAAATCCGCGTCAGGAAAAAGGGCCATCTCGCTTGTCTCTCGGAGGCGCAGCAAGGAAACGTATCGTTCGTATATCCGGCTCAGCGCATGTTTTGACATGAGGGAAAAGTCGTAATCATAGCATTCGGCATATCGGTTCCGGTAGAAATCATTAACCAATCTGAGCACGAGTTCAGGGCTAAGCGCGTCGAAAGCCTTAAGCGTCTCTCGGCGAAGGAGGCAAGGCGGGCAAGAGCTAATTCCGAACGTCCTAAGCGTACTCTGAAGCAACCCTTCAATCGTGCGCTGTCCATGGATCAGTTGGTGCCAGTTATCAACCAGCGCCTGTCCCGTGCTTCTGCTAAGTTTGCGCGCATAATCCTCCGCCGCACGAACCAAAAGAATCCCGTTAAAAAGGCATGCTAGTTCTTCGTTCCCTGCTTTGATTCCCGGCTCTGAACTTAGTCGACGTTTCCAGGTAGAAATGGTCCGGATGAGGGCATCATCAAGGCGGCGGATATTGGGATTCCTCTTCCGCCCTATTATCTGGTCGAATGACTCTGCGCGCCAAGCGTCAGGTTGCTCGTCAAGACGGTAGCGGCAGGGCTCTGTAGGAAACCGCAGGTTGTACACTACAGTTACGCCTTCGCGGTCAGGGAAGAGATGCCAGTCCACTAGATTGTTGTAGGAGATTGAAAGCAGACGGAGGCGATCTGCGTCCTCGAGTGTGCCGAAAGGCCGGCCGCCCTTCAGGAAGGTCAGCACTGCCGTGTTATCAAGGCCATGTTCAACGACTAGATGCCCGTTTGCGGTATCCTCTGTCCCGGGGTAGTCCTCTATCTGGTCGCTTGGCCTCCATCCATTCAGTGTTGCGTAGTCGCGCAGAGCAGCTCTACGCGCATCGGCTGGTATCTGACTCTCAGTGAGTCGGACCACCTGTTCATAGGCTGCCGTTCGCATCGCTGCCATGTGCCGCCCCCTCAGAAGATGGTCTGAGTAACGGTGCGAATAGTACATTGGCGCGTCTCTCGGGTCAAGCCGTCAAAGCGCGGAGGAGGGGAAGCGACCCGAGCAGTTCCCGACACTCCGGGGCCGCCATCCGCTATGGGGCTTCCGGCGCCCCAACACTCTTCGGGAGGCTTGTCGGGGCCAGGTCCTGATTGGTACTCAGCGGACGCTCGTGGCCCCGTTCCGGGGACGGCCGGGGTCAGGTTCAGATCGGTGATTAGTGAGAGCCCCGCCGCCCAGCGCCCCGGAATTCATGGTCCGGGCCGCCAGTTAGTGCTGGGAGTGCGTCCGGAGACTGGGGCGAGGCGCCACCCCCGGCCCGGAGGGTTGGGGCGGCGCCCGGGTTTCCGGAAGCACTCCAGGAAGGAGGCGCCCCATGAAGTACGTGGACGGTTTCGTGATCGCGGTGCCGAAGAGGAACCTGCCGGCCTACGTCCGGATGGCGCGCGTGGGGGCGCGGGTGTGGCGGGAGCACGGGGCGCTCGACTACAAGGAGTGCGTGGGCGACGACCTTGGCGCCAGGATGGGCCTGCCCTTCCCCCGCCTGGCGAAGCTCAAACCGGGCGAGACGGTGGTCTTCTCCTACATCGTCTACAGATCGCGCGCCCACCGCGACCGGGTCAACGCCAAGGTAATGAAGGACCCGCGCCTCGCCGGCTCCTGCGGCGGGAAAAGCATGCCCTTCGACATGAAACGCCTGACCTACGGCGGGTTCCGGGTCGTGGTGGACGCCGGGGGCTGCTAGCGCTGCCTGACAATCGATGTTTGGGTGTCAGGTAGCACTAGAGCAAGCGAGCAGGAGAACAGCCGGCTTCTCCCCATAGGAAGGCTGGTCGGGGAGGCTGGTCGGGGTCAGGCCCAGAATGGCGATCAGCGGTGAGTATGCCGGCCGGCCGCCTCCGCGCCGTCCGCCGCCGCCCGCGCGGTTCCGGACGCGCTCCCGCGCCAAACGGCTTGAACCGCGCGCCCGTGCGAAGAGAATCGGTCCGCCCGGCCGCCGCGCTGGCGGCCGGCGGCAGGCAGGGGAGGAGGGACGCGGCGCATGATCCCCGGGTTCCGGATGGACACGGTGCCCGGCGGCCGGGCCGTGGTGGTGACCATCGAGGGCGAGGTCCCCCGGGGCGCCGTGAGCCAAGCCAACGAGGACCTCTTGGATCTCCTCGGCGGGGAGTGCCGTTACCTGATTCTCGACTGCTCGCGGATGACCGGCGTCAGCAGCCAGGGCCTGGGCCTGGTCGTCTACTTCGCTTCCACCCTGAAGAGGAAGGGCGGCGCGATGCTGATGGTCCCGCCCCCGGCCGAGGTCATGCGCCGCATAGGCGGCGAGGCCCTGCGCGGCCTCGTGCGCTTCGTCGCGTCGGTGGAGGAGGCGATCCGCCAGACGGCGGAGGCCGCGGGGCCTGGGGCCGCCGAGCCTTTCGGGCAGGCCTCGAAGAGCGGCTAGAACCCATCCCAAAACCAGGGGGGCGCGTTGCCGGCCCCGCCGGCAACCCTCCGGGCCGCGGGTCTTGCGACCGAAGGCTTCGTCGTTCTTCGTCGCTGTGTCCTTTGAACACAGCTTCCTCCTCAACTCCTCGCCTCCAGCCCCAATCCCTCGCGGCGCGCCCCCACGGGGTTCTTGGGATGGGTTCTAGCCTCTTTGCCCAAGGGCGTCTTTATGGATGCCCGCGTACGCTCTGCCATCCCGGCCTCACGCAACTCCACTTCCCCTTCGCCTGCGACGGAGTCGAGGTCGAGGCCGAGGCCCGGAGGCTCCTGGAGCGTTGTGCGACGACGAGAGTGTGGGTGTGTGGGGCGGGTCATCCCTCCGGCACGACGCCCCCGCGCCCCGCCGGCGGCCCGCCCGGCAGGGCGTTTTCTCCGGAATCGTTGCCATGGCCTATCAGTTATCTCGACGGAAAGCGGCGGGGCCTCCCCGCGGCAGGGAATGGACGTAAGGAGACAACCGATGGAGCTGCTATCCAAGAAACTGGTCCAGAAGGCCGGCGTCGACACGGACGAACTGGTGAAGCTGCTGGTCAGCAACGCGGCGGCCGAGCTGACCACCTTCTACTACTACACCCTGCTGCGCGTCAACCTGATCGGCATGGAGGGCGAGGGCCTCAAGGAGATCGCCGAGGACGCCCGGATCGAGGACCGCAACCACTTCGAGGCCCTGGTGCCCAGGATCTACGAACTGGGCGGCCAGCTGCCCGACGACATGAAGGCCTTCCACGACATGTCGGCCTGCCCGCCGGCCCACCTGCCGGCGAACCCGGCCGATGTGAAGGAGATCCTCAAGGTGCTGCTCAAGGCCGAGCAGTGCGCGGTCAACGGCTACACCCACCTCTGCAACCTGACCGCCGGCAAGGACCACCGGACCCACGACCTGGTGCTGGCCATCCTCAACGAGGAGATCGAACACGAGGCCTGGTTCGCCGAGTTCCTGGGCCACGGCCCGTCGGGGCACTTCCGCCGGCGCACGGTGGGCGAGTCGCCCTTCGTCTCCAAGTTCCTGCATCCCTGACCGGGTCGGGCTGTGGGTGGGGGAGGGGCCGCCGATGGGCGGCTTCTCCCACCGTCGACAGCCGCCCGGCCCGATCTATCCTGGTTCCAAGGAGGGCATCGGAATGGCCTGCGTAGAGAAGACCGGGGAAGTCTGGCGTTGCGAGGTCTGCGGGAACGTCGTGGAGGTCAAGGAGGCCGGCGGCGGGGAGCTGATCTGCTGCGGGGGGCCCATGACCAAGGTCAAATAGCGGACCGGTCATGAGTCCGGTCTGGACCGCCCTGGGACTGACCGTCCTGGCCGGCATGGCCACCGGCATCGGCAGCGCGATCGCCTTCTTCGCCAAACGGACCAACCACCGCTTCCTCTCGGTGGCCACCGGCTTCTCCGCCGGGGTGATGCTCTACGTGTCCTTCGTGGAGATCCTGGTCAAGAGCGGCGGCTGGCTGTCGGCGGCCTACGGGGCGCGCTGGGGCCCGTGGGCCAACGTCGGGGCCTTCTTCGGGGGCATGGCGGTCATCGGCCTGATCGACAGCCTGATCCCCTCGGCCGAGAACCCCCATGAGACGCACAGCGAGCGGGAGGTCGCCCCGCTGCACGGCGGGGCGCCGGCCGCGGCGGGGAACGGGGCCGGAACCCACGACCACCGCGCCCGCAACGACCGGCTCCTGCGCATGGGCCTGTTCATGGCCCTGGCCCTCACCATCCACAACTTCCCGGAGGGCCTGGCCACCTTCCTGGCCGCCCTGGAGGACCCCAGGGTCGGCGTGGCCATTGCCGTGGCCATCGCGCTGCACAACATCCCCGAGGGCATCAGCGTGTCGGTGCCGATCTTCTACGCCACCGGCAACCGCCGCAAAGCCTTCGCCTACTCGCTGCTCAGCGGCCTGGCCGAGCCGGTCGGCGCGATCCTGGCCTACCTGGCGCTGGTCCTCTTCCTGGGCGGAGACACCGGCGCGATGCCCAAGCAGGTGGTCGGGCTGCTCTTCGGCGGCGTGGCCGGGGTGATGGTCTACATCAGCCTGGACGAGCTGCTGCCCACCAGCCGGGCCTACGGCAAGGGCCACGACAGCCTCCTCGGCCTGCTGGCCGGCATGGCGGTGATGGCCCTCAGCCTGCTGATGATGAGGTAAGCCGTCTTGCCTCCTGGCGAGCCTCCGGCAGACTTCGCGTTCCTGCCTCGGCGCTCATCCGTGTGCGCCCGCGGCTGGTGTCCCCGCAGGGGTCCTGCATGGCTCCGGCCGGCGGGGAAGATAGCCCGCAGCCGGGGAGAGAGCGCCCTCTGCAGGTGGCCGCTGTTCTGCATGGGCCGCAGAGGCCTGGCACCGCTGGCGTGGCATAGCCCCCGGGGCCTATGCCCTCTCTCAGGAGAACGGCTGTCAGGGGCTATTAGGAGGGCTGTGGTCACCAAAGGAAAGCTGGGTTTTGACGACGCTCCCGGCGCCGGCTGGCGTCAAATGATGCGGGCCGCACCCCGGCCGAAGGAGTCCGGGACTTGACTTCCCGACGCTTTCTGTGAACCATGTGCGGTTGGCTGCCGTTTCCGTTGGAACGCTTCCCGCCACGCTGGAAACCAGGCTGTCGCAAGGAGATGCACATGAACACCGGTAAAATCGCCCGACTGACTCTCGTCTGCCTTCTTCTGGCCGCCGGCGCGGCCCCCGCCGCCGAGCTGGAGTTCCTGGAGAAGTTCAGCTTCGGCGACCGCGATGAGGCGCTGAAGAAGCTGGTCCCGGGAACCGACGATTTCTACTACTACACGGTGATCAACCACCAGCTCAACCGCCAGGTCGACAAGGCCGCGGCGGCGCTGACCGAGTGGCGCGGCCGCTACGGCTCGGGGCAGACTCCTCCGGAGTCCTACCAGACGGCCCTGCGCCGCAACATGCTGCTGGCCTACGGCGACAAGCCCGAGGAAACGCTCGAGTTCATCCGCAAGGAGCTGAACCTCAGCTTCGACCACGCGCGCCGGCCGGTCACCCAGGGAGCCGTCCGCCCCGCGGCGGGGCCGTCGAGCCTCGACGCCAAGCTGCTCCAGGCCGACCCGCGGATCGCCGCCGTGCTCGCCAATGACGGGATCGCGGGCTTCTCCGACGAGGGGCTCTACCTGCTGGCCGGGCGCGAGCTCGACATCAAGCAGACCCGCGAGCTCCTCGGGCGCATCAACGACCCGGCCTACCCCGGCCTGACCAAGCTGATCCTCAAGGAGCTGGCCGACAAGTACAGCGGCCATTTCGGCAGCCTGGCCGCCCACAACGTGCTGACGCTCGACCAGCTCAAGGAGCTGGCCGCGGACCGCAAGGCGCTGCTCAACGAGGAGCGCTTCGTCCAGGCCTGGCTCGCCCGCCTGGCCCCGGCCGGCGGCGTCAACCTGGCCGAGAACACCGCCGAGCGCGCCGCCTGGCTCGACCGGCTGGAGGGCTTCGCCGACTCGCTCCCGCCGATCTGGAACTCGCTCCGGGCCCAGGTCCTCTACGCCCGGCTGGTCCACGAGCGCGCCGAGGGCAACTACGATCTGGTCCGGTTCAAGAAGTACGTGGCGCTGCCCTGCCCGGGCCGCCCGGGCGTCAGCCCGAAGCTCGTCGGCGACGTCCGGGCCGCCGAGGCGGTCAACCTCTCAGGCGACCACGTCCAGGGCCTCGCGCCCATCGGCAGCGACGCCGACCTGGTCCGCGACTACCTCGAGCACTTCCTGGCCGAGGCCGAGAGTCCCGACGCCTTCGAGGCCTGGTTCGACCGCGACTGGCTCCGCCGGATCCACGCCGAGGCGCGGATCCTCGCCGGCAAGGACCAGCCCGAGAAGTGGGCCCAGCTGCTGGGCGCCGGGGCGCTGCGCGAGCTGCGCGACCGGGTGGAGCTCAACTTCGCCCCGCAGAACCGCACGGTCCTCAAGTCCGGGGGGAAGATCGTCCTCGACCTGCGCGTCAAGAACGTCGAGCGCCTGATCGTGCGCGTCCACGAGATCAACACGCAGAACTTCTACCGCCAGAACCTGCGCCCGGTGGGCGAGAACGAGAACCTGGACGGGATCGTCCCGGCCATCGAGAAGGTCGTCGAGGTCGGCGGCTCGCCCTACCTGCGCCACGCCCTGGCGCAGAAGCTCACGGAGATCGACCGCCCCGGGGTCTACGTCGTCGAGTTGATCGGCGGGTCGCTGAAGGCCCGGGCCATCGTCCGGCGCGGCAGCCTCAACGCCCTGGCGGTGGCCACCGCCGGCGGCCAGGTCTTCACCGTCTTCGACGGCGAGGGCCGCAAGGTCGACGACGCGGTCATCTGGTTCGACGGCCGCGAGTACGCCGCGGGCAAGGACGGCCGCATCGCCGTGCCCTTCAGCTCCTCGCCCGGGAGCCGGACTTTCGTGGTCAGCGCCGACGGCGTGTCCTCGCTGGGGTCGTTCGAGCACCAGGGCGAGAATTTCGCCTTCGAGTGCGGCTTCCACCTGGTGCGCGAATCGCTGGTGCCCGGCTCGTCCGCGCGGGTGCTGCTGCGCCCGCAGCTGACCGTCAACGGCCACCCGGCGGCGCTGGCGCGCATCGCCGGCGACGAGGGCAACGCCCCGCGCCTGCACGTGACCGTGGCCAACGCCGACGGCACGACCAGCACCCAGACCATCAAGAACCTGCGCCTGTCCGAGGACCGGGAGACCGCGGTGGACTTCCCGGTGCGGGGCGAGGTGACCGGCGTCTCGTTCGCCCTGGAGTGCAAGGTCAAGAGCGCCATCACCAACAAGCACCTCGACCTATCCGCGTCCTCGGCGTTCCGGACCGCCTCGGGTCGCTCGGGCGCCCACGTCGCCTTCCTGCACCTGGACCGCGACGCCGCCGGCTACAGCCTGCGGCTGCTGGGCCGCAACGGCGAGCCCCGGCCCGGCGTCGGCGTGAACCTCGCGCTGCGCCACCGCTGTCTCCGGGAGGAGATCCACGCATCCCTGGTCACCGACGCGGAGGGAACGGTGGCGCTGGGCGGCCTGGAGGGCATCGTCTCCATATCCGCCGGCAGCAGCGAGACGCCGGGGCTGGACCTGAACCTTGTTGCGGACAACGCCCTGCTGCGCGGCCAGATGGAGCTGGCCGCCGGCGAGAAGAGCCTGCTGGCCTGGCCGCTGGACTACGCGTCGCTGCGCAGGCCCCGACTGCTCGAGATCCGGGGCGGGGGCGTCTATCGCGACGCCAGCGCCGAGATGAAGCTGGACGCCGGGCGCCTCGAACTGCCCGCCCTGGACGCCGGCAGCTATCAGCTGCTGCCCGCGCCGGGCCGGCCGCCGGTGGCGATCACCGTGCTCGGGGGCAGGAAGCTCGACTCGGTGATGGTCTCCGACTCGCTGGCGGTGGAGGTGACGCGCCGGCAGCCGCTCCTGATCGAGTCCGTCAAGGTCGCCGACGGGAAGCTGGTCGTCAAGCTCAACCGCGGCGGCGAGTTCGTGCGCGTGCACGTGCTCGGGACGCGGCTGGTGCCCGGCTACGACGCGCTCGCGCGGCTGGACGTCTCCCCCGGACCGTTCGGCCAGCGCCTGGCGCTGGCCGCCCCGCGCAGCTCGTACCTCTCGGGCGTGGCCATCGACGGCGAGTACCGCTACATCCTGGAACGCCGCTTCGCCAAGAAGTACCCCGGCAACATGCTCGGCCGCCCGACGCTGCTGCTCTGCCCCTGGGACATCTCAGAGTCAGAATCGAAGGTCGCCGAAGGCCCCGGCGGAGCCGGCGCTTTCACTAGCGGCGGGGTCATCAAACGCGCCATCGGCCGGTACGGCGGATCCCGGGCCACCGAGTCGATCGAGCCGCCGAGCGGCCTGGTTGCGCCGCTCGACTTCCTGGGCGGCCTGCCGGCGGTCCTGGCCAACCTCGACCCCGGCAAGAACGGGGCCGTCTCCCTGCCGCTCAAGGACCTGGAGGGGCTGCAGTGCGTCGAGGTCCTGGCCGTGGACCCCGAGAACCTGGTGCGCCAGCGCACCTGGCTGCCGGCGGTCAAGCTCGCGCGGCGCGACCTGCGCATGCGCGCGCGCGCCGACTACGCCCTGCACTTCGCGCGGCACAACGCCATCAGTGCGCTCGGCGCCGGGGAGAAGCTCTCCCTGGAGGGCCGCGGCAACGTGGCGGTCTACGCCTCGATCGACGACATCTGGACGCTCTACCGCACGCTGCTGCCGGACGGGCGCGACCGCGAGCACCTGGATCGGTTCGCGTTCCTGCTGGGCTGGCCGAAGCTCAAGCCCGAGAAGCGGCTGGAGCTCTACTCCGAGTTCGCCTGCCACGAACTGAACTTCTGGCTGTACATGAAGGACCGCGAGTTCTTCACCAAGACGGTCAAGCCGCACCTGGCCAACAAGATCGACAAGACCTTCCTGGACGAGTGGCTGCTGGAGTCGGACCTGGGCGGCTACCTCCGCCCGGACCGCTTCGAGCGGCTCAACGCCGCCGAGCGCGCACTGCTCTGCCGCCGGGTTCGCGACGGGGCCGAGGCGCTCCGCGCCGAGCGCGAGCGCGTCTCGGTGATCCCGGTCGACCCCGACCGGCTGGACCTGCTCTTCGACCGGGCGCTCGGCGCGCTGGCGCTGGTCGCGGCGCCCCCGGCCGTCGCCATGCCCGCGCGCGAGGCCGAAGAGGCTCTCATGGATCGAGGCGCCGTCTCAGGCACAGCGGCACCGGCCAAGCCGGCGGCGCCCATGGCCCGCGCGCTTTCGGCTGAGGCCAAGAAGATGGTCAAGGCGGAGGCCGCCAAGGACAAGCAGGGATATTTCGCTGACAAGGAGTCGGACAGAGCCGACGGCAGGCCCCTCTTCCGCCAGGTGGAGACCACCCGGGTCTGGGCCGAGAGCAACTGGTACCGCCTGCGCCGCGGCGAGGAGAGCCCGGAGCGGGCCCCGGCCGGCGGCTTCTGGACCGAGCTGGCCGTCCACGACGGCAAGAAGCCCTTCGTCTCTCAACACATAGCCGAGACCGCCACGACCTTCAGCGAGGCCATGCTGGCCATGGCCGCGCTCGACCTGCCGCTCTCTGCGGCGCCGGCAGTCAAGGAGGCGGTCGGCCCGGCGGTGGTCTACCTCCGCTCGGAGGACGAGGCCAAGGCCCCGGAGGCGAGCGCGGCCCTGACGGTCGTGCAGCGCTACTTCGACCCGGCCGACCGCTACGAGGTGGTCGACGGCCAGCGGATCGAGAAATACGTTTCCGGCCCGCTGCTCTTCCGCAAGGTCTACGGCTGCGTGGTCACGGTCATGAACGCCAGCCCCCGCACCTGCCGGACGGAAACACTGCTCGAGCTGCCCGCCGGGGCCATCCCGGTATCGGGCAGCCGCTACACCCAGACGCCCACCCGGGTGCTCGCTCCCTACACCACCGCGCGCTGGGAGTACCACTTCTACTTCCCGGAGGACGGCAAGTTCCGCCACTACGGCGCACACCTCTCGGACCGCAAGGGCCTCCTGGCCTTCGCCGAGCCGGCCGAGATGGACGTGCGGCCCTCGCTGCCCAGCGAGCCGGGTTCGCCCTGGCTGCTGGTCAGCCAGGACGGCCAGGCCGACGAGGTCCTGGCCTACATGGAGAAGAACAACGTCCGCGCCCTGGACCTCGACCTGATCGCCTTCCGGATGGCCGACAAGGCCTTCTTCCGGAAGGCCCTCGACCTGCTGCGCTCGCGCCGGGTCTACCAGCCGGTGCTCTGGAGTTACTCGGTTAAGCACAACGACCAGCCGGCGCTCCGGGAGTTCCTGGCCGAGTCCGCGTTCGCAGGCAACTGCGGGCCGGCGCTGCGCTCGCCGCTGCTCGAGGTCGACCCGGTCGAGCGCCTCACCTGGGAACAGCTGGAGTTCGACCCGCTGATCAACTCGCGGATCCACCCCATCAACGGCCGGCGGCACATCACCAGCGACCGGCAGCGGGACCAGTACCTGGCCACGCTCAACTACCTCTGCCACCGGGAGGCGCTCAGCGAGGACGAGCGGCTGGTGGTGGTCTACCACCTGCTGCTCCAGGACCGCGTCGACGAGGCCCTGGAGCAGTTCGGCAAGGTCTCGCGCCGGGGCGCGCGCGGGCCGATGCAGTACGATTACCTGGACGCGTACCTCGCCTTCTACCGCGAGGACGTGGCCCGGGCCAGGAAGATCGCCGACGGCTACGCCGACTACCCGGTCCCGCGCTGGCAGAACCGCTTCGCCCAGGTCCTGGCCCAGGCCGCGGAGATCGAGGGCCGCTCCGGCAAGGTCGTCGACGAGCGCAACCGCCTCGAGCAGCAGAGCGCGCTGGCCGCGGCCGAGCCGTCCTTCGACTTCACGGTCGAGGGCGACTCCGTACAGATAAACTACTCCGGGCTGGAGTCGTGCCAGGTCAACTTCTACCTGGTGGACCTGGAGCTGCTCTTCTCCCGCCAGCCCTTCAGCTACCTGGACACCTCGCGCCTGGCCGCGGTGCGCCCCACCGCGCAGGTCGAGGCCAAGCTCAAGAAGGGCGCCGGCAAGACCACCGTCGCCGTGCCCGAGAAGCTGCGGGGGCGCAACCTGATGGTCGAGGTGGCCGCGGCCGGCAAGCGCAAGGCCCTGGGGTCCTTCTCGAAGACCATCCGCGCGGCGCTCAGCGAGAACTACGGCCAACTGCGCGTGCTGGGCACGGCCGACGGCAAGCCGCTGCCCAAGGCCTACGTGAAGGTCTACGGCCAGAGCGGCGCGGGCGGCGGGGCCACATTCATCAAGGATGGCTACACCGACCTGCGCGGCCGCTTCGAGTACGCCACGGTCAGCGGGCTGAACATCAACGAGTTCCAGAAGCTGGCCATCCTGGTCGTGGCCGGAGACGGCTCGGCCCTGGTGACCGAGGCGGCGCCGCCGAGGGATTAGCCCTAGTTGCTGCTTCCCGGCAGCCGACTGACGACGGGACGGACAACAGGCAGATGCACGCAGGGGCGGGCCGCCGGCTCGCCCCTGCGCATGTTAGCGCGGAAGCCGCACCCGCTGCCCAGGCACACCTCCCGGCGCGGGTCGACGGCGGCGAGCCCGTCTCATGCCCTCGCGTCTCCGCGTCGCCATCGTTGCTCTTGCGCGGCTCCGTTCGCCGGTGAAGATAGACCCTGACCAAGGAGACTCCCGATGGCCAGCCTTTGCCGCGCCGCCCGCAACATCTGGATAGCCACTGACCGCTGGCCCGACGCCCACGACCTCGGGACCTGGGCCCGCGACGCCTTCCGCATCGAGAAGGCCCGGACGCCCGAGGAGAAGGCGGTCGCGCTCTACCGCTGGACGCTGGTGTGCATGGGCCGCAACGGCCCGGCGCCGCGCGAAGGTGAGCGCGGCCGCGAAGGCTACCTGATGGACACCCTGAAGTACCTCGCCGTCTACGGCGGGCACTACTGCGACGGGCTCTCGCGGGTGATGATCAATGCCTGGCAGGCCGCCGGATGCGGCCGGGGCCGGAAGGTGGTCATCTGCCGGCTCGGGCACACCGTCGCCGAGCTCCGCTGGCGCGACGCTGACGGCCGGACACGCTGGCACGTCTTCGATCCGCAGCACGGCTGGTACGTCCACTCGCGGGACGGCGGCCACATTGCGAGCGTCGCCGAGATCGACGCCGAACCGGAGCTGCTGCTCTCGCCGGCCGACCCGCCGCGGCCCTGGTTCTACGCCAAGAGCCGGCACGACCGCTACCTCTCGCGCGAGAACTCGACGCGCGACCCGGCCTTCGGACGGTCGCCGACGCCGCGCCACCGGATGAACATCGACCTGCGCCGCGGCGAGCGCTGGACCCGCCGCTGGGCGCCGGGGACCCAATACTGGCCCTACGCCATGGGCGCGGAGCCGCTGGCCATCTCCCACGTGTGGGTCGAGAAGGACCTGCGCGGCGGCGGGATCGCCGACAACTTCCTCGGCGAACACGTCGGACCGTACCTCTTCCCGACACCCCGGAAGACCTGGCTGTTGCACCCCGATGAGCGCACCCGTCGCTGCCGGATGCCCGGGACGGTCGAGCTTCGCTATCGCGTGCCGCTCGCTGCCGGCGGCTTCCGCGAGGGAGCCGAGAGCGCCGAGGGCGTTCTTTCCGAGGCTCGCACCTCCCGGGAAGGCGCGAGCGTTCACCCGGCGCGGCGGCAGGAGCTGGCGCAGCTCGTCTACGCGGTGCGCACGCCCTACGTGATCACCGATGCCTGGATCGAGGCGACGGTGCGGACCGGCCGCGATCGGCTCGACATGGTCGGCTTCTACGTATCGACCGACGCCGGCTCATCGTGGGAGCAGGTCTGGGGCAACCACTTCGCCCAGGAGGGTCGCTTGAGCGCCAGGCCCCGGCGCGTCCGGGCGGACTTCGGCGCCGAGGCCTACCACGCGGACCGGTTCTCGGCCGTCGGCAGATACGAGTACCTGGTGCGCGTCGACCTGCTTTCGCGCGGCGAGCCGGGCTCGGTCGGCCTCGACGAGCTGACCATCGCCACCGACTGCCAGTGCGGGATGCTGTCCCTGCCGGCGCTGCAGCCGGGCAGGAACCGGGTGCGCGTTTCGGCCGGGAAGCCTCCGGCGGGCGGTGCCCGACTCAAACTCGATTACCAGTGGACCGAGCGCGGCCGCGGCGCGCGTCGGCTCACGAAGCTGCTGCCGGCGTCCGGCGGGACGGTCAACGTCCGCGTCGGGGGCCGGCGGCCGGGTGATGTGCGGATGAAGGCGGTGAGCCTGGAACTGCTGTGATCCGCGTCGGCGGCCGGTTGCCGGCGCACCCGGTCGCTTGCGTCGCCCCTGAGCCAGGCTAGAATCCAGCCGCCGGGCAAGACGGCCCCGCGGAAAGGCGGTTCCCGTGAGCAATCAGGCAGCCAGACTGGCCATCGAAGGGGGCAGCCCGGTCCGCCCCTCGATGCTGCCGTACGCGATGCACCAGATCACCGACGAGGACATCGCCGCGGTCTCCGCCGTGCTGCGCGGGACGTGGCTGACCACCGGCCCGAACGTCGACGCCTTCGAGAGGGCCGTGGCCGCGGCGGTCGGGGCGGCCTCGGTCGCGGCGGTCTCGAGCGGCACGGCCGCGCTGCACCTGGCCTACCTCGCCGCGGGCATCGGCCCGGGCGACGAGATCGTCACCACGCCGCTGACCTTCGCCGCCACCGCCAACGCCGCGCTGAACTGCGGCGCCCGGCCGGTCTTCGCGGACATCGACGAGCGCACGATGAACCTCGCCCCGGCCGCGGCCGAGGCGGCGATCACGCCGCGCACCAAGGCCCTCGTTCCGGTGCACTACTCCGGGCGGAGCTGCGAGATGGACGAGCTCCGGCGGATCTGCGACCGGCGCGGGCTGCTGCTCATCGAGGACGCCTGCCACGCGCTGGGCGCCGTCTTCCGGGGCCGGCCCGTAGGCTCCGGACCGGCGGACCTGGCCGCCTGGAGCTTCCACCCGGCCAAGCACATCGCCACGGGGGAGGGCGGGGCGGTGAGCTCGCCCGGCCGCCCCGAGCTGGTGGAGGCCGTGCGGCGGCTGCGCAATCACGGCATCAACGTGGACGCCCGGATGCGCGCCGGCTCCAAGGCCAGCTGGTTCTACGAGATCGACCGACTGGGCTTCAACTACCGGCTGGCGGACTTCAACGCCGCGCTGGGCACCAGTCAGCTCAAGAGGCTCGCCGCGAACGTCGCCCGGCGCCGGGAGCTGGCCGCGCTCTACGCGCGGGAGCTCGCGCGTTTCGGGGAGCTCGTTCTGCCGGCCGCCGACGACGCCGACCATCTGAGCGCCTGGCACCTCTACATGGTCCGCCTGCGCCTGGAGCGGCTCTCGGCCGGCCGCGCCGAGGTCTTCGCGGCGCTGCGCGCGGAGGGCATCGGCGTCAACGTGCACTACATGCCGGTCTACTTCCACCCGCTCTACGAACGCCTGGGCTACCGCCGGGGCCTGTGCCCGGTGACCGAGCGGGCCTACGAGGGGCTGATCACCCTGCCGCTCTTCGCGGCCATGACCAACGCCGATCTGGCCGACGTGGTCGCGGCGCTGGACAAGGTCCTGGGCCGCTACCGGCGCTGAGCGCCGCCGCCGGACCGGGCCCCGTCCCGGGATTTGGCCGCGCCCGCCTCAGGTCCCTCGGGCATCGCCGGACCGCGCAACACCCGCCACCAGCCGATGGCCTTGAGGTCGCGCTGCCGGCGCTCCAGGGCCGCGAGGTCCGGGTCGGCGGTCGGCGCGGCGCCGTCAGCGGCCGGCAGCCGCATCCAGGACCGGGTGCCTTCCAGCTCGGCCAGGAACCCGGGGCCCACGACCTTGCCACAGCCGAACGCCGGACCGACGGCCTCCGGCGACAGCAGGCTCCGGCCCATGGCCGGATAGGTGAAGCCGGCCGGGGCGGCCAGGTCCGTCAGGGTCGCGGCGATGTCGGTGTGGCTGCCGCAGGCACCGGCCGGGGGACGGGCTCCGCCCAGGACCTCCGGACCGTACAGCAGCAGGGGCACGAAAGAGCCTTCCGCCAGGTTGGGCTTGGCGTTGAGGAAGTGCCGGCCGTAGTGATCGCCGGTGACCGCCAGGAGCGTCCGGGGCAGCTTCTTCGAGACCGCGCCGGCGAAGCGCCCCAGGCAGCGGTCGGCGTACCAGAAGTGGCCCATCTGCTCCAGGCGGTACTCGCCGTCCCAGACGGCGGCCAGCTCCGGGGGCATGGCCTTCAGCGGAAAGCCCTCGGCGCGGACGTCCACCTCGAAAGGCGCGTGGTTCGAGACGGTCAGGATCACGTTCAGGCTGGGCTGCTCGTCGGTGACCCTGGAGGCCACGAAGTCGAGCAGCGCCCCGTCGGGCACGCCCCACTCGTTGCCGCCGATCCGCCCGCCGACGTCGCCGCCGCCGTGGACCTCCTGGAAGCCCTGGTCGCGGACGAAGTCGCCGATGCGCTGCCAGCTCAGGTACCCGCCATAGAAGAAGCGGGTCCGATAGCCCAGCCGGTTGAAGATCGCGGCCAGCCCCGTCGGGTAGGGCCGGCGCGAGTTCGGCTGGTAGCAGATCGGCGCGCCGTGCTCGGTTATTCCGGTGAGGACCGTGGCCAGCGAGGTCATCGTCCCGGTGCTGGCCGGCAGGAGGTTGCGGAACAGGATGCCCTCGCGCCCGAGGCGCTCGACCTCGCCGGCCAGGCCCAGCCGACGGTAGGGATCCTCCAGCGGCCAGGCCGAGTAGCTCTCCCCCACCACCAGGAAGATGTGCCGCGGCGGGCTGGCCCACCCCGGGGCGGTGCGGAGCAGGCACGCGTCCAGGTCGCCACCGCCGGAGCGCTCGCGCTCATCGCCGACGACGCGGCGCACCGCGCCGCGGATGTCGCCGTCCGCGAGGAAGACCCTGATGCCCTTGGAACTGCGCTGCAGCCGCCGGCGCACCTCGATGGTGTAGTCCAGGGCCTTGTAGGCGTTGAGCACGACCTTGTTCAGGAAGGGGTCGGAGGTGACGGCCGCGTCCTTTTCCTGGACCGGCCGGCGGCCGCACGAGCCGCGGGCGGCGGCGGCCAGGAAGACGGCGAGGCCGACCGTGGCGGCGGCGCGCCCGGGCACGGCCATCCTCGCCAGGCGCGCCCCGCCGATCCACGGGCTGCGGACGAGCCGGCGCACTCCCAGGAAGAGCGCGGCGTCGAAGGCCAGCATGACCAGGGCCACGGTCGTGGCCGGGTACTCCTTCCAGACGGTGGCCAGCACCGCCCCCAAGTCGTCCTCCACGACTCCGAAGACGCGGTCGTCGAACTGGTTGCCGTACTCGCGGAAGTAGCCGTAGGTGATCACCGCCAGGAGCACGGTGACGAAGACGAACAGCCCGGCCACGACCTGCCGGAGCACGGCCGGCGCCCGGCCCCATCCGGCGAAGGCCGCGACGATCCCCAGGAGCAGGCCCGGCGCGATCCAGACGGTGGCCACCTGGCTGTCGAAGCGCAGCCCGTTGGCGAAGGCCATGAGCACCGCCCCGGCGCCGGTGCCCGACTCCATGCGGCCGTGGAAGGGGATGAACAGGGCCAGGCGGCACAGGCTGAGCAGCCCCATGCAGACCAGCCACAACTTCAGGTCGCACTGGGCCTGGACGGCGAAGCGCGTCCAGGGCGTCGACGGGACCGCCGGAGCAGCAGCGGCTTCCGTCCGGCTCTGGTCGTCTGTCCCGGCCTCCAGCGGAGGCCCGGACGGCGGTTGGGTGTCCAGCCCGGCCGGCTGCGCCTGCGGGCCGGGCCGGGGTTCAGTCATCCCGCGAGCCGCCGAAGAGCATCTGGGCGTAGTAGACCAGGGTCAGCAGGGACTGCACCGCGGCGGCCACGTAGGTGAGGGCCGCGGCGGTGAGCACCTTCCGGGCGCCGGGCAGCTCGTGGGCGTCGAGCACCCCGACCGAGCCGAGCAGCTTCATGGCCCGGTTGCTGGCGTTGAGCTCCACCGGCAGGGTGACCAGGGAGAACAGTGCGGCCCCGGCGAAGAGCACCAGCCCGACCATCATCAGGCTCTTGCCGCCCTGGCCGTAGTGGGCCAGTACGGCCCCGATCATGAACAGGGCGATCGCGGCCATGGGGCCCCACTGGGCCACCGGCACCAGGCCGGCCCGCACGGTCATCGGCCAGTAGCGCGCGGCATGCTGGATGGCGTGTCCCGCCTCGTGGGCGGCCACGCCGACCGCGGCAACCGAGTCGCTCCGGAAGACGCCGGTGCTCAGGCGCAGAGCCTGGGCCCGCGGGTCGTAGTGGTCGGAGAGCTCGCCGGGGATCTCCTCGACGGGCACGTGCTGCAGGCCGTGGGCATCCAGGATGGCCCTGGCCACCCAGGCGCCGGTCGATCCGGACCTGGTGTGGACGTCGGAGTACTTGGCGTAGGTCATCTTGACCTTGATGGCCGCCCAGATGGCCAGGATCAGCCCGGGCAGGGCGTAGAGATAGTAGGTCGGGTCGATGGTGAGAAACATCGGTGCTCAGGTTCCTTTCTTCTTGGAACGGTAGTCCTCGATGGCCTTGTGCAGGCCGTCGGCGGCCAGGTTGGAGCAGTGCATCTTATTGGCGGGCAGTCCGCCGAGCTCCTTGGCGACCTGGTCGCGGGTGATGGCCAGGGCTTCGTCCAGGGTCTTGCCCATGGCCAGCTCGGTGGTGATCGAGCTGGTGGCGATGGCCGCCCCGCAGCCCAGGGTCTTGAACTTGATGTCGGCGATGCGGCCGCCCTCCACCTTGATGGTGATCTTCATCATGTCGCCGCAGGTCGGATTGCCGACCTCGCCAACCCCGTCCGCGTTCTCTACCTCCCCAACGTTCCGCGGCTTGCGGAAGTGGTCCATGACCTTGTCGGTGTACATGCCTCTTCCTCCCGGCCCTCCCGGCGCACAATTGACAACCCCGGATGAGCCACCTAATATTCTCCATCGTCCGGGCCCGGTGTCAACAACGGGCCGGCGGCGGAGACCAACATGATGCCATCGCACCCGGTGCTCCTGTGGACCGCCGCCGCGGCACTGGCCGCGGCCGCACCCGGGTGTTCCCCGAAGCGGCCTACTGCGACTCCCGCCTCGCCCCCCCGGGCGGCCGCGTCTTCGGCCGGCGTCCCAATCCGGCCGTCCGCGCCGGAAGCACGGGTGCCGGCGCCTGTTCCCACGCCCGCGCCCGCCCCAACACCAACGCCAACGCCCGTTGCGCCCAGGCCTCAGCCTCCCGTCCAGCCCCCGGCTCCCAAGCCGGCGACCCTCGACGAGGAGGTGGCCGTGCTGATCAGGCAGCTGGGCGACGAGCACTGGGATCGCCGCGAAGCCGCCCAGGTGCGCCTGCTGGAGATCGGCAAGCCGGCGGCGGTGCGCCTACGGGCGGCGCTGGCCGATCCGGACCTGGAGATCAGCTCCCGCAGCCGGACGCTGCTGGCTGCGATCGTCGGCCAGGGCTTCATAGGCGTGCAGGTCCGCGACCCGGAGGGCGCCGACCGCGAGGGCCGCGAGCTGCCCCCGGACGGCGGCGCCGTTGTGGTCGAGGCCATTCCCGACACTCCCGCCGCCCGCGCCGGGCTGCGCGCGGGGGATTTCCTGCACACCCTCGACGGCCGGGTCATCAACGGCTCCGCCGGCCTGGTCGAGATGGTGGGCGGCATCGACCCGGAGACTACCGTCAAACTGGTGCTCTACCGCAATGGCCGCAAGGAGGAGCTGTCCGTGGTCGTCGGCCGGCGTCCGAAGGAGCTGGCCAGGTAGGCCGGGCCGTCCCTGCCGGGCAGCAGGGCGTCCTCCTCGCGGGCGGGTTGATGCGGCCCATGCCGCCGCCTCAGCGGCTACCGCGCTTCACGTCCTTGAAGGTCAGACAGGTCACGCTGAGCGGCGGGAAGGTGTAGCTCAGGCTCTGATCGGCGCCATGGCTCTTGGCGGCCGGCAGCTTGCCGCTTGAGACGGAGATCTCGCCGGGATCGCCCAGGTTGAAGCGGCCCATGTCCACCTGCGGTGCCCAGGTGATGCCAGGTATGTTCGGCAACACCGTGCCGGTGTTGGCGTCCAGGCTCATGGCGCGGACGGTCTTGACCTGGACACCGCCGTAGCCGGTGACCCCCTTGAGGGCCAGCCGGCCGTCGATGGCCCCCTCGCTCTTGTTGACGACCATCACTGCCAGGGTGCCGCGGTCCAGGGTGGCCACCGCGTCCAGGCAGGGGACACCGCTGAAGGCTCCGACCACGCCTATCGCCTGGCTGTCATAGGTCGGCCCGGCGACGGTGGTCCGGACCATGGTGCGGCCCAGGTTGTGACGGTACAGGGAGAAGACCATGTACGGCGCGGTCGTCCGCCAGTGGCCGTCGGCCGTCCGCCCGATCCAGCCGATGAACAACGGATCGTTGTACTTGAAGAAGGTGGCGACCTCCACCCGCGGCGAGCGCAGAAAGGCGTTCAGGGTCGAGGCCACGAACAAGGCGGAGCCCATGGTCTTGACATGGTCGACCCAGGGACAGTCCGGCGTCACCTGGAAGAGCGGGCCCCACTCGGTAACCGCGATGGAGATGGGGCGGTCCGGTCGCTCGTAGGCGGCGAGCAGGGCGGACACGTCCGCCAAGTTGCGTTCGATCCCAACCGGTGCGGCCAGCAGGGCGGCGTAGACTGCGCGCGGGTCAGCGGCCATGTCGGCACCGGTCATCAGCACTGGCGCGTAGGCGTTGTGCACGGCCAGGAAGTCGATGCGGTCGGCCACCAGGCCGAGCACCGTCTCGGTCCAGTGGTCATCCGTGATGAAGTTGTACCGGTCGTAGTTCAAACCGCCTATGGCCCCGACGTGGATCCTGGGATCGACGGAACGCATGGCGTCCGCAAAGCCCGCGAACTTCGCGGCGTAGGTCTCCGCCGCCAGGGCGCCGCCGGAGAGGTCCCCGGCCATGTACAGTTCGTTGCCGACCTCCCAGTACTGGACCCGCGGACCGACCTTGCGGTTCATGTAGCGCACCCAGTCGGCAGCCATCTCCGCCGTGCCGTTGCCCGCATTGACCGTCAACAGGGGCTTGGCATCGGCCGCCCGGGCCAACTCGGAGAACTCCTGGATGCCAAAGCTGTGCCTGGAGACCGGTCCGCCCGGATGGATCGGTGTCGTCGGACGCGCCGACTGCGGCCCCAGGCCGTTGCGCCAATCATAGCAATCCGAGAAGACGCCTCCGGGGAAACGGATCAGCGTGGGCCCCAGTTGCCGGCATAGCTTCACGGCCTCGGGATCGAGTTCCCGGTCACACTCGGACCAGAGGCCCTGACCACCCCAAATCCACTCTACATTGGTGCCGTACAGCGTTGCTGGGACTTGCCGCACGACATCCAACGTGTCGATAACGACCTCGGCGGCGGATGGGATTTCCGCAAGGGACGGTGCGGGCACGACGGTCACCGGCTGCCCGTCAGTCGGACGCGGGAAGGCTCCCGAATCATGAGTCCCGGCGGCCCAGGCCATCGCACAGAGGGCCGAGACCAGAACAGGACCGGCCCACGTCTTCCATGGCTGTCGCAACCTGACTTCGAGTCCCATGGGTTTCCTTCCCCGGCGCAATGCGCCCTGAGAGCGCGTTCGACCACGCAGGCTCCGATGCCGACGTGGCGCTTGTGGTTCAACGTCGCTCCGACAACCTCCCATGCCTCACCTGCACCAACCCATTTCCAGATGGGCGTCGGTTGTACGGGCGAGAGTCCTGATCGTTAGGGCAATACCCGCCCATCGAAGCCTTTTGTCCTCAACATCCACATAGTTGCGGTGTACAATCCACTTGACCAGTCAACCCAGCAAGTTCATTCTTGAGTTAGTGTTCTAGAGAGGAGTAGCGTCATGATCGCCGCCCTGAGAACCCTCGCCCTCGGAATCTCCCTGGCCGGAGTCCTCGCCGCCTCGGCGGCCGCCTGGGAGATCCCCCTGACCACAGAGAACGACAAGCGCTCGGGCGTGCCGCCGTACATCTCCGGCGGCGTGCCGCTCCTGGCCGGACAGGCCAAGGAGCCGACCGACCTGACGCTCGCGGTCAAGGGCCCGGACGGCAAGCTCACCGCCATCCCGGCGCAGTTCCGGGTCCTGGCCCGCTACTGGCGCGGGGACAACTCCATCCGCTGGGTGCTGGTCGACTTCCCCAGCTCCGCGGTGCCCGGCGAGAAGAAGGTCGTGTATCTCACCGATGCCAAGCTCGACGCCGCAGCGCCCAAGGAGAGCGTGAAGGTCGAGGACAAGGGCGATACGTTGGTGGTCTCCACCGGCCCGGCGGTCTTCACGGTCAACAAGAAGAAGTACAACTTCCTCCAGAGCGCGGTGGTCGACGGCGAGGAAATGATCGTCGGCTCGCCGGACCTGGGCACGGTCATCGAGGACAACCAGGGCAACAAGTACTACTCCTCGGAGGGCACCGGCACGGTCGAGGTGCTGGACGCCGGCCCGGTGCGGGTCCAGATCCGCGCCCGCGGGCAGCACAAGGCCCGCGACGGCAAGGGCTACAGCCGCGGCCACTACGGCTACGACATCACCATGAACTTCTTCGCCGGCAGCTGCGAGGTGGCCGCCGACGTGGTCCTGACCAACAACTTCGCCAAGTCCATCGGCGAGCCGATCATGAAGGACGCCTCCCTGCTCGTGAAGCTCGCCGGCCCGGGCGACCCGGTTTCCGGAACCTGCCGGGTCTACGGGGCGGCGCCCTTCGCCTCCAACCTCTACAAGCCCGAGGACGGCGAGTCCATCTGCCTCTACCAGGACTCCAACGGCGCCGAGACCTGGCAGGTCTGCCAGGGCTACACCGGCAACTCCCGGCCGGGCGGGACCTGCTTCGGAGGCAAGGCGGTCAGCTTCCGCGGCTACCGCATCCTTCGCCGCTCGGGCGGCAAGGACGAGGTGGTGGGCCAGGGCGACCAGGCCCGCGGGGTCATCCACCTGACCACCGGCAAGGGCGGCGCGGTGATGTTCATGCGCAACTTCTGGCAGCAGTTCCCCAAGGCGGTGGAGGGCGGCAAGGACGGCACCCTGCGCCTGGGCATGTTCCCGCGCGAGTGCGCCTTCTCGCACTTCCTCGACGACTGCGCCGCCAAGGGCCACGAGGTGGTCCTGCACTTCTACGCCAAGGGCAAGACCCGCTACGCCGCCGACCCCGAGGGCCGGACCTGGCCGCACGTCCTGGCCGACGCCTGGGACGTGCCCGCCTCCCCCCGGCCGGAGCTCGCTCACATCGCCGCGACCGGCGCGCTCACCGACCTCGGGCCCTTCGAGGTCCCGACCCGGGGCTTCGACGACTACGACACCGCGGTCAACACCCGCCGGATGCTCATGACCGACGAGTACCACGGCAACGCCATCGGCTGGCAGGTCTACGGCGAGCGCTGGCTGTCCCACGGCGGGCACTCCACCCACGGCGCGCGCCAGCCCATCAAGGAGGACGACTACCTCTACCGCTGGTACGTCACCGGCGGCGGCGGCTGGCTCGACGCCGGCATCAACCGCAGCCGCAACTTCCGCGACGTCCGCGCCTACCGCATCGACGAGACCGACGCCCTGTCCTACGCCAACTGGGCGGAGTTCCGCAAGAACAACACCTCCGAGAGCCGGGAGTGGACCAACCGGCCGATCCCCAAGGACGACGAGCTGGCCAAGTACCAGGAGGGCATCTTCTGGCGCGCGCGCTGGGAGTTCCCCAACCCCGAGCACTGCACCCTGGACCTGCTCTACGACCGCTACCTGCTCTTCGGCGACCAGCGCGCCTACGAGAACATGCGGGTGGTGGCCGGCCATGGCAGCTTCTTCGCCATCGCCCACGCCCCGGGCATCAGCCGCGACCGCGGCTGGTCCTGGCGGGCGCTGGAGCGCTACTGGGAGCTGACCGGCGACAAGCGCGCCAAGGAGCTGCTCGACCAGTGCATCGCCGCCTACGCGCCGCTCATCGACAAGAAGGACATCTGGTCGGGCGACCCGGCCAAGCCCAACACCTGGTTCACCATGATCCACTCGCGCGCGGCGGCCATGACCGCGCTGCACACCGGCGACCCCAAGGCCCTGGAGATCTGCAGGGCCTTCGCCGAGGGGAAGTTCGACAAGGCCGACTACTTCTCCACGCTCTTCGCGGTGCTCTACCACCTGACCGGCGACCAGAAGTACAAGGACGCGGTCATGAGGAAGACCAACGACGGCAAGAAGCTCCTGGTGGTCCATGACAACGACGGCTTCCTGCCGGCGGCGGCGTGGCTGCTGAACCAGCCGCCGAAGGGGAAATGAATGCGGAATGGCGAATGGTGAATGTTGAAAGACGGAGGGGCCTCCCAGGCCCATCCGTGTTTCACCATTCTGCATTCACCATTCACCATTCGTAACTGGGTGTAACTGGAGACTTGACATGATGAAGATGCGCGCCGCAATCCTGACTGCGTTCGCCCTGCTGGCCGTCTCCGCGGCCTCCGCCTGGGAGATCCCGCTGACCGTCGACAACCCGGCTCGCTCCGGCGTGCCGCCGTACATCTCCGGCGGGGTGCCGCTCTTGGCCGGGCAGGCCAAGGAGGCGACCGACCTGACCCTCGCGGTCAAGGGCCCGGACGGCAAGCTCGCGGCCATCCCCGCGCAGTTCCGGGTGCTGGCCCGCTGGTGGCGCGGCGACAACTCCATCCGCTGGGTGCTCGTCGACTTCCCCAGCTCGGCGGTGCCCGGCGAGAAGAAGGTAGTCTACCTCACCGACGCCAAGCTTGAGGCCGCCGCGCCCAAGCAGACTGTCAAGGTCGAGGACAAGGGGGAAACCCTGGTGGTCTCCACCGGGGTCGCCGTCTTCACCGTGAACAAGGCCAAGTTCAACTTCCTGCAGAGCGCGGTGGTCGACGGCGAGGAGCTGCTCGAGGGCTCACCGGACCTGGGCACGGTCATCGAGGACAACCTCGGCGGCAAGTACTACGCCTCGGAGGGCACCAAGGCGGTCGAGGTCCTGGAGGCCGGCCCGGTGCGGGTCCAGATCCGCGCCCGCGGACAGCACAAGGCCCGCGACGGCAAGGGCTACAGCCGGGGCTACTACGGCTACGACGTCTTCATGAACTTCTACGCGGGCAGCTCCGAGGTCGGCGCCGACGTGATCCTCACCAACAACTTCGCCAAGTCCATCGGCGAGCCGCTCATGAAGGACGCCTCGCTGGTCCTGAAGCTGGCCGGCGGAGCCCAGGGGTGCCGGCTCTACGGCGCCGCGCCCAAGGACCTGCCGCTCGCCGCCGGCGAGTCGGCGGCCATCTACCAGGACTCCAACGGCGCCGAGACCTGGGAGAACTGCACCGGCGGGATCGGCAAGGTCACCCGCTTCCGCGGCTACCGCCTGCTCAAGCGCGCCGGCGGCAAGGAGGACGTGGTCACCCAGGGCGACCAGGCCCGCGGGACCGCCCACCTCTACAACGACAAGGGCGGCGTCGTGCTGCTGATGCGCAACTTCTGGCAGCAGTTCCCCAAGACGGTGGAGACCGGCGCCGACGGCACGCTGCGCCTGGGCATGTTCCCGCGCGAGTGCGCCTCGCCCCACTACCTCGACGACTGCGCCGGCAAGGGCCACGAGATCGTCCTGCACTTCTACGCCAAGGGCAAGAGCCGCTACGCCGCCGACGACGCCGGGCGGACCTGGCCGCACGTCCTGGCCGACGCCTGGGACGTTCCCGCCCTGCCGCGGCCGGAGATCGAGCACATCGCCGCGACCGGCGCGCTCACCGACCTCGGGCCCTTCGTGGTCCCCACCCGGGGCTTCGAGGACTACGACGTGGGCATCAACATCCGCCGGATGCTGATGAGCGACAAGTACTACGGCAACTGCATCGGCTGGCAGGTCTACGGCGAAAGGTGGCTCTCCTGGGGCGGCCACTCCACCCACGGCGCGCGCCAGCCCATCAAGGAGGACGACTACCTCTGGCGCTGGTACGTCACCGGCGGCGGCGGCTGGCTGGACGCCGGCATCAACCGCGCCCGGCTCTTCCGCGACGTGCGCGCCTACCGCATCGACGACGTCGACGCGCTCTCCTTCAAGAGCTGGGCCGAGTTCAAGGTGGCCAACACCTCCGAGAGCCGGGAGTGGACCAGCCGGCCGATCCCCAAGGACGAGGAGCTGGCCAAGTACCAGGCGGGCATCGAGTGGCACGCCCGCTGGGAGTTCCCCAACCCCGAGCACTGCACGCTCGACCTGCTCTACGACCGCTACCTGCTCTTCGGCGACCAGCGCGCCTACGAGAACATGCGCGTGGTGGCCGGCCACGGCGGCTACTTCGCAATCGCCCACGCGCCGGCCATCCACCGCAACACCGGCTGGTCCTGGCGGGCGCTGGAGCGCTACTGGGAGCTGACCGGCGACAAGCGCGCCAAGGAGCTGCTCGACCAGTGCATCGCCGCCTACTCCCCGCTCATCGGCCAGACCAACCTGTGGTTCCAGGCCAAGGAGTACCAGCACGAGTGGTTCACCATGATCTTCACCCGCGCCGCGGCCATGACCGCGCTGCACACCGGCGACCCGAAAGCGCTGGACATCTGCCGGGCGCTGGCCAGCGACAAGGACGGCAAGGCCGACTACTTCTCCACGATCCTCGCGGTGCTCTGGCACCTGACCGGCGAGGAGAAGTACAAGGACCCGGTCCTCAAGAAGACCAACGACGGCAGAAAGCTGCTGGTGGTCCACGACAACGACGGCTTCCTGCCGTCGGCGGCGTGGCTGCTCAAGCAGCCGGCGAAGGGCAAATGAATGCGGAATGGCGAATGGTGAATGTTGAAAGACGGAGGGGCCTCCCAGGCCCATCCGTGTTTCACCATTCTGCATTCACCATTCGTAACTGGGTGTAACTGGAGGCTTGACATGATGAAGCTGCGCGCCGCGCTTCTGACCACGCTCGCCCTGCTGGCCACGTCCGCCTTCGCCTGGGAGCTCCCCCTCACCGTCGAGGATCCCGGCGGCAAGGGCGGGCCGCGGCGGGTCTCGGGCGGCATACCGCTTCTGGTCGGGCAGGCCAAGGAACCGGCAGACCTGGCGCTCGGCGTCAAGGGCGGCGACGGCAAGCTCACGCCCATCCCGGCGCAGTTCAAGGTGCTGGCCCGCTGGTGGCGCGCCCCGGCGTCCTTCAACCCCGGCGACAACTCCATCCGCTGGGTGCTGGTCGACTTCGAGGTTGCCCTGGCTCCCGGCGAGAAGAGGGTCGTCTGGCTGACCGACGCCAAGCTCGGCCCGGCCGCGCCCAAGGACGCCCTCAAGGTCGAGGACAAGGGCGACGCGTTCGTCGTCTCCACCGGCGCGGCAGTCTTCACGGTCAGCAAGAAGAAGTACAATTTCCTCCAGAGCGCGGTCGTCGACAGCGAGGAACTGCTCGACCAGTCGGCCGACCTGGGCACGGTCATCGAGGACACCTTCGGCCAGAAGTACTACGCCGCCGACGGCACGAAGGAAGTCAGCGTCGTCGAGAGCGGTCCGATGCGCGTCTGCATCCGCGCCCGGGGGCAGCACCTGCCGCGCGACGGCAAGGGCTACAGCCGCGGGATGTACGGCTACGACGTCTTCATGAACTTCTACGCCGGCAGCTCCGACGTCAACGTCGACCTGGTGCTGACCAACAACTTCCAGAAACCCATCGGCTCACCGGTCTTCAGGGACGCCTCGCTGCTCCTGAAGCTCAAGGGCGGCGCGGCCGGCTACACCCTGGTTGGCGACAAGGCGGAGGCAGGCAGGCTCGCCGCCGGCGAGTCGGTCCGCCTCTACCAGGACTCTAACGGCACCGACACCTGGGAGTCCTGCCCGGGCTTCGGGAACATGAGCAAGTCCGGCTGGTCGGGGATCAGCACCAAAGTCACCAGCTTCAAGGGCTACAAGGTCTGGAAGCGCTCCGACGGCAAGGAGTCAGAGCTCGCCGCCGGAAGCCAGGCCCGCGGGCTGCTCCACGCCTCGAACGACGGCGGCGGCGTGATCGTCCACACCCGGAACTTCTGGCAGCAGTTCCCCAAGGCCGCGGAGGTCGGCGCCGACGGCAGGGTGCGCATCGGGCTCTTCCCGCGCGAGTTCAAGGTGGTCCACTACTTCGAGGACGCCTCCGCCAAGGGCCACGAGATCTGCCTCCACTTCTACAAGGCCAAGGGCAAGAGCATCTATGAGACCGGCGCCGACGGCCGGCCGTCGAGCGCGGCCTTCGCTGCGGCCTGGGACTGGCGCCTGGCCGCACGGCCGGAGGTCAAGCACCAGGCCGAGTGCGGGGCGCTCTCCGACACCGGGCCCTTCACCGTCCCGGCCGAAGGGATGGGCGAGAAACCCTCCGACAAGATCGCGGTGACCGGGACGCGCTGGCTCAGCGGCGAGAGCTACTACGGCAACGCCGCCGGCTGGCAGGTCTACGGCGAGCGCTGGCGCTCCAACGGCGGGCACTCCGAGCACGGCGCGCGCCAGCCGATCAAGGAAGACTGCTACCTGATGCGCTGGTACCTCACCGGCATCCCGGAGTGGCTGGCGGTGGGCGACGCCCGCACCCGCCACTTCCGCGACGTGCGCTCCTACCGCATCGACGACGTCGACCCCCTGGCCTACAAGAACCGTGAGGAGTTCCGCAACGCCAACCTCCAGGAGAACGGCTGGTGCTCCCGGCCGGTGCCCAAGGACGACGAGCTCAAGAAGTACCAGGAGGGCTTCTGGGCGCGCGGGCCGTGGGAGTACCCCAACCCCGAGCACCAGACCCTCGATGAGCTCTACGACCGCTGGCTGGTCTGGGGCGACCTGCGCGCCTACGAGAACATGCGCACGGTGGCCGCCAACGGCGCCTTCTACGCCATCAGCGCCGCCCCGGCCATCAGCCGCGACCGCGGCTGGTCCTGGCGGGCGCTGGAGCGCTACTGGGACCTGACCGGCGACAAGCGCGCCGAGGAGCTCCTCAAGGACATCATCAAGGCCTATGCACCGCTCATCGAGAAGAAGCCGCTCTGGTCCGGCGACGCCGCCAAGCCCAACATCTGGTTCACCCAGATCCACGCTCGGGCCGCGGCGGTCACCGCGCTGCACACCGGCGACCCGCAGGCGCTCGAACTCACCAAGGCCTTCGCCGAGGGCAAGGAGGAGCGCGCCGACTACTTCTGCGCGGCATTCGCGGTGGCCTACCACCTGACCGGCGATGAGAAGTACAAGGAGGCGGTGCTCAAGAAGACCGACGGCGGCAAGCGGCTGCTCGGCATCCTCGACGTCGACAACTTCGAGAACGCCGGCAAGACCTCCCCGACCGCCGTGCACTGGCTGCTCAACGCGCCGCCGACACCCAAGAAGTGATGCAGAATGATGAATCATGAACGATGAATGCACGGGGGCTGCCACGAGCTGCGTCATTCATCATTCAGCATTCATCATTCTGAATTGGCCGAGTCCAACAGACCGGAGACGGATAGTGATTAGCATACGGCCACTTCTTCTGCCGACGCTCTGCCTGCTGGCCGCCTCCTGCGCGCCGGGACCGATCCGGATTGACGCCGCTGCTCCGGCCGGAGCGCTCCGGGAAGCCGTCGCGCACCTCAAGCCCGGCGACGTCGTCGAGATCGCCCCGGGCACCTACCGCGAGGTCCTGAAGATCAAGGCCAACGGCACCGCCGCGGCGCCCATCGTCATCCGCGGGGCGCCCGGCAAGCCTCGGCCGGTCTTCGACGCGACGGGCCTCGACGTCTCCGGCAAGGGCGGCGCGCCCCGGGGCGTCTTCCAGATAGAGGGTGCCCACATCGTCCTGGAGCACCTGGAGCTCACCGGCGCGCGCAACGGCGGCTCGGCCGACGGCGTGCGGCTGCTGGGGTCGACCAACGCGACGATCCGCGACTGCAAGATCCACCACTGCGACGTGGGCGTCTTCGGCGACGACAAGCAGACCGCCACGATCGAGAACTGCGACGTGGGCTTCAACAGCACCGAGGAGTGGCGCGGCTACGCCCACAACTTCTACATGCACGGCAACCGGGTGGTGGTCCGCAACTGCTTCATCCACGACAGCCCCTTCGGCCAGAACTTCAAGTCGCGGGCGCACTACAACGAGCTCTGGCACAACCTGATCGTCGACTCCGATGAGGGCGAGGTCGGGCCGGTCGACGAGCACGCCCGGGTCAAGGACGGCACGAACCTCGCCAACAGCAACGTGCTGATGGTCGGCAACGTGATCGTCAGCAAGCCCAAGCGCGGCGGCAACGAGAGCAAGTTCGTGCTCTTCGGCTCGGAGCTCAAGGACTCGGCCGGGCACAACGGCAGGCTCTACATGTTCAACAACACCCTGATCGCCGGCAGCCCCGAGATCATTTTCATCCAGCTGGCCGATCCGGGCGCGAGCCTGGTGGCCCGGAACAACATCTTCCTGGGCAGCAGCCAGATCCTGAAGGAGACCAAGCCGGCCAAGTCGGTGGCAGGAAGCCACAACTGGATGCCCGTGGACGCCATGGTGCCGGCCGGGTTCACTGACACCGTGACCGGCGCCGACCCGGGCTTCATCGACGCCGCGGGGCGCGACTTCCGGCTCAAGCCCGGCGCGCCCTGCGCCGCGGCCGGGACGCCGGCGCTCGAGTACGTCGATGGCGACGGGGCGCGCCACACGGTCCCGCTCGAGAAGTGCTGCCAACCCATGTTTGGGGTGAAGCTAGGCCGGTCCGGCGAGCGTCCGCCGATCGGGGCGCTGCGGGTCAAGGCAGAATGATGAAGGATGAATGCAGAATGAACGGGACGACCAGAACTCTCCTCTGCGCGATGTTCCTCGGGTTGCTGTCTGCGACGGCTTCAGCCTGGGAGGTCCCGCTCTCCCTCGAGGAGCGCGGCGGCGTCGCCGGTCTCCGGCCGGTGACCTCGGGCGTGCCGCTCTTGGTCGGGCAGGCCAAGGACGTGAAGGAGCTGCGCCTGCTCGCCAAGGACGCCTCCGGCAAGGCGACGCCGATCCCCGCGCAGTTCCGCGAGCTGGCCCGCTGGTGGCGCGCGGATGCCTCCATCCGCTGGGTGCTGGTCGACTTCCAGACCGAGATGAAGCCGGGGGAGAAGCAGACCTTCTTCCTGACGAACGACGCCTCCGCCGCGGCGCCGGCCCCCAAGCAGCCGGTCTCCGTCGAGGAGACCGCCGACGCCGTGACCGTGGTCACCGGGCCGGCGCGCTTCGTCATCTCCAAGAAGAACTTCACCTTCCTGCAGGCCGCGGCAGTCGACGCGGACGGCGACGGCAAGTTCTCGGCCGGCGAGGAACTGCTGGCCACGACCCCGGACTGCGGCTCGGTCCTGGAGGACAACTTCGGCCAGAAGTACTACTCCGCTGAGAAGACCCGCAGCGTGGAGGTTCTCGAGAAGGGCGCCATGCGCGTGCGCGTCCGGGCCCGCGGCACGCACACCGCCCGCGACGGCAAGGGCTACGGCCGCGGAATGTACGGCTACGACTGCATGATGGACTTCCGCGCCGGCTCGGCGGCGGTGGCCGTCGACCTGGTCATCGGCAACAACTTCGCCAAGTCCATCGGCACGCCGTGCTTCGACGACGCCTCGCTGTGGCTGAAGCTGGCCAGTCCGGCGGCGGGCTGCTCCATCCTCGGCGACAAGGAGCACGCCGGGCCGCCGCCGGCCGGCGGGTCGCTCTGCCTCTACCAGGACTCCAACGGCGCCGACACCTGGAAGAAGTGCCAGGGCTACAACACCGAGCGCAAGGACTACTGGGAGTTCCCCGAGGGCCTGACCGCCAGTTTCAAGGGCTACAAGGTCTGGAAGCGCGCCGACGGAAAAGACGAGGAAGCAGCCGCCGGCAACCAGGCCCGCGGGACGGTCTCGGTCGCGACCGACCGCGGCGGGATGGTGCTCCACCTGCTCAACTTCTGGCAGCAGTTCCCCAAGGGCGCGGAGGTCTTCGCCGACGGCCGGGTGCGCCTGGCGCTCTTTCCGCGGGAGTACAAGGTGCCGCACTTCCTGGAGGACGCCAGCGCCAAGGGCCACGAGATCGTCGTCCAGTTCTTCGCCAAGGGCGCGCCGGCGCCCGAGCCGGCCAAGCTCGCCACGGCCTGGGACGCGAAGCTGCTGGTCCGGCCGGAGCTCGCGCACATCGCCGCCTGCGGGGCGCTGGCCGACGTCGGGCCATTCACCGTCCCCACCCAGGGGCTGGGCTCCAAGCCCGAGAACCGCACCGAGGCCTACGGCTCCCGGATGCTCACCGACGACGGCCTCTACGGCAACGCCTACGGCTGGCAGATCTTCGGCGAGCGCTGGCGGAGCTGCGGCGGGCACTCCACCCGCGGCGCCCGCCAGCCCATGAACGAGGACAACTACCTCTACCTCTGGCTGGTCACCGGCAGCTACGGCTGGCTCCAGGCCGGCGACGCCCGCAGCCGCCAGTTCCGCGACGTGCGCTGCTACCGCATCGAGGACCAGGACCCGTTCTCCTTCAAGAACTGGGAGGACTGGAAGGGCGCCAACCGCAGCGAGGAGTGGACCAACCGGCCCCAGCCCAAGGACGCCGACGCCAAGAAGTACGAGGAGGGCCGCTATCCGCGCTCGACCTTCTGGTTCCCCAACCCCGAGCACTGCGTCCTGGACCTGCCCTACGACCGCTACCTGCTGATGGGCGACCAGCGCTCCTTCGAGAACCTCCCGATCATCGCCGGGCACGGCGGCTACTACGCCGCCTACCAGAAGCAGGGCGTGCACCGGGCCACGGGCTGGTCCTGGCGGGCCTGCCTGCGCTACTGGGAGCTGACCGGCGACAAGAACGCCGAGCGGCTGCTCAAGGACGCCGCCGCGCGCTTCAAGGCCATGACCGCCCCGGGCCCCATCCAGCTGTGCATGTCCAAGGAGAAGGACGGCAGCGACACGGTCAACTGGTGGTTCAGCTACGTCTTCAGCCGGGCGGCGGCCATGGACGCGCTGCACACCGGCAACCCCGACTCGCTGGAGGTCTGCAAGAGCCTGGCCGAGTCGCTCGCCGCCGCGAAGGAGAAGTACAAGGGCTACAACTCCGCCGACTACGCCGAGCTCCACGCGGTGCTCTGGCACCTGACCGGCGACGAGAAGTACAAGACCGCCGGCCTGGGCGCCGACGGGGGCGAGAACCTCAAGCGCGTCTACGGCACCATGAAGCTGCCGGCCTGCGCGCACTGGCTCTTGACCCAGCCGCCAAAAGCGAAAAAATAGCCGCTGGTTGCCAGTTGCGGGTTGCCGGTTGCAGGCCGCAGAGGCGGCCCCGAAAGGAACGGCTCTATGACCGGGATGCTGAAAGCCATCGTCTGCGCGCTGTCCATAGGACTTCCGGCCGCGGCGGCCGGAGCCTGGGAGGTTCCGCTGACCGCCGAGGAGTACGACGGAGTCGCCGGGCCGCGCCGCATCACCTGCGGGGTGCCGCTCCTGCCCGGGCAGGCCAAGGATGCGAAGGACCTCCGCCTGCTCGCCAAGGACGCCGACGGCAAGACCGCGCCGGTCCCCGCGCAGTTCCGCGAGCTGGCCCGCTGGTGGCGGGGCGACAACTCGGTCCGCTGGGTGCTGGTCGACCTCGTCGCCGACGTCCCGGCCAAGGGCAGGCTGAGCTTCGTCCTGACCGACGCGAAGGTCGACGCGCCGACGCCGGCGGCCAAGCTCGCCGTCGAACAGGACGAGAACTTCGTCACCGTGACCACCGGCCCGGCCAGGTTCGTGGTCAGCCGCAAGAAGTTCAACTTCCTGGAGAAGGCTATACTCGACCTCAACGGCGACGGGAAGCTCGCCGACGATGAGAACCTTCTGGCCTCGACGCCTGAGTGCGGCACGAGCACCGAGGACACCTTCGGCCAGAAGTACTTCGGCAGCGCCGGGACGACCTCGGTCGAGGTGCTCGAGAGCGGGCCGATGCGCGTCTGCATCCGGGCCCGCGGCAAGCACCCGGCGACCGGCGGCAAGGGCTTCGCGCCGGGGCTCTACAGCTACGACGTCTTCATGAACTTCTACGCGGGGAGCACCGAGGTCTTCGCCGACGTTATCGTCGGCAACAACCCCGCCAAGGCCGTCGGCACGCCGGCCATGGAGGACGGATCGCTGGTCCTGAAGCTCGCCGGAGGCGCCGCCGAGTGGCGGCTCGTGGGCGACAAGGCCGTCGAGGGCAAGCTCGCCGCCGGCGAGTCGGCCTGCCTCTACCAGGACTCCAACGGGGCGGACACCTGGGCGACCTGCCCGGGCTTCGGAATCATGGAGACCCAGGGCTGGAAGCCGGTCAAGCAGCCCCTGACCACCTTCCGCGGATACAAGGTCTGGAAGCGCGCCGGCGGCGGTTCGGCGCCGCTCACCGCAGGCAAGCAGGAGGAACTGGCCGCCGGCAACCACGCCCGGGGCACGCTCTCGGCCTGGAACGACCGCGGCGGCCTCGTCGTCCACATGAAGAACTTCTGGCGGCAGTTCCCCAAGGCCGCCGAGGCCGGCGCCGACGGCACCGTGCGCGTGGGCTTGTGGCCGCGCGAGTGGAAGTTCCCCCACGCCATCGACGACTGCTCGGCCAAGGGGCACGAGATGGTCTTCGCCTTCCACGGCAAGGAGCGGCCGGCGGCCGAGGCGCTGGCCGACCGCTGGGACGCCCGGGTCATGCTCCGCCCGCCGCTCGAGCACATCGCCGCCTGCGGGGCGCTGGCCGACCTCGGCCCCTACACGCCGCCGACCCAGGGACTCGACAAGAAGCCCGACAACCGCCAGGTGGCCAACGGAACCCGGATGCTCACCGACGACGAGCTCTACGGCAACGCCTACGGCTGGCGGATCTTCGGCGAACGCTGGCGCTCCCACGGAGGCAGCGGCACGCACGGCGCCCGCCAGCCCATCAACGAGGACGACTACCTCTACCGCTGGTACGTCACCGGCCTCCCCGAGTGGTTCTACGCCGGCGAGGCCCGCAGCCGGCAGTTCCGCGACGTGCGCGGCTACCGCGTCGACGACCAGGATCCGATGACCTTCAAGGACTGGATGGAGTACCGCGAGAACCACGTCTCCGAGAACCGCGAGCGCGCGCTCCCGGACGACGAGGTGACCAAGAAGTACCAGGCCGGGCTGCCCGACTACGGGCCGCCCTGGGAGTACCCCAATCCCGAGCACCAGACCCTGGACCTGCTCTACGACCGCTATCTGCTCTTCGGCGATCTGCGCAGCCTCGAGAACATGCGCTTCACCGCGGCCAACAGCGCCTACTTCGCCCGGGACCACGCCCCGGCGGCCGGCGCCGAGCTCAAGGACCTAGGCCCCAAGATCGGCCGGGACAACGGCTGGAGTTGGCGGGTCCTGGACCGCTACTGGGAGCTGACCGGCGACAAGCGCGCCGGGGAACTGCTCAAGGAGGTCATCAGGAACTTCGAGCCGGTCATCGGCAAGTCGCCGCTCTGGTTCGGCAACGACCCCAAGGCCGGCTCCTGGTTCACCCAGATCTTCAGCCGGGCGGCCGCCATGACCGCGCTGCACACCGGCGACGCGAAGGCCCTGGAGATCTGCCGGTCGCTGGCCGTGGGCAAGGAGAAGAACTCCAAGACCTTCTCGACGCTCTTCGCGGTCCTCTACCACCTGACCGGCGAGGAGCAGTACAAGCAGGCGGTGCTCGGCGAGGGCAAGGGGCTGCTCTCGGTCGGCGGCTACTTCCCGGCCTGCGACCACTGGCTGCTCCACCAGCCGCCGAAGACGACGAAGAAGTGATTCGTCGCCAATCGGCAGTTGCCGGCGATCTGGAATCGGACCGGCGACCTCACCTTCTGCCTGGGCGCGGCGTACAAGGCGAGGCGGGAGAAGAAGTGAGCGCGGGCACGCGACCGCGCGGACCCGCCGCGAGGCTGAAGGCCAGGCCCCGCATCGCGCCGCCACCGGAAATCTCCGCCGAGGACGCTCCGACTCCCGCCGCAGAGCCGCCAGCCAAACGCCTGAAAGGCGTTGACGCCCCCCCGGCCCCGCGCTAGAATGTGTCGTACCGGTGGCCGATGGACGGCCCCGATGGGAGCCGGGGCCAGCCGGTCAGGTTTCGCGACATTCCTAAGGGGGAGGTTGAAAATGGCCAAGAAGGATCTCGCCAAGGAACTCGAAGCCAAGGCGCCCGCTGCGGCTGAGAGCAAGCCCCTGACCCGCACCGCTCTGGCCCGCCAGCTGGCCGCCGCCAATCAGGACCTCAACGCCGTTTACGAGAGCGAGCACCGCTGGAGGCTCGACCTCCTCAAGGCCAACGAGGAGATTTCCCGCGACACCGTCGATATCGAGGTGGAGATCCGCCGGCTGCAGCAGGAGGAGCTCCAGCTCAAGGCCCGCCTGGCCGAGCTCGAGAAGGGCCGCGACAAGCTGGCCGCCGAGGACAAGGAGCTCACCCGCCAGGTCGACCAGCTCGAGCGCGAGCGCGATGACCTCCAGGGCAAGTGCGAGAGTCTCAACGAGGCGGTGAAGGAACTGACCTCCGAAAACGACTCCCTGGGCAAGGACGTCGCCAAGCTCAAGGCCGAGGTCGACCGCCTGGAGGCGCTCCGCAAGGAGTACCTGTCCCAGATCGCCAAGTTCCGCTCCCAGAAGGCCAAGCTGGTCGAGGAATAGCGCCCGGCCCGGCGCGCGGGTCCGCCCGCGCGCTCCAACTGCACCGATCCGTTCCAGATCGGGGCCGTGGCCGGCGCGGCTGCGGCCCCGACGCTGTCTCCGAGCTGAGGCCGCGCCGGTTATGCGGGTGGAACTGCCATGGCCGAACAGCAGGACAAAGCCGCCGCCGAGAACATGATCGCCCGGGCCGGCCAGATGGCCACGGCGCTGGAGGCGATCGGCCTGGACGTCTCCGACCTCCGGCGCCGGCTCAAGGCTGCCGAGGTTCAGCTGGCCGACGGCAACCACCACGAGGCCGAGGTCCTGGCCGAAGAGGCCATCGTGGCCGGCAACGCGCTCAAGCGCTTCGTCAAGTCCGCGATAGGCGGTGCGGCCCCGGCCAGGGCAGCCGGCGGCGAAGCCCGGCTCCCCGACCTGCGCTCGACCATGGCCACCGAGGTCCGCGGCCAGCTGGACCAGTTCCTGGCCGGCCGCAAGCTGGCCGCGCACATCAGAGAGCTGGCCGGCGAGGCCGCTGCCTCCGCGCTGGAACACGACCGCCGGAGGATCGAGAAGCTCATCCGCGAACTCGGCCGGGCTGAGGCGGAACTGGCCTGCCGGGAGCTGGCCGAGACCATGGACCTCGACGGCCGCCTGGACCGACTGCTCGAGGGGCGGGAGCTCGCCCAGAGGATAAGTTCGGCGGTCACCGACGCGCTGGCCGGTCTGCCCGACGAGGACCGGGTCCGGGAACTGGCCCGCCGCGCCGCGGCCGATGCGCTGGGCAGCCGGGAGTTCTCCACCGCGGTTGCCGAAACCGCCCGCGGGTTGCTGCCCACCGAGCCGCCCATCACTCTGGCCGAGGTTGAGACGGCCGCAGCCCGGGCGGCGGCCGCCGCTGTGGCGCCACTGCCGCGCCTGTCGCCGGCCGAGGCCGCCGACGCCGCCCGCCGCATAGTCGACCAGGCTTTCGCCAAGCGCGAGCCGGTCTCCCGCCGCGAGGCGGAGGAGATCGCTTTGGCCGCCGCCGCCAAGGCCCTGCAGGACCTGCCGGCCCCCGAGGAGACCGACGAGAAGCTGGCCGAACTGGCCACCCGCACCGTGGAAGACGCCCTGGCCGGCCGCCCGGCCCTCACCCGCGAGGACGTCGAGGACATCGCCGGAAGGGTGGCCGATGAGGCGCTGTCCGCCCATCCGGCCCTGACCCGCCGCGAGGCCGAGGAGATCGCCGCCAGGGCAGCCGCCGAGGCGGTCAGCCAGCTGCCCAAAGCCCCGGCGCTGGCCGAGATCGAGGCCAAGATGGCAGCGCTGGCCTCGCGGACCATCGACGAGGCGTTTTCCGCCCGACCCGCCCTGACCCGCCGCGAAGCCGAGGAGATTGCCGTCACGGCGGCCGCCGGGGCCATGGCCAAGGCGCAGCTGCTGACGCGCGCGGAGGCCGAGAAGCTCGTTGCCGAAGCCGTTGGCCGCCGGCCGGCGCTCTCCCGCGACGAGGCCGCGGAAATCGCGTCCAAGACCGTTGCCGAGGCGGTGGGCCGGCTGCCCAAACCACTTGCGCCCGCCGAGCTCGAGCTGAAGATGGCCGCGGTCGCGGCGCGGACGGCCGGCGAAGCTCTGGCCGCCCGTCCGGCGCTGACCCGCCGCGAGGCAGAGGAAATTGCCGCAAAGGCTGCCGCGGAGACCCTGGCGAAGTCCCAGCCGCTCACGCGCGAGGAGGCCGGGAAGATCGCCGCGGACGCTGCGGCCGAAGCTCTGGCCAACGCCCAGCCGCTGGCGCGGGCCGAGGTGGAACGGATCGCCGCGGAGGCCGCTGCCGAGGCGGCCCGAGGCCTGCCCGCGTCGCCCGCGGCCGGCGAGATCGAGGCCGTGGCCTCGCGCGCGGCGGAGGCGGCCCTGGCCCGGCGCCCTGAGCTCTCCCGGAGTGAGGTTGAAGAGACGGCAGCCAGGGCCGCTGCCGAGGCGCTGGCCGCTGCCCAGCTGCCGACGCGAGCCGACGTCGGGGAGATCGCCGCCGCGGCGGCTGCGGAGGCTGTGGCCGGCGTTCCCCAACTGACGCGTCGGGATGTCGAGGAGATTGCGGCGGCAGCCGCGGCCGAAGCCCTGGCCGCCCGACCAGCCCCGACCCGCAGCGAGGTCGAAGAGATCGCAGCCCGGGCCGCGGCATCGGCCGTGTCCGGCCTGCCCACGGTCAACCCCCTGGAGAGCGCCGATGCCGCCCGCCGCGCCGCCGAGGAAGTCCTGGCCGCGCACCCGGGGCTGAACCGCGACGACGCCGCCGGGATCGCCCGGGAGGTCGCCGGCGAGCTCCTGTCCGGCATGGCCGATTCGCCAGCCGTCCGGGCGAAGCTGTCCGCCCTGGCCGATGAGGCCGCCCAGGCCGCCGCCAGGGGCCTGCAGACCGTCACCCCGGAGGAGGCCGCCGAGACCGCCCGCCAGGCCGCCGCCGAGGCGGTTGCCCAGTTCGGCAAGTCCGAGGAACTGGCCAGGCGCGTGGCCGAGGCCGCGACCGGGGTCGTGGCCGACAAGGTGTCCCCGGCGCTGGCCGAGGTCGAGCTTCTCTCCGCGCAGGTAGCCCGGACCGGCGAGCTGGTCTCCGCGGCGGTGGCGGATCGGCTCGGCCCGGCCGTCGAGGAAGCCCGCGGGCGGATCGAGGCGGAGATCGGCCGCGCCATTTCCGAGCGCCTGGCCGGCATCGAAGCGGGCCTCGCCGAGGCCGTCCGCAAGGAGGCCGAGCGCGCCACCGCCGAACAGGTCGCGCCCGCCGTGGTGGGCGAGCTTTCCTCGGCCACAACCGCCGCCCGCCTCCAAGGCATGGCCGCGGCGGCCGCGGCACAGGAACTTTCCCAGGCCCTGGATTCGGAAGCCTTCGCCGACCAGATGGGCGCCATGACCTCCGAGGCCGTGGAGCGCTGCGTGGCCAAGGGCCTGCAGGACCTGGGCTCATCGGACAGGCTTGCAGCCTGTCTGACGGAGACCCTCGAGAAGGAGCTCGGCCCCCGCATCGACAAGGGCCTGGCCGACTACCTGGCCTCCACGCCCCTGATAGACAGGGTTCTCGGCCTCGCCCAGAAGGCGGCGTCCGAGACGGTGGCCCAGCAGCTGGACTCCGGCCTGACCGAGCGCCTGGGGTCTCCGGCGGTCGCGTCGCGGCTGGCCGAGTTGTCCTGCGAGCCGGCGGCCGACGCGGCCCGGGCGGCCGTGTCCGACCAGGTTGCCTCTCCGGAGTTCACCGCGCGCCTGGGCGGACTCATCCAGGACGCCGTCGCCCAGCAGGTCGAGAAGGCCGCCGCCGCCCAGCTAGCCCCGGGCCGGATCGCCGAGAAGATCACCCGACAGGTCGAGGAGGCCATGCCGTTGATCGTCAGCCGCCGCGTGGAGGAGGCCCTGGCCGGCCTGGCTCTGGCCCGGCAGGACGACCTGGCCGCCCTGCGCGGAGATCTGGGGAAGCTGCATGAACGCGTCGAGGCGGCCGGCGCCCAGGGCAACAAGCCTCAGGCTGGCCCGGCCGCGCCGGCTGCGGACATCAAAGCCATTCAGGAGGTGCTCAGCGCCCTGGAGGGCGAACTGACCGACATGGCCCAGGAGATAGGCAAGCTCAAGCGTCAGCCCGCCGCTGCGGCGGCGCCGGCGGCTGCCGGCCAGGTGGCCGTCGACAGCCGAACGGTCGAGGCTGCCGTCAAGAAGGCCATCTCCGGCAGCATGGCCGTTGAGGTCGTCAAGAGCGGCGCCTTCACGGAGATCCTGGACGAGCGCTTCCGAATCATCCTCGACTACCTGCACTCGGAGGTCATACCCAAGGAAGTCAGGAAGCACCTCGGCGGCAGGCCGCCGGTCACCGACACCCACATCACCTGATCCGCACTCCAAAGGACGGGGGCGCCGCAAGCGGCGCCCCCGTATGCCATTGGCCGGCTGACGCGGCCGTCAGCTCTGGCCGCCCTGCTTCTTCTTGAGAATCAAGGCCACCACGAGCAGGAGCGCGCAGGCGCCGGCAAGCACGAACCACATCGTCATGTCTTAACCCTCCCTAAAAGGGCCCCCACAAGGCCGGTTGAACACTCCTAGTCTAGCCAAAATCCGGCCGCGCCGCAAGAAAAAAGTCGGAGGAGCGGAAGCGTCGGGCTTGGCCTTCGAAGGCGAATAGTCCGAACGCTCCGAACGTCCTTGGGCCGCAGTCTTCCCTCACATGCCGGAGATGGCCCTGATGCTTCTCGGACTGATCTGCCTGCTGGTCTTCCTGGCCGGGATCGACCCCGCCGGCCGGTGACCGGGGCCTCAGCCGCCCGCCGCGGCGGGCCGGCGCTGAAGCCTCCGCCAGGCGCGCGTTCCCCAGACGACCGCCGCGGCCAGGACCAGCCGCGGCACGATGATCCAGACCGCCCAGGCGCCGATGGCCACGAAGAGCAGGGTGTCCTCCAGCAGCGAATGGCACACGGCGGCCGAGCGGTTGAGCAGCTCGACGTCCTCCTTAGGAAGCTGCCCGGACTGGACCTCCTCGATCAGCACGCCCGCGCCGTAGGCCAGGCCCAGGGTGTTCATGGCGATCCACAGGAAGGCGGTGCTGCGCGGCAGGCCCAGGACCAGGAGCACCGGAGAGAGCAGCCGGGCCAGGTAGCGGGCGATGCCGAACTCGACCAGGACCTTCTGGAGAATCATCAGAGCGGCCACCAGCACCAGCACCTTGCCGACCAGCCAGGCGGTGTCCTCCAGCCAGGAGGTCGGCGCCTTGAGGGCCCGGTCGGGGGCGGCCTCGCCGCCGGCCGGCATGACCAGGTTGAGCAGCAGCGCTCCGGCCAGCGCCGTCGCCAGGCGCAGGACCAGGATCTTCCAGGCCGACGAGCCCGCGCGGCGCTGCACGGCGACCTCGATGGGCAGGTTGTGGAAGCTGAGCATGAAGAAGGCCAGGATGGTCACCTCCCGGCCGGTGAGCGTCATGGAGCCGAGCGCGGCTATCCCGGAATAGATGTTGAGCAGCGCCGCGCTCACCAGGGCCACGGCGGTCTCGCCGGGGATGCCCATGACGGACAGCGCCGGTGCCACCCTGTCGGCCAGCCACTGGAGCGCCCCGCTCATGGCCAGGAGCCTGACCCCCAGCGAGATCGGGATCATGAAGGCCAGCAGCCACAGCGCCTGCTTGCCGCCGGCCAGAGCCCCGGAGCGCAGGCAGCCGGCCAGCCGCGCGCCGATGGTTCGCGGCCCGGCCGCGTCCGTGGGCTGGGTGGGCGGGGTGGATGAGGGGCCGCTTCCGGGGGCGGGGGCGCCGGCGCAACCGCAGGATTCAGCGCTCATGGCGCGGCATTATACGCAGCGACGACGACGACGAGAACGACGTTTTGCCGCAAAAAGGCGCGAGAGGCGCAAAGACAGCGCTTGAGCCCCCGCTCTTGTGCCTCCCTTGCGCCTCTTGTGACTTCTTGCGGCTGGAGATTACCTCTCCTCCCGCGGCTATCGTAACTCGAGGGTCTCCTCCGCCGCGTGGTCAAGCCGGACCGCCACGATCCGCCGGCTGAGCCGGTCGCCTATGTAGACCATGCCGTCATCGGCCTCGACCATGTAGGGCCAGAGCATGGGGATCTCCGGCGTCGGCACGGCGCTCTTGGGGCCCGCCGAGTCCAGGTTGCCGTAGGCCCCGAAGAAGCCGATCTCGTTGCCGCCGGTGTCGAGCACGCCGCAGCGGAAGCGCGCCGCGTCCGGGAAGAAGCTCCGCCCGTAGCCGTCGACGTCGAAGCGCGGGCTCTCGCACAGACAGGTGTCGGGGAAGGACAGGCGCCACGAGGGCACCGGGCTGGCCCCGAACCAGATCCACTTGGCGCCCTTGATATCGGTCTTCTTGCCGCCGCTCTTGCCCTCGAGGATGCCGTACTCCATCGGCGCGCCGCCGCCGGAGCCGATCTGGCCGCCCTCCGGGCCGAACTTGACGATGCAGCCGTACATCAGCTGGTACCAGGCCAGCTCGTTGGAGTTCATCCCGTAGGTCCAGATCTTGCCGAGGTCCTGGCCCTCGAAGGCCGCCGGGACCTTCTTGCCCTCGGGGCGGGCCCCGATCGCCAGGTAGATGTTCCCGCGGTAGTCCAGGCGCGGGGAGTTGAGCCCGCGGATGGCGCTGTCGACCAGCTTGTCGTTCTTGATCGCGCCGTCGGGGCCGTGGACCACCAGGTTGTTGGCGTCGCCCGAGGTGGCGTTCTCGTCGCCGCCGCCCTTCTGCCAGAGGGCGAAGACGTTGCCCAGCGGGTCGGCGGTGACGCCCCGACCGCGCAGCCGGGTGGAGCCGCCCAGCCCCTTGGCCACGCCCTTCTCGCCGGAGGCGAAGGGCAGGGCGGCCAGGTCCGGCCCGTAGCGGGTCAGGGTCTGCGGGTAGCTCTGGGTGTAGAAGTTGCCGTCCAGGCCGAACGAGCCGGTCCCGCCCTTGTTGCCGTCGTTCTTCTTGCCGAGGCCCTCGACCCACTTGCCGGAGGCCAGGTCGTAGTTCCTGCCGCCGACCAGCAGGCGCCGCCCCTTGCGGTCCAGGGCCATGCCCAGAACGCCCCAGGCGGCCGGCTCGTCGATGCCGTCGAGGCTTTCGAGCTTCTGCTGGTCGCCGAAGGCCGCGCCCTTGTCCTCGATGCGCAGGCACTTGAAGCCCGCCCAGCCGGAGCTGGTGGCCACCCAGACCACCGCCGGATCGGCCGAGTCGTCCACGGCCAGCACCGCGGTATAGTTGGCGTGCTTGAAGCAGGGCAGCTTGGCGGTCGCGGCGGGCGCCTGGTCCTTCCAGGATCCGTACTTGCGCAGCTCGTTGAGGTCAGCGCCGCAGAGCACGTAGATCGCGCCGGTCTTGCGGTGCACCGCCACGCGCTCGGGCCGCTCCACCTTGATCTCGCCGAGGAAGGAGCCGTCGGCCTTGAAGGCCGCCACCCGGCCGTTGCCCTTGTCGGCCACGTAGAGGTTGCCGTCCTTGTCCACGGCCACGCTGGTCGGCTCCTTGAGACCCTTCTCGCCGGCGCCGGCCTCGTCGGGGCTGCCGATGAACGCCTTGGGCTCCTTGTCGTCCCAGCCGAACTTGTAGACCGCGTGGGCGCCCTTGATGGTCTTCTTGGGACCGGGCGTGTGGATGCCGGTGACGAAGAGGGTCTTCTCGTCCGGCGAGAGGGCCAGCGAGCTGCCGCAGTGCGAGCCGGTGGCCAGGACCGTCCCGAGCGGCTTCTCCGGGACGCTGCCGTCGGCGCCAAGGATGACCAGCTGCTTGGTTCCCGTCTGGTTGTAGCGCAGGGTGGTGCCCACCCACTCCTGGTGGCCGACGAAGGCCACCCGTCCGTCGCCCGTGGCCACGGCCTGCTGGGTGGCGATCTCCGCGGCGCCGGGCAGGAGCGAGCGGGTCTCGCCCTGGCAGATGAAGGGCACGGCCTCGCCGTCGCCGAGCTTGAGGCGCCGGGCGCCCTTGAGCTTGTCATCGGGCAGGTTCGCGGGCCAGGGGTAGACGGTGCGGAGGTACTTCCCGTCGCGGGCGAAGACCGTGCCAGTGAGCGACCCGTCGTCGGGGTGGATGCCCATCGAGGTGTGGAAGAGGAAGAGCTCGCCCTTGGGGCCGACCGCGATGGCCCGGACGCTGCCCAGTTCCCCCGGACTGTGCCCGATCATCTTCTCGAACTTCGGACGCAGCCCCAGCGCCACGCGGACCCTGAAAGGTCCGCCCACCGCGGGCTTGCCCAGGTCGTCATTGCCGTCCCAGTCGAGCTTCTGGGCCAGGCCCGGCTTGAGGGGCTCGGGGGCCTTGTCCCCGAGCACGCCAGCGGCCAGGTGCCGGACCACCTTGCCCTTGGCGTCCAGGACCGCCACCTCGCAGTCGGTGGCGGCCGCCGCCGCGAAGCTGATCTTCGCGCCGGGTCCGTCCTTGGTGACAGCGGGCTTGGCGGCGAACGAGGGCTCGCCGGCCATGAGCCCGGGACAGAGCATCAGCAGGGCGATCGTCAGTCTTGACTTCATGGTCTCAACTCCCGCTTAGGTAGGGTCTGACCAGTCCGACCGGTCGGACCGGTCGGATGTGTCGGACCGGTTCACTTTACCTCGCAGCTCTCCTCCGCAGCGTACTTGAGATTGATGATCACGATCCGCCGGCTCTTGCGGTCGGCCACGTAGACCTTGCCGCCGCCGACAGCCACCGCGTTGGGCATGGTCAACGGGATGGCCGGCTCGGGGATCATGCTCTTGGGACCGGCCGAGTCCACGTTGCCGTAGGCGCCAATCCGGGTGATCTCGTTGCCGGCGGTGTCGACCACTCCGACGGAGAAGCGGAAGACGTCGGGGATGAACAGCCGGTCGTGCTCGTCGATGCCGAAGCGGCTGCTCATGCAGGAGCAGCCCGGGTCGCCCCAGCTCTCGGTGCGGTTGGCGCAGATCCCGAAACCGCGATACTCCCACTTGGCGCCGCTGAGCCAGACCGCCTGGTTGAGGTAGGCGTTGCGGTACTCCTTGGCGTCGGCCGGGACACCCTCGGGCTTGGCGCCCTCGCCGTCCTTGGAGAGCTTGCCGGCGAAGAGCCTGCCGCCCTCCGGCCCGAACTTGAAGACCGAGGCGTACTGGTAGAGGTAGAAGTTGAGGTACGGCCGGCTCCAGGGCGGCTCGGTCGGGAGCTTGCGCTGGGGCGTGTTGTACCAGCCGCGCGACGCGTCGTAGGGCGTGTACCAGGCCAGCTGCGGGA
>JAKLDR010000249.1 GCA_022703445.1 Planctomycetota bacterium | reverse complement strand
AGCCCCATCGACGGCACCATCGCTCCCGCCAAGAAAGGCTGACTGCAACCGCAATGTTCAAGCTCTACAACACCCTGACCCGCGCCAAGGACGAGTTCGCGCCCATCGCCGCGCCGGCCGTGGGGCTCTACACCTGCGGGCCGACCGTCTACAACTTCGCGCACATCGGCAACCTGCGCACCTACGTCTTTGAAGACGTGCTCCGGCGGGCGCTCGCGCGCTTCGGCTTCAAGGTGAAGCACGTCATGAACATCACCGACGTGGGCCACCTCACCTCCGACGCCGACACCGGCGAGGACAAGATGGAGCTCGGTGCCAGGCGCGAGGGCAAGACCGCCTGGGACATCGCCAGGTTCTACACCGAGGCCTTCACCGCCGACTGCCGGCGGCTCAACGTGCTCGCGCCCGACGTGGTCTGCAAGGCCACCGACCACATCCCCGAGATGATCGCGCTGGTCCGCCGTCTCGAGGAGAAGGGTGTCACCTACCGCCTGGCCGACGGCATCTACTTCGACACCTCGAAGTTCCCGGCCTACGGCGCCATGGCCCGGCTGGACATCGACGGACTCGAGGCCGGCGCGCGCGTCGAGATGGTCGAGGGCAAGCGGAACCCCACCGACTTTGCGCTCTGGAAGTTCTCGCCCAAGGACAAGCAGCGCCAGATGGAGTGGGACGCACCCTGGGGCCGCGGCTTCCCCGGCTGGCACATCGAGTGCTCGGCGATGAGCATGAAGCACCTCGGCGAGCAGATCGACATTCACTGCGGCGCGGTCGACCACATCGCCGTCCACCACACCAACGAGATCGCCCAGAGCGAGGCGGCCACCGGGAAGTCACCCTGGGTGCGCTGGTGGGTGCACGGCGAGTTCCTGGTGCTGGACAAGGGCAAGATGGCCAAGTCGGGGGGCGGCTTCATCACCCTCGACGCGGTGATCAAGAAGGGCTTCGATCCGCTGGCCTACCGCTACTTCCTGCTCCAGGCCCACTACCGCAGCCAGCTGATGTTCTCCTGGGAGGGACTGGAGGCCGCGGCCAACGGCTACCGCAATCTGCGCGAGACGGTGCTGGGGCTCAAGGAGCAGTTGCCAGTTGCCAGTTCCCAGTTGCCAGTCGGGAAGCCGGCCACTGACAACTGCCAACTGACAACTGGCAACTACGGCGAGCGTTTCGACGACGCCGTCGCCGACGACCTGAACATGCCCCGGGCGCTGGGGACCCTCTGGGAGGCGCTCAAGGACGGCGGGCTCTCCGCCGCCGCGAAGCTGGCCCTGGTGGCCCACGCCGAGCCGGTGCTGGGCCTGGGGCTGGACCGGGTCGAGGCCGAGAAACCCGCCGAGGTCCCGGCGGACGTGGCCGAACTCGCCGAGCGGCGCGCCGCCGCCCGTAAGTCGAAGGACTTTGCCGCCGCCGACGTGCTCCGCAAGGAGCTGGCCGCGAAGGGCTACGAGGTCGAGGACCGGCCCGGCGGCAAGTGGCTCGTAAAGCGAAAGTGAGCCGCCCATGAGCGTCCCCGCCGCCGGCATGCCCGTGTCCACCACCTTCAGCATCGAGGGCTTCCGCATAACCCGGTACCTGGGCATAGCCCGGGGGATCATCGTCCGCGCCCCGACCATCCCCCAGGGCATCGTCGGCGGCCTGGAGAACATCTTCGGCGGGCGCATCGACGCCTACACCGAGATGTGCGAGCAGGCCAGGCAGCAGGCCTTCGACCTGATGCTCCGGCACGCCTGGGAGATGGGCGCCAACGCGGTCGTGGGCATGCGCTATGATGCCAGCGAGGTGGTCTCCAAGGGCTCGGCCACCGAGGTGCTCTGCTACGGCACGGCGGTGGTCATCGAGCCGATCGGGCCGGGCTGAGTCCGGCGGGGGGCTGATATGGGCGCAGTCGAAGCATCGGCCGGAGGCCGGCCGCGCGTGGTCGTCAGCAGATGCATCGAGTTCGATCACTGCCGCTGGAACGGCCTGGTCATCGCCAGCGATGCGGTCAAGATCATGCGGCCGCACATCGAGTTCCTGCCGGTCTGCCCGGAGGCGGAGATCGGCCTGGGCTGCCCGCGCGAGCCGGTGCGGCTGGTCGATTCCGGGGACGGGCCGCGGATGGTCCAGCCGGCCACCGGCCGCGACTGCACTGATGACATGAAGCGCCTGGCCGCGACCTTCCTCGACGCGCTGGCCGGCGGGGTCGACGGGTTCATCCTCAAGAGCCGCTCGCCGTCCTGTGGGGCCGCCGACGCCAAGGTCTACGCCCGGAGCGACTCGCGCATGGCCCGGGGCAAGGGCCGCGGCCTCTTCGCCGCGGCCGTCCTGGAGCGCTTCGGGCACCTGCCGGTGGAGGACGAGGGGCGGCTGCGCAATTTGACCATCCGCGACCACTTCCTGACCCGCGTCCACACCCTGGCGCGCTGGCGCGCGGTGCGCGCCTCGCTGCGCATGGACAGGCTGGTCGGATTCCAGGCCGCCCACAAGCTGCTGCTCCTGGCCCACAGCGAGACGCTCATGCGCCGGATGGGCCGGCTGGTCGCCAACCACTCCGACCGGCCGGCCGCCGCGCTCTTCGCGGAATACGAGGGCCTGCTGCACCAGGCGCTCCGCGAACCGGCCCGGCCGGAGGCCTGCATCAACGTGCTCGACCACGCCATGGGCTACTTCAAGAAGCGCGTCTCCGACGCCGAGAAGCGCTTCCTGGCCGGGGAGATCGGCCGGTATCGCGCCGGCCGGGCGCCGCTGTCCGTGCCGGTCGGCCTGCTCCGGGCATGGATCGTGCGGTTCGGAGAGGAGTACCTGGCCGGGCAGACGTTCTTCCTCCCCTATCCCGAGGAACTGGTGTCCGTGACCGACTCGGGGACGGGGCGGAAGCTGCGGTAGCCGGCCGTGGCGATGGGGCGGGCTGAAATCCTCTGGCCGCGCTACGGCCCCCGGCTAGAATCGCGGCACCGCAATGGGAACGGAGATCTAACCCGATGAAGACTGCCGAACGCCGCACCAAGATCGTCGCCACCACCGGGCCGGCCACCGACTCCGACCGGCAGCTGTCCGAGCTGATCCGCGCCGGGGCCGACTGCCTGCGCTTCAACCTCTCGCACGGGGCGGCCGCCGAACACGTCGCGCGGATCCGCCGGGCCCGGGCCGCGGCCCGGAGGATCGGACGGCACGTCGCGGTGCTCGTTGACCTTTGCGGGCCGAAGATCCGCACCGGCCTGGCCCCCAAGGAGGGGGTGAGGCTGCAGCGCGGCACGGTCATTGAGATCCTGCCGCGGCCGGTCGAGAGCACCCCGAGGCGCATCGGCATCAGCTACGCGGGCCTGGCGCGCGAGATCCGGCCCGGGCAGCGCATCCTGCTGGCCGACGGCCGGATGGAACTCCTGGCCGAGCGCGTCTCCGGCGGGCGGATCCTGGCCCGGGTGAAGACCGGCGGCGTACTCACCTCCCGCAAGGGCGTCAACCTGCCGGGCGCCAACCTGTCCGTCCCGGCGATGACCGCCAAGGATCGCTCGGACCTGGCCGCCGCGGCCGCCGTCCGGCCGGACTACGTGGCGCTCTCGTTCGTGCGCTCGGCCGCCGACCTGCGCCGCTGCCGCCGGGCCATGAACGCGCTGGGGCTGGCCGACGCCGGCCTGATCGCCAAGATCGAGACCCCCGAGGCCGTGGCGGTCATCGACGAGGTCATGGCCGAGTGCGAGGGGGTGATGGTGGCCCGCGGGGACCTGGGCGTCGAGATGGACCCGGTCGAGGTGCCGACCGTCCAGCGCATGCTGGTCGAGCGCGCCGCGCGCAGCGACCGGCTCTGCATCGTGGCCACCGAGATGTTCGAGTCGATGATCGAGAACCCGCGGCCGACCCGCGCGGAGGTCTCGGACGTGGCCAACGCCGTCTTCGACGGGGCCGATGCCGTGATGCTCTCCGGCGAGACCGCCGTCGGCAAATACCCCGTCCAGGCCGTCGCCATGATGAACGCCGTCTGCCTCCGCGCGGAGAGCTACCTGGGCGGCAACCGCGGCGACTGCCTCCAGCACAGCGAGCTTCAGCTGGCCGGCACCGACGACGCCGTCATCAAGGCCGTCCACCACATCATCCACGGCGACGACATCAAGGCGGTGGCGGTCTTCACCGCGACGGGCCGGACCGCCCGCCTGCTGGCCAAGATGCGGCTGGAGGTGCCGATCCTGGCGCTGGCGCCGAGCGGGCGGGCGATGCAGCAGGCCTGCCTG
>JAKLDR010000248.1 GCA_022703445.1 Planctomycetota bacterium | reverse complement strand
TGACATTAGCCCAGTTACATATCGCCAAGGTGTTGAGAGGCGCCCATAACCAGCCACCCGGAGGCGCCCCCAAACCCAGCCACTTTGAGGAGATCCCGGTTCGCCCCATAGCCTTGCCCGCGAGCATGTTGCTCGCGGAGGCCAGGCATGGCGAATCGGCTCAAGATGGCTGTGGCAGACTCGATTTACACGTTATTGGAGCGGGGCTATTCCCACCGATGGATCGCCCGGACGCTGAAGATTGATCGGGCCACCGTTCGGCGGTACGCCGATCTGGCCCGGCAGGGTTCAAACCCAGCCGGGGCGCCTCCCGGCTCGCCGCCCGAACAGATTCCATTCAGTTCAAACCCCGCCACGGCGCCTCCCGGCTCGCTGAGCGTCCCTGGTCCGGTTCAGCCCAGCGCCTGCGAACCGTACCGCGCGGTGATCCTGGCCAAGCTGGAGCAGGGTCTGACCGCCCAGCGGATCTGGCAGGACCTGGCAACTGACGGCTTCACGGCCAAGTATCACAGCGTGCGGCGGTACGTGCAGAAGCTGAACCGGGCATCGCTGCTGCCGTTCCGGCGGATGGAATGTGCGCCGGGGGCGGAAGCCCAGGTGGACTTCGGCCAAGGCGCCCCGGTGGTCGAGCCGGATGGCAGGCGAAGACGGCCCCATGCCTTCCGCATCATCCTGAGCCACTCGCGTAAGGCGTACAGCGAGGTGGTCTGGCGGCAGACCACGGAGGACTTCATCCGGGCCCTGGAGAATGCCTTCTGGCACCTCGGCGGCGTGCCCAGGACGCTGGTCATCGACAACCTGAAGGCCGCCGTCAGCCGGGCCGACTGGTACGATCCCGATCTCAACCCGAAGATCCGCGACTTCTGTCGGCACTACGGCACGGTGATCCTGCCGACCAAGCCGCGCACGCCCCGGCATAAGGGCAAGGTCGAAGGCGGCGTGAAGTACGTTCAGTCGAACGCCCTGAAAGGGAAGACCTTCGAGAGCCTGGCTGCCGAGAACCATTACCTTCTGGAATGGGAGCGGACGGTGGCCGACACCCGCATCCACGGCACCACACAGAAGCAGGTCAAGAAGTGCTTCGAGGAGGTGGAGCGACCGGCACTGCTACCGCTGCCCGCCATGCGCTTCCCGTCGTTCCAGGAGGGCCAGCGGATCGTCAGCCGGGACGGGCACGTCGAGATGGCCAAGGCCTACTACTCGGTCCCGCCGGAGTACCTCGGGCGGACCCTGTGGGTCCGGCTGGAGAGTCGCCTGGTGCGGATCTTCGACGACCGCATGCGCCAGGTCACCGAACATGTCCGCGCGGAGCCGGGCCGGTTCAGCACGCACCCCCAGCATATATCCAGCCGCAAGATCTCCGGCGTCGAACGGGGCAGCGCGTGGATGCTCAATAAGGTGAGCCTGATCGGCCCCCAGAGTGCCCGCTGGGGCGAAGCCATGCTGGCCCACCGGGGCATTGAGGGCGTGCGGGTGCTGCAAGGTCTGATGAGCATGACCCACCGCCATCCGGCGGCGTCCATCGAGAAGGCATGTGAAATCGCCCACAGCCACGGAGCCTACCGGCTGCGTGACGTGCGGACGGTAATCGACCGGCAGGCTGGCAAACAGGATGAATTCGCGTTCGCCGAGGAACACGAGATCATCCGCAGCCTGTCGGAATACCAAGCGTTGGTCCACTCGGCATTCCAGGAGAACCTATGAACGAGTCCTTACGAACGGCATTGAAGAAGCTGCGGCTCTCCGGCTTGGCCCAGAGCCTGGAGGTGCGCTTGCAGGAAGCCGCCGGGCATGGCCTGGGCCACCTGGAGTTCCTGGAGTTGATCCTCCAGGACGAGTTGGCCGTCCGGTCCGACCGGCACATCAACCGGCGATTGCGTGCGGCCCAGTTCCGCGAGCCGAAGGTCCTGGAGGACTTCGACTTCGCCTTCAACCCGTCCATCAAGAAGAAGCAGGTGTACGACCTGGCCACCTGCCGGTTCATCCGCGAGGCCCGCTCCATTCTGTGGCTAGGTCCGCCCGGAACCGGCAAGAGCCACTTGTGTCAGGCCATCGGCTACCAAGCCATCAAGGCCGGACACACGGTGCTGTACCGCTCGATCTTCGACCTGGTGCGGGACTTCCTGCACGACGAGGCCCTGGCCGGGCAGGACAAGGTGCTCGCACGGTACTTGAAGCCCGACCTGCTCATCATCGACGACTTCGGTATGAAACAGTTACCGAAGCGATCCGGCGAGTATCTCTTCGAGATCATCATGCGGCGGTACGAGGTGCGTTCCACCATGATGACCTCCAACCGTCCGCTGGAGGACTGGGGCAAACTGATTGGCGATGTGCCAGCGGCCACGGCCATTCTGGACCGCTTCCTGCACCACGCTGAACTCATCACCATCACCGGCAAGAGCTACCGGCTCAAGGATCGCAACAACCCGAACAAACCGGCCAAGCCGGAGAAGGAGCCTCCCCATGAAACCGAGAGTAACGGGTAGCCGCTGGGGCTCTGCCCCAGACCCCGGGATTTTAGAGGCATCCACTCCGGTGTCCGAAGGGCGGGAAGAAGAAAAAGCCCCGCCGGTGTTGAACGACAGGGCTGGCGCCTTCGGCGCACCGTCGGCCTGGTTATTCCTCGCCGGGTTGCGTCCCCGCAGAGCCCGGCTCCGCTTCACCAAGCGGTGAAATTGTAAACGCGAAGCAGTCAGGCCCGCCAGCCGGGAACACGAATGACTTGCTAAAAGGACGGTCAGTGAGGTATACAGAACCAATCACTACTGGCTGGGTTTAGGGCGCCTTTACCTGGCTGCGTTTGGGGCGCCTCCCGAGACCCATGACAAGGGGTGCAGCAGATCATGAGTGCCCCCATCATCTACCATATGTCGATGGACCTCGATAGCAGCCACTCCCAGATGGCTGCGGCCTGGGTGCACCGGTTTGCCGAGTTCGTCGCCTTGCCCCCGTGCGAGGTGGCCTGTGAATTCCGAGCAGTGGAAAGCACCCTGCGACAGAAGCTGCGTGACTTTCTGGGCAAAGCGGACATGGTGTCCGTCTCTCGTGACGTGCTGTGGACGATGAGCACGCTCAAGCTTCCCGACGTACCCAAGCTGGTCGTGTTCTGCTCGGCTGCAAGTGACTTGGCCAAGAAGGCCAAGGCCGCACATCCTTACGCACTGCTGGGTATCCCCAACGGCTGTCTTTCGGTTATCTACCAGCACGAGCCATCAGTTGCGTGGCACGAGTTGTTCCATTTGCTCGGAGCGGAGGATTGCTATCGAAGGAACTCCCCGCACTCGCAGACTGAGCCAACCTGCGGCCACAAGAACTGCGTCATGCAGTATGCACCGTCGCTGGGTCTCGTCGGTGATCCGCCATTCATCTGCGAGGCCAACGTGAATCACATCCGTGGCCTTTGGGGCGTCGCGGGGGGCCAGAGATCGGAGGATTGAGCCGTGGACTGGGTCGCTGGCGTTGACGGGTGCCCTGAAGGCTGGGCTGGCTGGCGAGCAGCCATAGCGGGAGCACACCCAGAAACGCTCGAACTCGCACATCCCCGTGAACAAACGGCTGGCTCTGTTGGGGCGTTTCGAGGATGCGACCCCCCCACGAGATCTCGACCCCGAGGACGTTGGGCTTTTCAACATCCTCACGATCATGTTCGCTCAGCGGTTCGTCTACAGCAGCGGGCCAGACTTCGTCGTGACGGTGGGACCGGGGAGGCTGGGCGGGAAGGAGGATTTGCTGACCGCACCACCGCCCGCACGGAAGGAGGCAGATGGCGGTTAGCGATGGAGCAGGACACTTCAACGCCAACCAGAGGTCGGGTCGGATCGCACATAGCGGTCACCGAGGAGACCACGAACGCCCGCTTGGGCATGCGGCGTAAGGTTGCGTATCCCATCAGACAGTCATCACCAACCATTACCAGCGTTCTTTCTCCGTGCTGAACCGCACACATTTCCGTTACGTATTCTCCAACTCGTAACCCTAGACTCTCCTTATGCCTCCTCATAGGACAGCATTAGACAAGCCTTTAAGCAGTGGTCGCACACTGGCCGATTCTTCACCATGTCCACTGCAGGAGCCTTACAGAAGCTGCAGGCTTTACCTTCCACCGCTGTAAGCACCGCACAGCCCAGAAAATCACGCCAACCTTGCCAGCCTTCAGACCAGTAATCTCTTTCTGGGTCTTTTGGCATACCTTCAGGTGGTCGCATCTGTGGTATCATTACCTA
>JAKLDR010000247.1 GCA_022703445.1 Planctomycetota bacterium | reverse complement strand
AGAACCCCGCGCCGGACTTTGCCGCGCTCGAGGCCATCGCCAGGGCAACGGGCGGCCGATCCCTGCCCCTGGCCGAGGCCGGCAAGCTGCCGGAGATGCTCGGCAAGGTCCTGCCCCGACCGGAGCCACGTCTGCGCAGCCTGCGCACAACGCTCTGGGACCGCGCCTGGCTGTTGTGGCTGGCGACGGCGTCGCTGTGCGGGGCGTGGGTGATACTCAGGCGGGGGCGGTAGTACAAGAAGGTGGACAGCGTGGACTGAGTGGACTCAGTGGACAAAGTGGACACTCGATGCAGACGGCTCGTCCACCTAGTCCACTCAGTCCACCAAGTCCACAGCGTCCACTCACTAGGCCATTAGTTCGTTGACGATCTCCACCGTCCGCGCAGCCAGCATCCGCCCGCCCTCCGGGCCGACCGGAGTGCTAGCCGGGATGGCGCCGTAGCTCTTGCCGGTCGTGGCGCGCACCGTCGGGAGATATGAGGCCACGCCGCCGCCGGCCAGCTGCACGATGAAGGTCTGTGTTGCCTTGCTCCGCGCCTTGATCTGCAGCGCGAAGTCGAGGTAGTACTCGAACGGGTTGGTGGCCAGGGCCACCGATCCCAACCGTAGGACGTGCGTCTCCACGCTCTGGGTCGTCCGCTTCCCCTGGTCCTTGAAGCGCTGCTCCACGCCCTGGTTCCAGCGCATCCGGGCATAGGCCGCCGAGATCTGGACGTACCAGCGGGGCTCCTTCTTCTTCTCCGGGTGCGCCTCCAGGTCCGCTCGCAGCGCCTCGTACTTCTCCCGCGCGCGCTCGGCCTCGGCCCGGGCCGGCTCGACGTCCTCCGGCTCGAGCCGGCGCATGGGCAGTTCGAGCGTCTCGACCCGATGGGCGAAGGCCGGCTGCCAGTCGATCTCCTTTTCGACGACGGGCAGGACCGCCGAGACCGCGTCGGCGATCCGGACGCCCAGGTCCTGCCGCTGGGTGCGGCCGGAGAGCTTGAGCATCCGCTCCTCGGCGGGCTTGCCCACCTGGACGTGCGGCGACTGGTCTCCGGCCGCGCTGCACTGCGCCAGGACGAAGAGTCCGGCTCCGAACCGCCGGCGGAGCTCCACGCGGGTCTCGTGCCAGTAGTCGGCGCTGACCTGGTAGAGCTGCTCGCTGACCTGCGACGGGCAGGCCACGTTAACCACCATGCCGGTCAGCTGCTTCGAGGCGTCCCAGGTGCAGAGCAGGTTCACGGAGTGGTCGACGCCGCCCTCGATGTGGCTGAACTCCGGATCGTCGGTCCGGCCATACATCCTGGTCTCGCCGGTGAAGTAGGCCACGCGGCGGTTGTGGCCGACCACCGCCTGGCCGAGGCCGAAGCCGATCCCGCCCGGCGCGCGCTTGGCCCAGGCCTCCGCGATCGCCTCGACGATCCGCCCGGCGGCGAAGGCCACGTACGCGGAGCTCTCCATGGCGCCCAGGTCCTTTTCGCCCAGGCCCTTCACCGGCGGCAGCGAGCCGATGGATATGGACTCGTTGGCGTAGAGGAGCGGCCCGGTGTGCGTGTGGGTGGCGTTGAGGCAGACGTTCCGCGGGTCCACCTCCGGGAGGCGCTCGCCGAGCCGCGACTTGACCGCGGCGAGCAGGTCGGGGGAGACGCCGACGTAGTCGCAGCTGACCAGCACCGCCTGACCGACCGGCCGCCCGTCGCGGACGGACTCGAGCGCCAGGGCGGTCACGGTGAGCGGGTCGAGTACGCCCTCGGAGATCCGCGCGTGGAACTGGCCGTGGAGCACGACCGGCCGCTCCGGGGTAACGTCCCGCGAGGCCCAGCCGATGAGCAGCGCCGAGGCGGCGGACTTGGTGGACTCAGTGGACTTGGCGGACATGGCAGGATTTCCCTTCTAGTTTCGCCGGCTCCAACGGACTGCGTCGGCCAGCAATTGTCGCCCTTCCTCTGGACTGGCGCAAGAGGTGCTGAGCATCAGCCGGGAGGCGTCAAGCTCCCGGCAGAGCGGCTCGACCAGGTCGGCGGGCACCTGGATGTGCACTATCCGGCCGGCCGCCTGGATGCGCCGGTAGAGGTCGAGGTGCGCCGGTCCGTTGGGCGGCTCGGCCGGCGTCGGGGTGTACTGGATCACCCGCATATACGGCAGCGAGAGCAGCCGGGGCAGGTGCTGCTGCGCGTCGCGCCCGTCCAGGTGGTACCAGAGCGCGCCGCATTCCCGGCCACAGATGTCGAGCTCCGGCACCACGAACTCCTCGAACATCTCCGGCGAGAGCATGCAGGAGACGTCGCTCTGGGTCGAGACGAAGGGCTCCGGCGCCCAGAACGGCATCCAGCCGGCGATGCCGTACCAGTAGTCGTGCCGGTCCTTGACCAGCCCCTGCGCGTCGCGCCGGGCCGCGGCCATGCCTTCGGCGCCGCCGACGATGGCCCGGCGCATCCACTCCGGCTGGTCCATGAGCGCCAGCAGGAACTGCTGCGCCCCCATGTGCATGGAGATGAGGTCGTTGGCCGGCAGCATGCAGGGCGAGCCCAGCTGGAAGTCGTCGCGGCCCGCCTCCTCGGCCACGGCGCGGTGGAGCGCGTGGAACTTGGCCACCCAGGGATCGCCGGCCCGGTACCGCCACGGCGGCGGCGCGGCGAAGTCCGGCTCGCCGGTTTCGAACCAGATGGTCTTGCGGTCGAAGCTGGGCTTCCCGCCGAGCGAGACCACCCAGCCGGCCAGGAGCAGGCTCGACGGCACGGCCTCGCCGCCCCACCATGTCCCTTCGATCTCCGCGCGCACCTTGCGCCGGATCCAGGCCGGGTCCAGCCAGAAGGCCTCGGGGTCCTCCGGCGGCACGAGCCGGGGTTGGGCGTCCCCGCTCGGCGCGGTAACGCCGATGCAGGGCCGGTCGAGCTGCTGGCCCCGCCACAGCGCGGTCAGGCGCTCGCGGGCCTCCGGCCAGTTGTCGTTGGCACGCATCAGGAATCCCTTTCCGCTGAACGCCCTACCCCACCCTCTGGATCAGGTAGTACATCGACGGATACTTCCCACCGACGGCAAAGCGGGCCACGCCGCCCTCGATCTTGGCCGCGGCGTGGTCGGTGATGTGGCCGTCCGGATCGATGGCGAAGACCCGCAGGGCCGGCTGGCTGGTCTCGAGCTCGACCTCGGCCTCGATGACCTCGATGATCACCGGCGCGTCGCCGACGTAGAAGCGCTCGGTGTGGTCGTCGTTGTAGCGGGCGTTGGAATTGTCCGCCCGGCCGACCGCGGTCAGGAGGATGTTGGCCGACTCCGCCAGCGGCCGTTCGTCGAGCGCGCTCAGCGCGATGGTCGCGAAGGGGGTCTTGACCCTGAGCTTGAGCCCGGACAGCGCCACCTCCTTGGCCTTGCCAAGCATCCCGTAGGCGGCCTTGGTGCAGGGCGTGTCGATCCAGCCGAGCTTGCGCTCCAGGTCGCGGCCGAACTCGCCGGTGTCGGACTTGATCTGCTTCCCGCCGTCGGGCGCCGGGGCATCGGAGCCGATGATCTGGTCGGCCTTCACTTTCTGGCCCGGGAGGATCAGCCCGGCGCGGTGCACCTCGGAGAGCGCGTCGAAGGCCGGCGCGGGCACGCGCGGGCCATACCGGGCCGCCGGGAAGAAGAGGTCGGCGTCCTTGAGGGCCAGCCCCACGCTCTGCTTCGCCGGCGCCACGTGTCCCTTCCGGAAGAGCAGCGCCGCATGGTAGAAGAGCCCGAACTTGGCCGGGTCGTTGAAGGTGTCGAAGTTCACCCGGTAGCCGACGCCGTACATGACCACGCCGCCCATCCGGCCCTGGGGGTCGTTGTTGCGGTAGCGGTAGGTGTGGATGGTGGTCCCGCTCCACCCCTGGAAGGAGCTGAGCGCGGCGAGCATCAGCGGGCTCTCCGCGCGCCATTCATTGGGCCAGATCTGGTCCCACTCCGACACGAAGAACGGCCGGTCGAGCAGCCGGGTCCGCGCACAGTGGGACGCCCAGAGGGGCTCCTTCTGCGTCAGCATCATGGCGTTGGAGCCGCGGGTGTCGCTCCACATGTCCCAGTAGGGGTGGTCGTCCATGAAGTCGCAGTCCTCGGCCGAGAGCGCGTCGGAGAACCCGGGGTAGCCCCAGTTGTTGCCGGCGATCGGGATCTTCACGCCGATGGAGCGCAGGTGGGCATACATCTCCGCGTAGTACTCCTTGTGAACCGACGCGAAGAAGCGCATCATGGTCTCGTCGCGGACGGTGAAGTCGATCTTGCCGTCGGGGAGCTTCGCGCCGCACCCGGTGGCCCAGGCCCGGTAG
>JAKLDR010000246.1 GCA_022703445.1 Planctomycetota bacterium | reverse complement strand
TCTGTGGAAGATCCTGAGCGGAGGGCCCGGGCCGAGCGGGAGTTCCGGTTCTTCTGCGAGACCTACTTCCCGCTGACCTTCCATCTGCCCTGGTCGCCGGACCACCTGAAGGTGATCGCCAAGGTGGAGGCGGCGGTCTTGCACGGCGGCCTATTCGCGATGGCCCTCCCGCGCGGCTCGGGGAAGACGTCCATCACCGAATGCGCGTGCCTTTGGGCGGTGCTCAATGGGCACCGGGACTTCGTCTGCCTGATCGGCGCGTCCGAGGTCCACGCGGTCGAGATGCTCGAAAGCATCAAGATGGAGCTCGATGGCAACGACCTGCTGGCCTCTGATTTCCCGGAGGTGTCCCACCCGATCCGGTGCCTCGATGGGATCGCCAACCGCTGCAACGGCCAGCTCTACAAGGGCGAGCGGACGCACATCGGCTGGACGGCGAACGAGGTGGTCTTGCCGACGATCCCGGAGAGCAGGGCCTCGGGCGCCATCATCAAGGTCGCCGGGATCACCGGGCGCATCCGGGGTATGAAGTACAAGCGGGCTGACGGCAAGACAGTGCGGCCGTCGCTCGTGGTACTGGATGACCCGCAGACGGATGAGTCGGCCCGATCACTCTCGCAGTGCGCCACGCGCGAGCGGATTCTGGCCGGCGCCGTCTTGGGCATGGCCGGGCCGGGGAAGAAGATCGCGGGCGTAATGCCCTGCACGGTGATCCGCCCGGGCGACATGGCCGACAACATTCTCGACCGCGAGAAGCACCCGGAGTGGAACGGCGAGCGGACCAAGATGGTCTATGCCTTCCCGACCGATGAGAAGCTCTGGGCCAAGTACGCCGAGGTCCGCGCCGAGTCGCTACGGGTCCACGGTGACATGCGGGAGGCGACGGCCTTCTACCTGGCGCACCGAGCGGCGCTCGACGAGGGGTCTCTGATCGCCTGGCCGGAGCGCTTCAACCACGACGAGGCATCAGCCATCCAGCATGCCATGAACCTCAAGCTCCAGGACGAGGCCGCCTTCCAGGCCGAGTACCAGAACGAGCCGCTGCCTGATAAGGGCGTGGAGGACGAGGGGTTGCTATCGGCCGACCAGATCGCCGAGAAGGTCAACGGCATGAAGCGGGGCGAGGTGCCGGTGGGTGCCACGCAGCTGGCCATGTTCATCGACGTCCAGGGCAAGCTGCTCTTTTGGCTCGTGGCCGCCTTCGAGGAGGACTTCACCGGGTACGTTCTCGACTACGGGGCCTATCCGGACCAGAAGCGCCCCTATTTCACGCTCCGGGACGCGCAGAGGACGCTGACGGGCGTGGCCAAGGGTGCCGGATTGGAGGGCGCGATCTACGCCGGCCTGGAGTTGTTGACCGAGCAGTACCTGGAGCGCGAATGGCGACGGGACGACGGGGCGATGGTCCGGATCGACAGGTGCTTGATCGACGCCAACTGGGGCACCTCGACCGACGTGGTCTACCAGTTCTGCCGACAGAGCCGGCACGCGGCGGTGCTATTGCCCAGCCACGGGCGGTTCGTGGGTGCATCCTCGACGCCGTTCAGCGAGTACCGCAGGAAGCGCGGCGACCGCGTGGGGCTCAACTGGCGCATCCCCAACGTCCAGGGCCGCCGGGCGGTGCGGCACGTGGTCTTCGACTCGAACTACTGGAAGAGCTTCGTTCACGGGCGCTTGGCCGCGCCCATGGGCGACAAGGGCTGCCTGTCGCTTTTCGGCCGCGACCCAGGGGCGCACCGGCTACTTGCCGAGCACCTGACCGCGGAGTACCGGGTCAAGACCGAGGGCCGTGGGCGGGTGGTCGACGAGTGGAAGTTCCGCCCCGAGGCCGTGGAGAACCACTGGCTGGACGGCCTGGTGGGCTGCGCCGTGGCGGCCTCCATCCAGGGCGCGGTGCTTCCCGGCACGGACGGGCCGGCGGTGCGGGAACGGCCGCGCATAAGGCTCTCTGATCTGCAAAGGAGCAAGCGATGAACCAGCCAGCCGGCAAGACCGATCAGGCAGTGAAGCTTGGGATCGAGTGTCCGACATGCGGGTGTCGGCATTTCCGGGTGCTCTTTACCCGTCCGGCGACTTGCGGACGGTTGCGCCGCAGGCGCGAGTGCCGGCATTGCGGCAGGCAGGTTACGACGTTTGAGCAGGTTGTTTGAGCGACAGCGTACATATACGTACTTTTCGGTGAAAAATGGAAATCGTTTCGCAACGCCGAGCCCCTGATGCCAATTTAGGAAGTAGCGACGAGTGCAGCCGCAGCATCCGTAGCGGATGACGGCCCGGCCTCGGGGGAAGATGCGATGCCCAAGGATCTGGAACGCGAGATTCGCCGGAACGCCAAGAGCCCCAAGCGGGCCAAGGGCGACTCGGGCGAGATGGAGCAGCACTCCCTCGCCGAGCAGATCGAGGCGGATCGCTACCTCGAATCGAAGAAGGCCTCCCGCGCACGCGGATTCTCCCTGCGGCGCACGAAGATGGTCCCCCCGGGGGCGGACTGATGATTGGGTGGCTGAAGCACCTCCTGATGGGCAAGCCCACCCTACGCCTCCGGGGGGCCGACCGGCGGTTGATGAAGCTGCTGCGCGGCCGGTACGACGCGGCGGCCACCAACCCCGAGAACATCCGCCACTGGGCGAACGCCGATGGCTTGTCGGCGAACGCGGCGGCCAGCCCCGAGATCCGGCGCATTCTGCGGAACCGCTCGCGGTACGAGGTGGCCAACAACAGCTATGCCCGCGGGATCGTGCTGACGCTGGCGAACGACGTGGTGGGTACGGGGCCGAGGCTGCAGATGCTCGCAGCCGACCCGGCAGTCAACCAGGCGGTGGAGCGGTCGTTCTCGGACTGGGCGGCGGCGGGGAACCTGGCCGAGAAGCTCCGGACCATGCGGATGGCGCGGGCGGAGGACGGCGAAGCCTTCGGGATCCTGACCAGCAATCCGGCGATGGCCCACAAGGTGAAGCTCGATCTGCGGCTGGTGGAGGCGGACCAGGTTACCTCGCCGACGCTCAAGCTGTCGATGGAGAACGCGGTTGACGGGATAGTGTTCGACGCTTTCGGGAACCCGGTCGAGTACCACGTGCTCAAGGAGCATCCCGGCGACCTGACCGGCGGTTTTGGGCTCCAGTACGACCGGGTCCAGGCCGCATCGATGCTGCACTACTTCCGGGCTGACCGCCCGGGTCAGAGCCGGGGTGTACCGGAGATCACGCCAGCCCTCCCTCTGTTCGCCCAGCTGCGCCGGTACACCCTGGCCGTGATTGCGGCGGCGGAGAGCGCCGCGGACTTCGCGGGCATTCTCTATACCGATTCGCCGGCCAACGGCGAGGCGGATGCAGTCGAAGCCATGGACACGATTGAGCTTGAGCGGCGTATGCTCGTCACCATGCCTGGCGGCTGGAAAATGGGGCAGCTGCACGCCGAGCAGCCGGCGACGACCTATGCGGAGTTCAAGCATGAGATTCTGAACGAGATCGCCCGCTGCCTGAACATGCCCTTCAACGTCGCCGCCGGCAACTCCTCGGGCTACAACTACGCCTCCGGCCGCCTGGACCACCAGACCTACTTCAAGTCGATCCGGGTGGACCAGGCGCATATCGGCAGAGCGATCCTCGACCGCATCTTCCAGGCATGGGCACGCGAGGCGGTGCTGATCGACGGGCTGCTGCCGCAGAGCGCGCGACTCATCAGCACCGACTGGTCGCACCAGTGGTTCTGGGACGGCCACGAGCATGTGGACCCGGCGAAGGAAGCCAACGCCCAGGAGACCAGGCTGCGGAACCACACCACGACCCTGGCGGTGGAGCACGCCAGGCAGGGGCGGGACTGGGAGGTCGAGGTTCGCCAGCGGGCGAAGGAAGTCGCGCTGCTGAAGGAACTCGGGATCACGGTAGCGGAGGCAGCGCCAGCGAAGCAGTCGGTGCTGGTGGAGGTTGGCGACGAGGAAGAGGCGGCTGATGCCGCGGCTTGATCTGCGGCTTGGCGCGGCGGGGTGCGGGAGGGCGAGCGGGATGGGCAAGCAGCTTCGGATCGAGTCGATGGTGACCGGCTGGCAGGCGGTGGAGGCCAAGGCCATGGAGGCCGAGGGGTCGCTCGTAGCCCGGAAGCTCCGGCGCTTCCAGATGGTGGCCTACACGGGTGGGGCGATGGAGCTGGGCGGCTGGCCGCACCCGGTGGTGGTGGATCTGGCCGGGATGCGGGTAGCTGCGCGCAGCCGGCCCATCCTCAAGGATCATGATGTCGCCCAGATCGTCGGCCACACCGACAACATCGGTATCACCGAGAGCCAGATCTCG
>JAKLDR010000245.1 GCA_022703445.1 Planctomycetota bacterium | reverse complement strand
CCCGCCCGTCCGCCCCTGGCGCCCGATGGCGGCGTGGACGGCGAGGAGCTGCGTCGTGGGCCAGCTTGCGCGCCACCGCCGGGCGGGGTAAGCTGAGGGCGGAGGAGAGATGACGGAGCCCACAGAGCAGGCCAGCCCGCCCCTACGCACCTGGCGGCCGATGGCGGCGTGGACGGCGGGGATGCTGCTGGCGCTGGGATTTATCGGGTTAGCCATATCGTGCATCTGGTATCTGAAATCTAACGATCCCATCGCACCGATGTGTGGATTCAAGAGCATTCCGGCTGCGGAGCCCGGAACAGTCCTATACTCCGATGGAAGGAACACATACTCAGATGATATGACCAGTGCGGCCATTGCGTCGCTCTATTGGTCATCGATCCAACGCATTTCCGCTGCAGTGGGCCAAAGGCCAAGGGTGTACTGCTACGAGGACAAGATAATGTTTCCACGTCTGAAGGCAGTCTGGCAACTCGATGGTCACTACCTGGAGGTTCGTGTAGCGATGAACAATGACAACGATAGTATTTGGTGGAAAGCAATTGCAGGCAAGTATGATCCTGCGATTGAGACGACATCGGTTTCTGTCGAGGAAAGAAGCATTTACCCGCTCCCCATACGCAAAGATTGATGGAGGACTCGGAGAATAGGCTGAACCTTGCGCCGCGCCGAGGGGCGGGGAGAATGGCGACGGAGGAACTGATGCCGGAATCAACTGAGCAGGCCGCTCCGCCCCTCCGCACCTGGCGGCCGATGGCGGCGTGGAAGTAGGCCAGCCCTGCTGTTGCGCCGGCCGCGGGGGCGGGGAAAATGGATTGTGGATGAGGCCGGAGGTGGGCAATGAGGGGCCAACTGGGAAATGACGGTCGTGAATGAGCCGACACCAGCCAAGCCATCGCGCCGGCGCAGACTGGCGATCATCGTGGGTCTCGTAGTATTGTTCAACCCATTCACCTGGATGGGATGTTGGCTGGGCGGCGTGTGCTGGCTTAACGCGCACCCCAAAGTTGGAGAGAATGTGCAGTCTGTCAACTGGCTTCCGGCGGGAGCCAGCAGAGTCTCATACTACAAAGCTTACTCATTCACGGCGTTCGAATTCGATATAGAGGAGAACGGGTTCAGGCAATGGGCGTCGAGGTGGGAGCTCAAGGACATCCGTGAGCCGCAGAGCATCATGAGGTACAACTATTTCGTGGAGGACGCGCCGAGCTATGGCAGAGCCCACATAACGGACGGCCTGTACGACGAGAAGAGAGGGGAGAACGGCGGCGGCTACCACGTAGTCTATGACCGCACGGCACGCCGCGCCTACTTCCAGAGCAATCCGAGATAGACGGCGCCGGGCTTTGGCGCGTGGATAACCGCTTCGGAGAAGCTGATGTCCGAGACCATTGCGCAGGCCGCCCCGCCCCTCCGCACCTGGCGCCCGATGGCGGCGTGGACGGCAGGGAGCTGGGTCTCGTTGTAGGCCACCCCTGGTCTTGCGCCGACCGCGGGGGCGGGGAAGAAGGGGCCATGGGAGGGTGGATCATGAACGCAGCCGGGATATTGTCTCGTCTCCGCCATCACGCCGACACGCGCTTACTCTCGGTGGTCGCGGTCGTGTCGCTTCTGTCTGGGCTGTTCCTCGCCGCCGGTTGCGGTCCGGCGAGACCGGCACCGACCGCCAGGAACTACGGAGGCCATCGCAGCGAGGCCCGGAAGCTCGCCGATCAATATCCGGTCCTCACCGGCGTGCTGGCCAGCATGATGGCCTCTGGCGAGGTCGGCGACATCGTGGCCGCCGGCAAGGCCGAGGTGCGCACCTACTCCCGCACTAAGGCGGGTGGTGAGCAGGAGGTGACCGAGCACCGTCTGATGGACTCGGTTGTCCGGGTCTCGGTGCGGAGCTTGGTGTGCTTTGATCCCGTGGTCGGGCTCGACCCGGCGAAAGTGTCGGAAATCGCCTACGGCGACGGGGAAAAAGACGGACTGGTGCTGACCGATGCCCAGGACGTCAAAGATCTGCTCGACGCGCTCCGCGAGCACAGCCGTGAAGTTCAGTTCGAGATTGCCTGGCAGGGCTACAGATCCGAGGGCGAGACGGGGCCGGTCCGGCTAGGTCGGCACGTCGAGCTTCCGTCCATGCCCGTGACCGCGACCATCTACCGCGGCGACAGCATCGACGAGAAGTGGGAACCGTCCGGCACGCGGGGGCTCTACATCCAGGTCAAGCCCGGCTGGACCCTCTGCTTCCGCGGCGAAGCCTTTGGCGGACGCTTCACGACGGGTGGCACGGAGCCAGTGTCCTTCGTCAACCCCCAGGTGGTCGAGGTGCTCAAGCGCTTGGCTGAGAGAGGTGGCAAGGCCCTGGCGCCCATGTATCCTTCGGGCCGGGCCGTCAACTCGGAGGCCGAGGCCATCGCCCACGCTCGGAAGTCCTCTCGGTGCCGCGAGGTGCCGGCCGACTGCCCCGCCGAGGTTGTCCGTTCGGAGGGCCGCTACTTCGTCAAGTTCGTCAAGCGGATAACCGACCCGTTCCCGGCGCGGGTGGTCCAGGCCACGGTGATGGTCGACGAGCAGACCGGCGTCTACTTCGTGGACAATCGGAGCGGAAAGGCCCCGCTGCCGTTCGGCGACTTGTTGCGGGAGTAGCCGTAACCTCCGAGGCTCGGGGGCGGGGAGAATGGGGGTGGAGGAATTGATGCCGGAGCCTGCTGACCAGCCAGCCAAGCACGCCACCACTGCACGGCGAACATGGTGGCTTCTGTGGCTTCTGTTCCTCTTGCCCGTTCTGGTCTTTGGCGGACGGTGTGGCCTCCGGCAGTACCAGTATTCGCGCGAGGCACCCGGTATCGAGGCCCGCTTGACCGTGCTCCGCGAGGCTCTGGCCCGTGGGGATCGCGCTGTGGTGCTCAGCTTCGTCCGCCAACCGCCGGGCAGGGTGTCGAGCGAGACATCCTTTGCGGGCCAAGAGCCTGGAGCCTGGCATCGGCCTCGGCCACCAATCGGCGCGTGTTGCGCTCCAAAGCCGCCAAGCTGCGCTTGAACTGGGCTGCCGTCCGCTTGAGCCTGGCGTTGTCCTTGCGGAGGCTGGCCATCAGCGAGCGGGCTTCCCGCTTGGCCAAGCGGCGGATTTCTTCCTTCAGCAGGGCTCCGATGTTGGGCATGCTGTTCTCCTCATCAAAGACCACTGGGGCCGCATGGTCGCCAAGCTACTACGCGGCGTCAAGCACAGACGCTGTGATTGCGCCTCATCCGCGCAGAAGGCGGTACTGCCCCGGATGCGGCTTCTTCACGAACTCAATCTTGTCCTGGTTGACAAGCTCCGTCAGGTCGCGCTTGGCGGTCCGCTCCGAGATGTCGAACTCCTTCTCCATGTCCTCCCGGCAAAGCGTCTTGCCGTCGCGCAGCCGTTGCAACGCCCACTCCTGCCGCTCGACCGAGTGGTTGTCCGCTGAACGGGGACCGCCGGCGGGTTCTGCCGGCGGAGGCTGCGCAGCGGCGCCGCCGGCGCCATCCCTCACTACGATCCAGTCCTTCAGGAAATAGCCCTGCTGGCTGTGGTCAATGACATCGCAGTTGCCGCACTCGATATTCAGCTCCTCGCGCAGGCGCCTGGTGATGTTCTCGCGCATGGTCCGGACGCAGCCTCGGATATTGGCGTCCTGGCCCACGACCTCTTCCAGCCGGGCCGACGACCGGCGCACGAACCTGCCGGCATCCTGCTGCCGGAGCGAGCCAAGCACCTTGATGGACCGCTCGGACCCCTTGTCGCTGATGATGCTCACGCCCAGGAGTTCGACGCGGTCCGGGTAGAAGACCATCTCCCCACCCTGAAATGGCTGGGGTTTCCCAACGGGCCGACCCTGTGGCTTCGCAACCGGCGCCGATTTGTTCAGGACCGCCTTGATGACATCAGCCAGTGTTCGCCCGGTGTCCGGGAAGGGCTTGGTAATGAACTCTCTAGCCCCGGCCGCCTTGAGCGGCTCCACCATGTTCAGGCACTTCACGCCGTGCCCGGTCATCACGATGATCGGCAGCTTGCCGGGCCCCTTGGTCGCATGAATGTGCTCGGCGAGGTTGAGGCCGTACTGGACGCTCGCCCCGCCGCGCCCGGACTTGGCCGGGATCTCCAGATCCATCAGCACGTAGTCGAACTGGCTGGCCTGCAGCATCTTCTGGGCTTCTTCTTGGCTCTGCGCCCAGCGGTGCTCATGCCCCAGCGAGTAGAGGGTGTCCTCTACGCTCGGCATTGCCCGGTCGTCGTCCTCAACCACCAGCGCTCTGGTTATCATGGCTATCCCCGCGCCCTCCCCAGAAGAGGCA
>JAKLDR010000244.1 GCA_022703445.1 Planctomycetota bacterium | reverse complement strand
AGGCCGGCGGGCTCACTATGGGCATGCCGACCGCGACGGACTTCGCTATCTTGCCGTCCTTGCAGTCGAGGATGTGGAAGTTTCCCGCCGTCGTGCCGTAGTACATCCGGCCCTTCGCCACGCAGGGCGAAGAGGTGTTCGAGCCCATGGCCCTGTCACCATCCGGCGATGATTTCCAGACAATGCGGCCGGCCTTGGGTTCGACGCAATAGGCGGTGCCCATCTGGTCGACGACGTAGACCAGTCCCCCGACGACGGCCGGCGACGTCATCACCGCGTCATCCAGCCTGACCCGCGCGACCAGGCCAAGCGACAGCGGCAGTTCCTCGTCGGCCGCGTCGCCGGTGTGCGCCGGGTCGCGCATGTACTGCGGCCAGTCGGCGGCAGCTGCGGAGGTCGCCAGCACGGCGGACCAGGCAACGGCCAGCAGGGCGGTCCTCATTGGGCTACTCCTCGCGGTCACTCCACCGGCGTAAGCTTGAGCCCCGCCGGGTCCAGGCGCATGACGTTCACGCCCATCCACTTGCCAGGCTCGAACATCCGGATCACGATCTTGAGCTCGGGGTCATAGATCGGCGAGTGGTCCCGGCTGGTGGAGTTCCCGCGCCCCGCGGCATCGCCCTGATAGGGCGCGGTGTACCATTTCTTCTCGGCGCACTTGTAGAAGTACATGGTTTCCTGCCCCTGGCCGAAGACCAGCAGCACGGCGTCCATCTCCGGGATGTAGGTGCCGTCGCCGAGCGCCTTGGGGGGCTTTTTGCCGGCCGGCTCCTCCTTGGCCCACTGCTTGGTCGCGAAGTCGAAGGCCCAGACGTCGGCCTCCTTCGACTTGAAGTAGAGCAGCCGGTCGCGCTTGGCGTCCCAGACCAGGAAGTCGTGCTCGTCGTGCCCGCCCATGGTGCCCTCGGCGACCACTTCCCAGACGCCCTTGGCCACGTCGGCGCGGGCCACGACGCTCCGGGCCTTGCTGCTGCGGGTGCAGGCGTAGGCGTAGAGGCCGTGCTTGGCCGTGACGTAGGCCACCTGATAGCTCGGCCCGCCCCAGTCGAGCGGGAACGGACCGATATGGGCGATCACGCTGTGGTGCTTGATGCTGTAGACGTCGCCGGAGTAGGTGATCACCGAGTCGCTGAGCGGGTCGACGCCGTAGCTCTTCCGCGCGTGACTGGGCAGCAGGCTCCAGCCGCCGAAACTGACTCCGGGCGGGCCGCCGACCATGCCGTGCAGCCAGATCGGGTTGTAGTTGGTCGGCTCGGCCATGCTGCGGGCGCGGTTGGCGATGACGTCGTACTCACTGATCTCCGCGCCGGGATAGGTGCTGTGCCCGCCGCCCCAGGCAAAGCCCTTGTGGCTCCTGATGTCGTAGACGTAGGACCCCCAGCCCCGCGCGGGGACATTGGCCGGCGGCTTGCGCGCTACCCAGGTGTTGGCCGGGAGCGCGGCCAGCGCCTTGCGGCCCTCGGCCGGGTCGCCGGGCTTGTTGGCGCCGGACTCCCACTCATCGGGCAGCAGCGACCCCCAGCTGGTCCAGGCCTTGCAGTGCCAGTCCAGAAGGGGATCGGACTTGCCAGGCTCGGCCTTGGGGGCCGAGGCCAGGTCCAGGCGCAGTGCCTGAACCGGGACGCTCCTGCCGCCCCGGGGGTCGGCACAGGAGGCCATGATCACCAGCTTGCGCTTGGGATCGTAGTCGGCCCCGGCGCCGCCGGCCGGCGCGGGCAGGTCGAGCCCCAGCCGCCGCCACTCGCCCTTGGCGGTCTCGAAGGCCCAGACGTCCTTGAGCGCCTGCCAGCCGCCGGCGTAGCCCCCGGCCAGGAGCACGGCCTTCTGGTCGGCGACGTAGACCATGGCGTGCCCGGCGCGGGCCATAGGCGCGACCTTGGTCTCCACCCGGCTCCATGTCCGCTTGATGCAGTCGTAGACCCAGGTGTCGCCCAGGCAGCGGGCCAGGTCGTCGCCGCCGAAGAGCACGATCTTCTTCTCGCCGGCGTCATACGCCATGCCGGGCAGGATGCGCCCAGAGGGCTGCTGGCCGAGCGGCTGCTCGAGCGCGCGCCACTTCTTCTCCGTCTCGGAGAACAGCCACGTGCCGCAGTGGCCCGGGTACCACTTGCGGGCTTGCGTGATCTTGCCACCGTCGTCGGCGGTGAGCCGCCGGACGCACTTGGCCGCCTCGTCGAAGATCCAGTCGCCGGCGGCGACCTTTTCCTTCTCCTTGCCCACCCTCCCCCACACTCCGCCGCCGCCGAAGGAGACGGCCTCCTTGTTGTGGGCGTCGTAGCAGACCGCCCCCCAGATGGGCAGGCGCAGCCCGTCGCGGCCGCCGGCCGGCTCGAAGTCCTTCGAGCGGTCGCTCATCGAGATCGGGTCCTCGATCGGCGTCCAAGCCCAGTCGGAGGGGTCCACCATCCACCCGGCCGCCGGACGCTTCTGGGAATAGCTCCACTCCTGCCGGACGTAGAGGACCTTCTTGATCCCGGGAAGGTAGACGTGGTCCTTGGGGCTTTCCCACATGTCGGCGATCCAGCCGGCGGGGGTACTGCCGAGGCGCTCGGCCCATTTGGGCTCGGCGAAGGTCATGGTGATCTGGGCGGGGCTGTTCTTGCGCTTCTCGGACATGAACGGCCCGACCATGGCGGCGTCCGCGTCGGCCAGCCACAGCAGCGAGGGGCTCGGACCGGTGCCTTGCCCCGCGCCGTCGGAGAGCTGCGTCCAGGCGTTGGCCGGCACTTCGCCGGCGCGGCCGGAGACGGGCAGCAGCCCGGCGACGAAGAGGGCGACAGGGATGACTCGTAAGATCATTGGAACCTCCGGATCACTCGACCGGCGTGAGCTTGAGCGCCGCCGTATCCAGGCGCATGACGTGGACGTTCATCCATTCGGCGAAGCCGCTGGGGGTGATGCGCACGAGCAGGCCCAGCTCCCCGTCCCAGTGCACCGACCAGTCGCGCGCGTTGTCGTGTACGCCGTTGAACTTGTCACCCTCGCTCGGCGCCGTGTACCACTTCTTCTCGGCGCACTTGTAGAAGTAGATCTTCTCCGGGGCGCCCTTGGCCTCCGAGAAGACGACCACGGCGGCGTCGAGCTCCGGCACGTAGGTGCCGTCGCCCAGGACCAGAGGCGGGACCTTGCCCTCGGGCTTCTCCTCCGCCCATGCCTTGGTCCCGAAGTCGAAGGCCCAGCAGCCCTTCCCGTCCGAGCGGAAGTGCAGCAGCCGGTCGCGCTTGGAGTCGTGGATCAGGAAACAGCCCTCGTCGTGGCCGGGGCCGCCCTTGGCGATCTCCTCCCAGCGGCCGCCCTTGACGTCGGCGCGGACCAGCAGCCCGCCGCTGTAGGCGTAGAGGCCGTGCGGCGCGGTGACGAAGGCCACCTGGCTGGAAACGCCGTACTTCCCCGGGCAGACGCCGATGTTGCCAACAAACATGTGGTGCTTGATGCTGTAGAGGTCTCCGACGTAGGTGATGAGGTGATCCGAGAGCGGGTCCACCCCGTAGCTCTTGCGCGCGTGGGTGGGCAGGAGGCTCCAGCCGCCGAAGGAGACTCCCGGCGGCCCGCCGACCATGCCGTGCAGCCAGATCGGGTTGTAGTTGGTCGGGTCGGCCATGCCCCGCCAGCGGTTGGTCAGGACGTCGTACTCGCTGACCTCCGCGCCGGCGTAGGCCGAGTGTCCGCCGCCCCAGGCGAAGCCCCGGTGGTTCCGGACGTCGTACGGGTACCAGCCCCAGTTCCGCTCGCGCACCGTCTTGGGCGGTTTCATCTGCCGCCAGGTGTTGGCCGGGAGCGACTTGAGCTCGGCGCGGACCTTGGCCGGATCCTCAGGCGCCGCGGCGCCGGCGAGCCACTCGTCGGGCAGGTCGGTGCCGGTCTTGCCGCCACCCGAGACCTTGCAGTGGTAGACCGACTTCGGGTTGGCCGGCGGATCGGCCGGGGCCTTCCCCGCGGCGGCCAGGTCCAACTTCAGGGTCAGGACCGGGATCTTGTTGTTGCCGCGCGTGCCGGGATAGGCGGCCATGACCACGAGACCCCGCTTGGGATCGAAGTCGGCCGAGGCGTGCCCGGCCGGCGTGGGCAGGTCGAGCGAGAGCTTGGTCCACTCCCCCTTGGCGGTCGCGAAGGCCCAGACGTCCTTCTGCGGCCGCCAGCCGCCGGTGTAGCCGCCGGCGAGCAGAATGACTTTCTGATCGGGCACATAGACCATGGCGTGGGCCGCGCGGGCGGCCGGCGCACCCTTGGTCTCGACCTTGCTCCACGTCCGCTTGGCGCAGTCGTAGACCCAGGTGTCGTCGAAGCAGCGGGCCAGGTCGTCGCCGCCGAAGAGCACGATCTTCTTC
>JAKLDR010000243.1 GCA_022703445.1 Planctomycetota bacterium | reverse complement strand
CACACCATCGAGGTCCGTTTCAAGATCGACAATAACGGCATGTTGACCGCGACCGCCTACGACCCGCGCTGCGGCAAGAGCGCCAAGGTCGAGATCCACTACGACGCGTCCAAGGCGCCGTCCCCGGGTGACGGCGCTGGCCAGGTCCCGGCCCCGGTCGGCGCCAACACCGGCGCCTAGCGAGGAGAAGAGCATGAACGCGTACATGAAATTCGCGGCTGGTCCCCAGGCTGGCACCGGTCCCGCGCAGGAAGAAGGGCGGGGCTACACGGCCTGCCTGGTGGTGGAGGTGCTCTACATGTTGCTGGACGTGTCGGGGTCGATGGAGAGCCCCGACTGGCCGCCGACCAGGTTGGGAGCGGCGCAGGAGTCCGCCACCGCGCTCCTCAACGTCAAGCGCGCCAGCCATCCCCAGGATCACGTGGCCGTGGTCTCCTACAGCGATTCGGCCAAGGTGGTTCACCGGCCCGCCGAGGTCGGGGCCGAATACCGCTCCCTGGCTGCGGCGATCTCGCGCCTCGAGAGCGAGGGGGGAACGAACATCGAGTCGGGCCTCGAGATGGTCGAGCGGTCGATCAAGTCCGGCGGAGCCATAGGGTCGACGTTCCGCGGGCTGGGCTGGCTCGCCAGGCTGAACCTTTTCGAGGAGGAGGCGCGCCCTACGCCGATCGGGGCCGGTGCGGCCGTGACCCACAGGCTGGTCGTGCTTTCCGACGGCCAGGATGTGCTCGACGCCCCCCCGCCCGTGGCCGGAAGGCTCAAGGCGAGGGCGGTTACCATCGACACCATCGGCATCGGCGGCAGTCCGGAAGACGTCAACGAGGATCTGCTCAAAGCCATCGCCTCCGTCGGCCCCGACGGTCAGCCGAGGTACTGCTTCATCGGCCAGAAGAACGGCAAGCAGCGGCTCGTCGCCAAGTTCGAGCAGCTGGGGCGCCACCTGAGGCTTCCCTAGCCGGAGGGCAGCCCATGCATCCCATGGCCTTCGTCATCGGCGCGATCGGCTGGTTCGCGCTGTCCCTGGTCGATATCGCCGCCACGTTCGTCCTGGTTCGCGTTCTGGTAGTGAAGTGGCCGACGAAGTGGCTTCTGCGGTTCGATGAGGCCGGCAGGCCCCTCGTGGACGGCATGTTCGCGGTGCTCGACCGGAAGATTCACGCGCTCTGGAACAGGACGCTGCGAGCGGAAGCCAAGCCGTTGGTCTGCCTGCTCGCGCTTCTTGTCGTCCGGGCGATGCTTGGCTCCATGGTGGTGATGTTGGCCAGGTAAGCTTCGATGGGGGGTGGGCGAATGATCCTGTCCGAAGCCAAACCCCAGGGCATGAAGCGCCGGGCGGTCCCCTGGTCGCGCTATCGCGCGCGGTACCGGCAGCGGAAGGTGGAGCTGACCGGGTTCCCGGGCGGCTGCGTGGGGCGGGTAGGCGTTGTCGAGCGTAACCGCACCATCATCCTCCGCTGGCGCCAAGACAAGCGGCAGCACTGGGAGCCCGTGGGCAAGGCGTCGGAGGGGGACGTCATGAGCCGCGCCGTGGCCCGAGCCTCGGAGATAAACCGCGACCTGGCCAGCTGCTCGGCCTCTGCTTCGGCTTTTCAGCCGGCCACGGTCAAGGAAGCCTGCGACCTCTACCTGGCCGCCAAGGAGGCCTCTCCCAACGTCTGCGGCGCCACCATCAGCAAGTACGCGTCGGAACTGGCCAAGATCGTGGAGTATGCCGGGGAGACTGCCGCGGGCCGGCGGCGGAGGTTCATTCACCAGCTGGATACCCACTGGTGCGAGGAGTTTGCGCTGTGGTTGGACAGCCTGCGCGCGACGCGCAATGGCGGCCCTGTCACTCCCGACAACCCCGATCAGCCGCTCAGCCAGGCGTTGAAGCGCGAGACCAAGCGCCTGCTCTGGAGCGTGATCGAGCACGCCATACTGAGGAACCCACCCCTTGCGCCGCCGGCATTCCGGAACCCGATGATGCCCGGATTGGTCGGCAGCGCCACGAGGTGCGGTAACGGCGTTTCCGATCCTCCCGTCACCCACGAGGAGTTGGCGGCCATCGCGGCCGGTCTCGACGCCTACGCCCTGGGCGTCCTTGCGCCGCTCTTCCTGTACGGCCCACGGCCATCGGAGCTCGGCCACATCCTCCGCTCGGACTACGACGACTCCAACGCGTTTCTGCACATGGTCTCGCGGTCCGCAACCGGCTACCAGACCAAGGGCAAGCGCGGCAAGGCCTGGCCGGTCACGAGCGTGCTTGCCGCCTGCCTGCGGCCCTTCCTGGCGCGGACTGCCGGGCCGCTGTTCGTCAAACGCTGGATCTTCGAGAACCGGGCCCAGCCGGCGATCCTCGACGCAACGGAGGGCGTGCTGGCGGGCGAGTTCGAGCGGCGCATCATGATCGAGACCACGGGATCCGGTAAACGGCCCGACAAGGAACGCCTCGAGCAGATCTCGGAGGTGGTCTGGGCGGCGGCCGGTGCCGTGGATGCCCGGGACATAGCCAGGGAACTGGCGAGGGCGGCGGGCAAGGCCGGCCTGAGGCGCATACCCACGCCCAAGGACACACGGCACCTCATGGAGACGGACTGCGAGGCCGCCAGGCTGTCGCCGGGGGTCATCCGTTACCTGTTGGGCCACGCTCCGGGGCGCGGCGATGTCCTCGTTTGCTACAACCACACCGGCCGCGCCGTGCTCCGGGAGCAGATGGCGATCGTGGACGAACGCAGACGGGTGCTGGTCGAAGCGCTGGGGAAGAGGGCCGCGGAATTATCCGGGCGCGACCTTCGCTGCGCCGGGAAGGGCATTGCAAGAGCCCTGGCGGGCGTGGATGATACCGCCCGGAGGAATGGTGGGGAGTCATGATACTCAAAGAGTCCGAAACGCTGGAACTGAAGAAGTCCACGGCCGAGCTGAAAGAGGCCGTGATCTCGATCGCCGCCATCCTCAACAAACACGGCAAGGGCCGGGTCTATTTCGGCGTGAAGAACGACGGCACCCCGGTTGGCCAACAGATCGGGGATGCGACCCTGCGGGAGGTTTCGAGGACCATCTCCGAGCACATCGAGCCGAAGGTCTACCCTACCGTCAAGTTCCACGTGATGGACGACAAGCCCTGCATCCTGGTCGAGTTCGATGGCGAGGACAGCCCGTACTTTGCGTACGGCCGTGCGTACATGCGCGTGGCCGACGAGGACAGGCAGCTTGCGCCTGGGGCCATAGAGAGACTGATGGCCAGGAAACGCCGCTATCGCTCCGGTTGGGAGGGCGAGGCATCCGACGCCCCGGTTGCGGCGGTTGGTACGCAGGTGGTCCGCCGGTTCGTCAGACGCGCCAACGACGCCGGCAGGATGAGTTACCGGTACGACAATGCCCGCGACGTGCTTCACAAGCTGGGCCTGCTCCGGGGCCGGAGCCTGCTGAACGCCGGCCGGGTGCTGTTCTGCCCGGATAACAGCGCCGAGGTCCAGGCGGCGGTGTTTGCCGGCACCGACAAGCTGACCTTCCTGGACATCCGGAGTTTCCGGGGCAACCTCTTCGACCTGATCGAGAAGAGCGAGACCTATCTGAAGGAGCACATCGACTGGCGCGCCGACCTCTCCGGGAGCCGCCGCAAGGAGATCCCGGAGGTCCCGGTGCGCGCGCTCCGGGAAGCCATCATCAACTCGCTTTGCCACCGCGACTTCTCCAACCCCAAGGGCAACGAGGTGGCGGTGTTCAAGGACCGCATCGAGATCTACAACCCCGGCCGGTTCCCGGAGGATTACTCGCCGGGGGACTTCATCAAGGGCGGGGAACGCAGCATCCTGCGCAACCCCATGATCGCCCACGCCTTCTACCTCACGAGCGACATCGAGCGCTGGGGCTCCGGGCTCAGGCGCATCCACGAGGCTTGCCGGGAGGCCGGGGTGAAGGTCGAGTTCAGGAACTTGAAGAGCGGCTTCGTCGTGATCTTCCGCCGCAAGCCACCGGCAGCTCTTTACCACAGTGCTGTGGATAAGACTGTGGGTAAGACTGTGGTAAAGACCAGCGAGCGCATTGTCGCCCTGCTAAAGGCATCACCCGCCCTGACCGTGCCGGAACTGGCGAAGCTGACCAAGCTCTCGCGGCGCGGCGTCGAGTGGAACCTGCGCCAGCTGAGAATGCAGGGAAGACTCAAGCGCGTGGGCGGCCGCAAGACCGGGAGTTGGGAGATCAGCGGCTGACGGCCGTTCCCGTGCGCCCTTATTTGCCGCTGTCGATCACGCTCTTGACGCGCGCGGTCTGAATGTGGAGGAAATCGTCCGGGCCTATCAGCTGACTTCCAGGGCCAAGCGGCACAAGCACTCCCTTCCTGTCGGGGGCCTTCTTC
>JAKLDR010000242.1 GCA_022703445.1 Planctomycetota bacterium | reverse complement strand
AGGAGTCGAACCTGGAGGGGGCCGCGCCGGAGTTCCTCGAGCCGCTGGTCGTGGGCCGGGACCTGGGCGGACGCTGGCACCAGGTGGATCGATGCCGGAACGACGAATACCCCGACGGCGACGACACCGAAAAGCTCAGCAGCTGTTCGGTCCGGATGCTCGACACGGAGATGGGCTTCGAGGTCAAGGCCTCGAAGATCAACCACCAGCTGGCCATGGGGCATTTCATCCCCGGCGACTTCGAGGGCAGCAACCACTCCGACCAGGAGCCGGAACTCGACTGGCAGTCGCTCATCGCCACGGTCTGCTGCGAGACCGACGAACGCCTGCGCGTGGAGGCCTACGGGGCCCAGTTCGACGGCCTCGACTGGACGCGGGAACTGGTCATCGACGTGCCGACCGCCGAGTACTGGTGGATAGCGGCCGAGACGATCGTCGGGGTGACCGATGGCGGCCTGGTCAGGCAGGCCGCCGGCCAGGCCCTGCGCGACGACACCGCCACGCTGCAGGCCATCGCGGCGCTGGCCAAGGCCTGGTACGGCCAGGCCCGGGCCAAGATCGAGATCGTCTACAAGCGCATCGAGGCCCAGTACGAGCTGGGCCAGTACCTCGAGCAGATCGGCAGCGACTGGCACGAGCAGGTCGGCACGGTGGTCAGCTCGAAGGCCTGGGACTTCGCCGCCGGCAAGACCACCGTGCAGACCGGCTACTGGGAGGTCGACGTGGCCGGCATGGTCGACGTCCCGGGCCTGTCCGACCTCCGCGCCGTGGGCCGGGAGATCCTCCGCCAGGGGCGGGAGATCGAGGATCTGTGGAGCCACGTCGGCAACTTCCCGGTGCGGCCGGCCACGGGCGGCGCCGCCGGCCTGGGCACCGGGGACCTCGGCGGAGTCCCGCCGCCCATCGACTCGCAGGCGGGCACCGAGGGCGAGGAGAAGAAGGCGGTCCGGAACGACGCCAAGCGGGGGTTGACGCTCGCCGGGAATCCGGATCCGCTGGTAACCGACAGCGAGATTCCGCAGGCCAAGGTGCTCGTGTTCTTGCAGCTCACCAATGGCACCAAGAAGGGTCTGTGTCTTCCCCTGGTTGCCGGACTAAAGCCGGGGGCAGGCGGCTATGGCGTCCAGGTCTATGCAGGCAAGGGCATCTGGGTGGCTCAGGATGTCCCGGGAGAGTTCTGGGGGCGCGTGTCCCTGCTGCGTGGCGAGGATGCTCCAGTCCCATTTGCCTCCGGTCTGGAGTTCTCCGGCGACGCCGCCAAGGTCAAGCCGAACACCGCCAAGGGCATTGGCCTGGACGCGGACGGGATCAAGGCCCTAATCAAGTCCCTCGGGGGGCTGGGATTCAGCTCCGGGGAGATCGAGGTCCTGGTCGACGGGACTACGATCACGAAGAACGGTTCCGGGCAGCTCGTAGCTTCAGGCAGTGGCTTGCCATCCGGATCAGGTCAGTATAAGGTCTTGCAGCTCAACGCCTCGAATCAAGCCGTCTGGGACTACCCGCGGGGCCATAGCTGATGGCTTGGGCGGCCGACTACACGCAATCCTCCGACTTGGCCGACATGAGCTCGGCTGGTCTTCACTACCAGATCATCTATGCGATAGGAGAGCGTTGGCGCATCGCCAGCGGAGGCGGTGTTTGGAAGCTGCCTGTGGCCGGGTGTCTACCGTTTAGGGTTTCGACGGCGGCTCCGCCAGGATCAAGCTGGCCGCCGGCAGAAGGAGCCGATACGGACACGTTTTCGATACGCTGGATGCAGGAACGCGTCGAGGCCATGGCGGCGATCTTCCACGACAACAGCTACGCCGGAGGGTACGACGGCCAGGCGAGCTTCACCTACTTCAGCGCCGCGAGCCTCCGGACCGCGGCCGGGCTGAACTCCTCGGGGTTCACGCGCCACGTGCCCGACGGCGACGGGGGCTACACGACCCAGTACGGCCTATTCCAGGCTGGGGACTACGTCTGCCCGCACCTTTGGAATGAACTCAAGGCCTGCCTGAAGCTGATGACCACGGTGCATCGCGCCGTCGCGTTCAGCTCGCAGGCCTCCCGTGACTCCGGCGACCAGGCCCGCAGCACCTACGCACTGGCCAAGACGGCCGCCGAGACGGCTTTCGACGCAGCGACCGAGGGGACGAGCGTTCCGCCGGCCGCCTACGCATGGATGGGCGAATGGAGCGGCAGCAAACACGCACAGCTTGCACGCAAGATCGCGAAGGTGACAGCGACCCTCTTCTCCAGCGAGTATGATGCGGAGATCGACTACTACGTCATGCCCAAGAAGTCCACCAATTGGTACAACAACGGTGACTGGGCCGACACCGATGAGAACAAGCTGCAGTGCTTCGAGCAGGGCAAGACGTACACGGCCGGAGGCGGGACTGGCGTCGAGAGCACGAACTACGCAGGGCCGAGCAGCACCACCACGCGTCCGGCTTGGGGGAGCGATGGCACTTCCAGGGGATGGACATTAGACGCCACGCCCCAGGCCGTCTTCCGGTATGCGGGTAAGCTGACCTACGGCGATACCTGAGGCGCGCTAGAACTCGCCCTTAGTCTCGAAGACCACCACCGCCGCAAGTTCCCTTTTGGCGACATCGAGCTCGGCCTTCAACGGCGCAATAACTGTCTCATCGGATTTCGCGTCTTCAGCCTTCTTCAGTGCTTCCTCGGCGGCCTTTGCTCTTGTCTCAGCGCCGGCCTTGGTCAGGCGGCCTTCGAGCCAGGCTATTTCCGTACGCGCCGATTCGATCCGAGCAGAGAGAACGCGCTGATTGATAAGGGTCCCGTCGTGGGGTTTCTTCCCCGCCTTCTTGGCCGACTCGATTTCGGCCTCGGCGCTGCGCTTGGCGTACTCGGCTCCCGATATGTCCTTCTTCAGGATCTCAATCCGCTCCGCCTTGGTCTGCTTTGCTGGCTCCGCGGCCGTGGCGGCCGGAGATCCCGCGCCGTCGATGCCCGTTGTCCCAACCGCCCCCGCCAGCACCGCGCCCAGGGCGATCGCTCCAGCTCCCGTCTTCCCGATCATCGAAGTCATCGCATGCGCCTCCTCAATTGCTTGCCTCTGGTAGTCTACCACGGGGCCTCCAGGGCGTCAACGGTGTCAGCCCGATGTCTGTCACCCCGGACTTAACCACTGCTGCCCCAGCGAAAGACGGTAGGATTATGAGTCCGCTGCTCTAACCATTGAGCTACGGGCCCCACCATTCTCCCTCTGAGGGGGTGCGGGGTGACTACGACCCGCGCCCTTTTTGCTACGTTTTCTGACCGGAAGTGTCTGTCGGATGTCTGTCACTTCGTGGAGCAGCTTCCGGGTCCTCGGGGGCAGCTTCCGGACCTCCTGGGGCCAGCGCTGGCGGAAATCGCTGGGGACCAGGGCATAGTGCTCCTGGGTGGTCTGCACGCTCGCGTGGCCAAGCCTGGCGCTCACCCAGTATGGGTTCATGTCCGCCCCCAGAAGCCAGCAGCAGCAGGTGGTCCGCAGCGCCTTGACGCTCACCCGCTCCACCTCCGCCGCGTCGCAGAGAGCATACAGCCTGTGGCTGATGCTCGCAAGGTAGCGCCACCGCTTTCCGGCAGCCACGCGCCTCCGGAGGATCCTCCGGAGCTCCGGGCCGACCGGCAGCGTCAGCCAGTTGCCCGCCTTGCCGAGGACGACCAGGTCCAGCTCCCGCAGGTCCTCGGAGCGCAGCTCGACCAGCTCCCGCCAGCGCAGGCCCGTGGTCACGTAGACGTCGAGCGCGTCGCGGATCTCGGGACAAGCCCTCTCCCAAATGGCCGCGTATTCGGCGGGCCAGAGCCAACGCTCCCGCGGAGCCTCTTCCTCGAGCTTCTTGACGCGCTCGGCCGGGTTTTCGCGGAGCCGGTCCTCCTCGAGCTCGTGGGCCAGGAAGGCCCGGATCTCGGCCAGCTCGCGGTTCACGGTCCGGGCGCTGACCTTGCGGCCGAGCTCGAGCTCGCGCGGCTGCCCGCCGGCGGCGGCCCGGAAAACCTTCCGGGCGGATTGCCCTGCGCGGCGCGTGCGCCACTCGCGGAGCCAGCCGGCCGTCACCGCCTCGGCCGTGGCCGCCGCCGGGAACTCGGCCACCAGCGCTCGCAGCGTCCGGCGAACGTTCTTCAGGTGGCCCTCTTCCTTGTCGGCCTCGGCGCTGGACAGGTAGTCCTTGACGGCGTCGGCCAGCCGCCGCGCAGGGGCGGCCAGGCCGGCCTTGATGTTGGTGCGATAGGCCTGCTGGTCATCCAGGAAGCGCTGGGCGTCCAGTCGCGTGCCTACCAGCGTCCGGTACCGGTGCGGGCCCTTGGCGCCCTGCGGCCGCCAATCGACCTGCCAATACTTCCGGCCGGAGGAGTCGGTGCGGATTAGCTTGATGGCCATGGGTTATCTTTACACCGGCG
>JAKLDR010000241.1 GCA_022703445.1 Planctomycetota bacterium | reverse complement strand
GCCGGACACCGCCCACGACATGGAGGGCTTCCCGCCGAGCATGGACTGCCCCTTCGTGCACTTCGACCTGGTTTACCGGCCGGGCGACAGCCACTGGGAGGGCAGCATCCCGGCCGGGACGCTGGACCTACGGTCCTTCGGTCGGCGGCTGCATCCCCCGGTCAGGCACCCGTTGATCACTGGCCTCAAAGGCCGGATCCGCGGACACACCAATGATCGCGTCGGGAGGTTGGTCCGCGAGGCGGTCGCCGAGCAGCGCCGCGCGCAGCCCTGGAGCGAGCTGCGGCTGTCCGGGATGATCATCGAGATCGTCGCCGAGATCCTCCGCGGACGCTCGGGGCTCCCTGCGGCGCAGCACGCGCACGTGCCGCTCGTCGAGGAGGCCGCGGCCTACATGCGCGACCACGCGTCGGAGGCGGTCCAGGTCGAGGAGATGGCCAAGTTCTGCGAGCTCTCGCCCAGCCACTTCCGGGAGCTCTTCCGGCGGCACTTCGGGCTCTCGCCGCGGGAGTACGTCTGCCGCGCGCGGGTGGCTCGCGCCAAGGAACTGATGATCGGCTCTCCGCTCAACCTCACTGAGATCGCCAGGCGCAGCGGCTTCGCCAGCGTGCACGGGCTCTCGCGGGCCTTCCGGAGCGCCGAGGGCATAGCGCCGAGCCAGTACCGGCGCTGCGGCTCGCGGCCGGAGGATCTGCCGATAGAGGCTACCGAGCCACCCTCCACTGCCAGCGGGCTACCGCGGTGACGGTCTTCCCGTCGCAGATTCTGCCGTCGGCGATCATCCTGACGACCTCTTCCAGGGGATGCAGTTCGACCTCGATGTCCTCGTCCGGCTCCGGGCGGGCCGGGGTCTCGGAGAGGTCGGTGGCGGCGAAGAGGTGGATGATCTCGGTGCTGATGCCCGGCGCCGGATACACCGGGCCGAGCGGCGCTATCCGGCCGACGCGGTAGCCGGCCTCCTCCTCGATCTCGCGGCGGGCGCAGGCCTCGGGCGGCTCTCCGGGTTCGAGCGTGCCGGCGGGGATCTCGAGCAGTCGCGTGGCCAGCGCGTGCCGGTACTGGCGGACCAGGACCGCCCGCCCGTCGGGAAGGACCGGCAGAACGGCTGCCGCGCCGGGGTGGACCACCACCTGGCGGTTCATCCTCCGGCCGCCGGCCTCGATGACGTCCTCCCTGACCCTGAAGGCCCGGCCGGCGTAGACCTCGCTGGAACTCATGGTGCGCGGCAGGATCGGCCCTTGCGACTGCTCGCTCATCTTTCTGCCTTTCTCCCGGGAAGCGGGGTTCCCGGCGATCCCGGTCGCCGGTCCGGTCGGGATGATAGCCCCCCGCTTCCGGGCCACAAGGGGAGCATTTGCTTGACACTCGCCGCTCCGAAGGTATCATGGCGTCATTCCATGATGATGCCGCGGTAAGTGCCCGCACATCCTGGTCTTGAGTCCAAGGAGAGGAATTCCCATGAAGGCGGAAGTCGTCGACCTCGGCCCGTGCAGGAAGCGCATCAGCGTCGAACTGGAGGCCGCCAAGGTCAAGGAGCAGTACGACACGATATGTCTGGAGCTGGGGCGCGAGGCGGAACTGCCCGGCTTCCGGCGCGGGCGCGTGCCCCGCAGCCTGCTCACCAGCAAGTTCGGCAAGCAGATCGTGGCCGACGCCAAGAGCAAGCTGATCGAGGCGTCCTTCCGGGACGTGGTCAAGGATAAGGCCCTCGAGCCGGTCGGCGAGCCCGTTCTGGACCTGGATAAGGTCGAGTTCAGCCTGGACAAGGCCCTGAGCTATCAGTGCGAGATCGAGGTCAAGCCGGTCTTCGATCCGCCCTCCTGCGAGGGCCTGAAGCTGGAGCGCCCGTCCGACGAGGTCACCGACGAGGACGTGGCCAAGACCCTCAAGAACATCCTGCGGCGGCTGGCCGAGGTCCATCCGGTCAGCGAGCCGGCCCAGAACGAGGACATCGTGGTCATCGAGGCCAGGCTGACCGTCGACGGCAAGGAGGCCTGGAGGGATCAGGAGCTGCCCGTGGCGCTCATGGAGGAGCGGGTCCTGGGTCTGCCCTTCGATCTCAAGTCCTCCGAGCTGCTCGGCGCCAAGGCCGGCGACCGGCGCAGCCTGACCGTCGAGCTGCCCGTCAACTTCCGGATCCCGGAGTACGCCGGCAAGTCCGCGCAGGCCGAGATCGAGCTCAAGGACGTCAAGCGTCCGAAGCTGCCGGAGCTCACCGACGAGCTCGCCAAGAAGCTCGGCGCCGAGAGCGCCGAGAAGCTCCGCGCCTCGCTCCGCGAGCGGCTGGTCGAGGACAAGAAGTCCTCGGCGGATGAAGCCGTCCGCTCCCAGGCCATCGACAAGCTGGTGGCCGCGGTCCAGTTCGAGCTGCCTGAGAAGCTGCTGGCCCGCGCCTGCGCCGGCAACGAGGCCCGCCGCCACTACCGGCTGGCCCAGATGGGCATCAACGGCGAAACGCTCACCGACGAGGCCCGTCAGGAGATGCACAACGTCAGCCGGAAGGACGCCGAGCGCGAGCTCCGGGCCTTCCTGATCCTCGAGAAGCTGGCCAAGAAGCTGGGCATGGAGGCCTCGGACGCCGAGGTCGACGGCCGCCTGGCCGAGATGGCTGCCCGGCGCGGCGTCGATCCCGTCGCCTTCCGCCGTCACGCCGAGGAGCACGGCGAGATCGAGTCCGTCAAGGCGGAGCTCGCTGAGCGCAAGGTGATCGATTTCGTCGTCAGCAAGGCGCAGATCGGCAAGGCGGCCGCGGGCGCCAAGAGCTGACCGGTGTCCGGGGCGGCGCAGGCCGCACGGGGCACCAAGAACACGGAGGGAAGCCCATGAGCCTGGTTCCCATGGTCATCGAGCGCACCGGCCGGGGCGAGCGCGCCTACGACATCTACAGCCGGCTGCTCAAGGACCGCATCGTCTTCATCGGCGACGAGATCAACGACCTGACCGCCAGCCTGGTCATTGCCCAGATGCTCTTCCTGCAGCTGGAGAACAAGGACCAGGACATCAGCGTGTACATCAACTCCCCGGGCGGCTCTATCACCGCCGGCTTGGCTATCTACGACACCATGCAGTTCGTCTCCAACGACGTGGCCACCTACTGCGTGGGGCAGGCCGCCAGCATGGGCGCCGTGCTGCTCGCCGCCGGCACCAAGGGCAAGCGCTACATCCTGCCCAACTCCCGGGTGATGATCCACCAGCCCTGGGGCGGATTCCGCGGCACGGCCTCGGACATCTCCATCCAGGCCGAGGAGATCCTCAAGCTCAAGCGCAAGCTCAACGAGATCCTGGCCGTCCATACCGGCCAGCCCGTCGAGAAGGTCGAGAAGGACACCGACCGCGACCGCTTCTTGTCCGCCGAGGAGGCCAAGGCCTACGGCCTGGTCGACGAGATCCTGACCACCCAGGCCTGAGAGGGCTGCCATGGGCAAGCGAAAAGGGCGGGGACAGGGCGACGAGCCCATGGAGTTCTGCAGTTTCTGCGGCCGCGACCGAAGCGAGGTCGCCAAACTGGTGGCCGGCCCCCCCGGGCTCTACATCTGCAACGAGTGCGTGGAGCTGTGCGGTTCGATCATCGAGCAGGACAAGATCGGGGCCCGCAAGGGCGGCGGCCGGGAACGGATCAAGGACGTCCCCGCTCCGCGCTACATCAAGGGCCGCCTCGACGAGTACGTGATCGGCCAGGACCACGCCAAACGGGTGTTGTCCGTGGCCGTCCACAACCACTACCGGCGGATCACCAGCCCCAAGTCGCCCGACGACGTCGAGATCGAGAAGAGCAACATCCTGCTCATAGGGCCGACCGGCTGCGGGAAGACGCTTCTGGCCCGGGTGCTGGCCCGCATCCTCGACGTGCCGCTGGCCATCGGCGACGCCACGACGCTCACCGAGGCCGGCTACGTCGGCGAGGACGTCGAGAACCTGCTCCTCCGGCTGCTTCAGGTCGCGGACTTCGACATGGAGCTGGCCGAACGGGGCATCGTCTACATCGACGAGATCGACAAGATCGGCCGCAAGAGCGAGAACGCCTCGATCACCCGCGACGTCTCTGGAGAGGGCGTCCAGCAGGCGCTGCTGAAGATCCTCGAAGGCACGGTGGCCAACATCCCGCCGCAGGGCGGGCGCAAGCATCCCGAGCAGAAGTACATCCAGATGGACACCTCCAACATCCTGTTCATCTGCGGCGGGATGTTCGACGGGCTGGAGGAGATCATCGGGCAGCGCACCGGCCGGGCGATGATGGGCTTCACCCGCGAGGCCCGCGGCCTGGCCGATGGCGAGCGCTCTGAGATCCTGCGGCAGGTGGAGAGCCACGACCTGGTCAAGTACGGGATGATCCCGGAGATCGTGGGCCGGCTCCCGGTGGTCACGGCGCTCTCCCCGCTCGACGAGCCAGCTCTGATCCGCATTCTGACCGAGCCCAA
>JAKLDR010000240.1 GCA_022703445.1 Planctomycetota bacterium | reverse complement strand
AAACCGAGACCTGACACCTGACACCGGCCAGCCGAGTCTGGCCCCCCCCATGGCCAAAGTCAAACTCACCAAGAATGCCCTCAAGGCGCAGCGCGACGCCCTCAAGCGTTTCAGCCGCTACCTTCCGACGTTGCAGTTGAAGAAACAGCAGCTCACGCTCGAGACGCGCCGTGTGCGCGACGACGTGGCCCGTCTCGAAGAGGAGCAGGCCGAGTTCGCCCGTCAGCTTGACGTCTGGATTGGGTTGCTTGACGAGTCCACCGCACAGCTGGCCGAGGGGGCGACCGCGGTCGAGGCTTGGGAGACGACCCAGCGGAACATCGCCGGGGTCGAGACGCCGGTCTTCGGCGGCGTCCGTCTCACCAGGCCCCGGCCCGACCTGTTCGCGACGCCGCTGCTGCTCGATGACGTCCTCGACGCCGTGCGGCGGGAGACGGAGCTGCGGCTGCGGCACCAGCTTCTGCAGGAACAGTTGGACGCCCTGGAGGCCGAGCTGCGCACCACGGCACAGCGGGTCAACCTCTTCGAGAAGGTCAAGATCCCCGAGGCCAAGGAGCACATCCGGCGCATTCAGATTTACCTCGGCGACGAGCGCACCAACGCCGTGGGCCGGGCTAAGATCGCCAAGGGCAAGGTGCGTGCCCTCGAGGAGGCGATGTAGCGGTTCCGGGCACCCGGGGTCTGGTGCCCGGTGCATGTGTCTGGGCTTCTTCTGTTTTTCCCTTTTTCTATCTGCTATCTGCCATCTGCCATTGTGGTTCTGCGGTTGGCTCCCCCATGATCGAAGAAATGCGCAGAGCAACGGTTGTCTGCCTGGCCGCCGACCGTGCCGCGACGGTTGACGCCCTTGCCGGGCTGGGCCTGCTCCACGTCATCGAGGTCTCCCCGCCCCAGTCCGAGGAACTCGATCGCCTGACCGCGCGCCGCGGCCTGGTTGTCCACATGCGCGGCATCCTGGCCGGCCGCAAGGTCCCGTCAGCTCCGGCGGCGAACGAGGCCGCCCCCGCCGATGCCGACACCCTGATTGACGAGGCCGCCGCCGCCCACGCCGCGGTCCAGGACGCCACTGAGGAGCTGGCCGCCTGGCGCCGGGCCCGGCTGCAACTCGAACCCTGGGGCAGTTTCAGCCGCGCCCTGCTCGAGCGCCTCCGCGCCTCGGGTCTGCAGATCCGGTTGTGCTCGCACTCCGGCAGACGCCTGCCCGCCCCGCCGGAGGGCGCGGTGCTGCACCCGGTCGGGCGCGTCGGCAAGCGCCGCTTCTTCGCGCTGGTCGCCCCTGCCGACGTCCACGTGCCGGACGCCTTTGCCGACGTCCACCTGCCCGAGGAGACGCAACTGGCCGCCATTGATGCCCACATCGCCGACCGCGAGGCCGCGATCGCCCGCGCCCAGGCCCGGCTTGACGCGCTGGCCCCCTCGCACAACCGCCTGAAGTCCTCCCTCGCCGATCTCGACGCCGACATCGGCACCACCCGCGCCCGCGACGGCATGACCGCCACCGGGAGCCTGCTCTACCTCGAGGGCTACGTGCCCGCACGGCGGCTCCCCGAGCTGCAGGCCGCCGCCCGCCGGCACGGCTGGGCCGTCCTGAGCCAGGACGTGGCGGCGGACGACCCGCGCGTCCCCGTCCTGTTGCGTGTGCCGCGCCTGTTCCGCCCGGCCAAGGCCATCTTCAGCCTGGTCGGCATCCTGCCAGCCTACAGCGAGTGGGACGTCAGCGCGATCATGCTGGTCTACCTGTCGGTATTCTTCGGGATCATCATTGGCGATGCCGGCTACGGCGCCCTTCTCCTGGGGGCCGGGCTATGGCTGCGGCGGCGGACCCGCCAGCCGGAGCACGCCCTGGCGGTGCGGCTGCTGATCCTGCTCAGCCTGGTCACCATCGCCTGGGGGGTGCTGACCGGGACGGTGTTCGCCCTGCCGTCCGACGTCCTGCCGGGCTGGCTTGCGGGGTGGAGCTTCTTCACCGACGAGAGTGTGAAGAACCAGCACCTGCAGTGGATCTGTTTCATGCTGGCCGTGACCCACCTCTCCGCGGCCCATGCCTGGCAGGCGCTGCTCAACCGCCGCCGGCCTGCCGCCCTGGCCCACATCGGGTGGGGCATGCTGATCTGGGCCAACTACTTCGCCGCGGTCAGCCTCATGGTCGGGCGCGGGCCGTTCCCGCGCTACGGCTACGTCCTCTACGGCCTCGGGCTGGTGCTGGTCTTCGGCTTCGGGGTCAACTGGCGGAACATGGCCGACGTCTTCAACCTGCCCTTCAGCATCATCGGCAGCTTTGTTGATCTGCTCTCCTACATCCGGCTCTTCGCGGTCGGGCTGGCCGGCTACTACATCGCCGACTGCTTCAACGACATGGGCCGGATGGTCTTCGACGTCTCGCCGTGGCTGCTGCCGGCCGCCATCATCGTCATCGTCTTCGGCCACGGCCTCAACATCGCGCTGGGCTTCATGAGCGTGCTGGTGCACGGCGTGCGCCTCAACACGCTGGAGTTCTCCAACCATATGGGACTGACTTGGAGCGGACAGCCGTTCAACCCACTCCGCAACCGCAAGGAGAGATGACCATGGACGTGACCACCATGCAGGCGTTGACCAAGGCCGGCGGCTACTGCGCCATGGCCCTGGGCGCGTTCGGCTCGGGCCTGGGCGCCGGGATCGCCGCCTCGGCGGCCATCGGCGCCTGGAAGAAGTGCTATGCCCAGGAGCGGCCGGCCCCCTTCCAGCTGGCCGTCTTCGCCGGGGCGCCGTTGACGCAGACCATCTACGGCATGATCATGATGTTCATCATCAACGGGAAGGCGGAGAGCGCCTATGCGAACTGGCCGCTGTTCCTCATCATCGGCCTGGTCGGCGGCACCGCCATGGGCGTCTCCGCCTGGCTGCAGGGCCAGGCCGCCGCCGGAGCCTGCGACGCGTTCGGCGAGACCAGCAAGGGCTTCACCAACAACCTCATGGCCATCGGCATCGTCGAGACCGTGGCCATCTTCGTGCTCGCCTTCTCGCTCGTCCTCATCACCCAGATCGCCTGAGCAGCCCCCCAGGAATCCATGGCCCGCCCCCGCAAACCCCACCCGGCGGGACGGGCGCTCTCCGTTCGTGAAAACGTCCGTGTTTTCGCGAACTCAGGTTGCCGGGGGATCGGCGGCGCGAGCAGCCGAGCCAGACATCAGCGCCAGGCATGGTTCTGCCGGTACACAGGGGAAGGGCATCGGCCAGACGCCTGCCGACGGCCAGGCCACGAACCGTCCGCTGGACTCGGGGCTTCGCCGTGAGGGCCCCCTCAAGCGGAGGTACCATCCCGGAGCGCGGCCAGTGCCTCAGGCGGGGCGCCCACGGCCTGAAGCCAGGCGATGAGGCGCTGGTGCAGGTCGCGCACGAGGTCCGGGTGTCGGGCGGCGACGTCGGTCTCGGCGCCGGGGTCGGTTCGGGCGGCGAAGAGTTGGCGCTGGCGTTCGGGACCGACCGGGGCGTAGATCCACTCGTCGGTGTAGAGCACGGGCGTCGTAGCCTTCGGCGGGATTCTGCCGTCGGCGCCGAGGCGCAGAAAGCTCCCGGTGACGGCGCTGTCGGCTCCGGTGCCGGGCGTCTCGCCGCGGAGGGCGCGGGCGAAGGAGCGTCCGTGGAACGGCTCGGGCGGGGCTTCGCCGACGCCGGCCATTTCGAGCAGCGTGGGGAGGATGTCGGCCGGCTGGGCAAAGCCCTTGACGCCGCGCCCGCCTTCCAGCCCCGGCGCCGCGATCAGGAACGGGATGTGGGCGATCTCCGGGTAGATCGGCCAGAGGCGGGCGTCGCCGTCATTGATGTTCGTCTTCCCAGTGCGGTTGTGCTCGCCCAGGCTCATCCCATGGTCGCTGGTGAAAACCACGATCGAGTTGTCCCACAGCCCGAGGTCGTCAATCTTTTCGAGGACACGCCCCACCCAGCGGTCGACCAGTTCCGCCTCGGCGCAGTAGTGGGCGCGCAGGTTGCGCAGCTCCTCGGGGGTGTAGTCGTCGGCGCAGCCGTAGTTGGGGTGGAGCATGGGGTCGCCGGCGTAGTCGGGGTCGTAGCGCCGCACCATGTACTCGGGGGGATCCCACGGCTCGTGCGGGTCGAAAAAGTCAACCCATAGGAAGAAGGGGCTGTAGCGGCAGTTGTCCTCGAGCCATTCGACGGCGGCGCGCGCGGTACGCGGCGGGAAGCGGTCCTCCTCGCCCTTCCAGTTGCGGTTCTGCCAGCGGTGCAGGTCCACGAGGTTGCGTCCCTGGAAGTGCTTGCCCGCGCGGGTTTTGGCCGGCGGCATGGCGGCCTCAATCGGATGGTTCATCGCCAGGCGGTGGAGGTCGCCCTCCTGTCCGCGCAGGGCTTCGGCGGCAGTGAAGGTGTGCTGGAACCGGGCGTTGAAGAGGTGGGGGCAGTCGCAGAGCAGTTGTGAGACGTAGCCGGCGCGGCCGAGGATCCGGGGCATGGCGTTGC
>JAKLDR010000024.1 GCA_022703445.1 Planctomycetota bacterium | reverse complement strand
ACCGCGGCGAAGCGCCCGACCTGGCTGGCGAAGGCCTCCGAGCGGGGATGCACGGTGTGGGGTTCCCAGGCGGTGAAGGGCAGGCCGTACTGGCAGAAGACGTCCATCACCGAGAACTTGCCGCAGAACGCGTCGCGCCGGCTGGTGAAGCCCATCTTGCCCGGCTCGTCGGGGTAGGCCTGGACGAGGATCGGCACGCCGCAGTCGCGCAGCGCGGCGATCGCGCCGGTCTCGTCGCCGAAGTTGGGCAGGCAGAGGATGACGCCCTGATACTTCCCGCGGTTCGCCTCCAGAAACTTGGCGTACTTGAGGCCGTCGGCCGGCGACTCCACCGCGCCGTTGGGCGTCGCGCCGGCGTCGAGCAGGAGCGTCCCGTAGCCCATTCCCTCGATGACCGCCTTGAGTTCGGCCCGGGCCCCGGCGATGAGCGACTCCGGGAAGAAGCCGCGGTTGCCGAAGTAGAGCGCGAAGGTGGTCTTGGCGTCGCCCATGTACGGACTCCTTACTCTGCCAGCAATCGGGCCGAGCCGGCGATGCCGAGCTCATCCCGGACGATCTTCACCACGGTCTGGTAGACGGCCTCCAGTGCCTCCCGCGACGACGTCTCCTTGAGCGCCTCGTACGGCTGCCGGATGGCCGTGGCCACGTTGACCTTGGCGATGCCCGCCCGGACCGCCTGCCGGACGCAGTCGCCGGGGATGCCCGTCCCGCCGTGGAGGACCAGCGGCACGCCGGCGGCCTGGCGGAGCTTCCCCAGGTGTTCGATGTCCAGCCGGGCGCGGGGCTTCTCGCCCGTCCGGGCCGCCGCACTGATCGCCCCGTGGATGTTGCCGACCGCGACCGAGAGCCAGTCGACGCCGGTCTCGGCGACGAAGCGCCGCGCCTCGCCGGGGTCGGTGAAGCCGCGGCGCGAGGCGAAGAGCTCCTCGTAGGGTGGGAGCGGCCCGGCCTCGTGGCCGAGCACCGCGCCCAGCTCGGCCTCCACGGGCACGCCGGCCGACGCACGAGGTATTAACGCAGAGGGCGCAGAGGGAACCGCAGAGGACGCAGAGGAGCTGTTGTTGTCACCAGGGGAATCCGGCCGTTGCTGTCCTCTGAGGCCTCCGGGCTCCTCTGCGTCCTCTGCGTTGAGCCGTTTGGCCGCGTGTGCTAGTTCGACGACGCGCCGGGTCGCGGCGATGTTCTGCTCGAGCGGCAGCCGCGAGCCGTCGACCATCACCGAGTCGTAGCCCAGTTCGAGCGCCTCGGCGATGACCGCGGCGTAGTCCACCTCGAGGTTGTCCTCGTCGATTACCGGCACGTGGTCGAGGTGCAGCCGGGTGTGGCGCCGGTCGCCGACCCGCCGGTACTCATCGCGGATGGCCCGGAGGCCCCCGGCCCCGAACTTGACCCACTCCAGCCGCGCCACCATGATGAGCCCGGCTGCGTCGGTGTCGCGCAGCGCCCGCACCACCGGCTCCATCATCGGCAGGTAGGGGATGTTGAAGCCGGGGACGGCCAGGCCGGCCTCGCCCGCCTTGCGCATCAGCGTCCCGGTGTCATTCATGGCGGCGGTTCCGTTCCGGCGCGGCACGCCGGTCACGGTGCCACCTTGACCGGCTTCTTGACCTCCGGCCCGTCCCAGAAGCCGTAGAGGCAGCCGTCGAGCGAGCCCACCACCACCTTGCCGCCGCTCACCGCCGGCGAGGCCTCGATGGCCTTGCCGGAGGGCAGGGTGAAGCTCCACAGGAGCTGCGCGCCGCCCGGGTCCCGCGCCTTCTTGCAGAAGTTGAGGGCGCCGCTCTCGTCGCCGAAGATGACGCAGTTCTTGACCACCGCCGCGGACGAGTTCACGCCGCTCAGGGGCCCCACGCGCCAGTCGCCCGAGCCGCCCATCGCCCACATCCCCGAGGTCGAAGACCCGAAGAAGAGCATGCCGGTCTCGGAGTCGACCGACGGGGAGGTGCGCACCGTGGCCACCTTGACGGACTTGCGGTCGCCGCCGGTCAGCGGGAACTTGAAGAGGCTGCCGGGCTCCTCCTGGCCGGTCATGCCCACGTAGACGCTGCCGCCGTGGATGGTCGGCGCGCCCACCGCGGTGTTGCCGCCCACGTTGGGCACGATCGGCCAGCGGTAGACGAAGGCCTCCTCGGCCTTCTTGCCCTGGTCGCGGAGCCAGTAGATGTGGCCGAGCCCCGCGGGGAATACGATCAGGTCGTTCTCGGCCGCGGCGGACAGGAGGATCAGGCTGGAGGCGTCGGCCGCCGCGCCGGGCGCGGTCTTGTTGGCCACCTTGAAGGTCCACTTGGGCTCGCCGGCCAGGTCCAGGGCGTGGAAGACGCCATCGGTGCTGCCGAAGTAGACCGCGTCCTTGTGCAGCAGGGGCGAGGCCAGCACCGGCGCCCCGGCCGCGTGCTCCTTGAGCACCGCGCCGGTCTCGGCGTCGAGGACGAAGAACTTGCCCGCCGTGGATCCCACGTAGACCTTGCCGCCGGCCACCGCCGGGCAGCTCTCGTTGTTGACCCCGCCCAGGTTCCGCTGCCAGTCGACCTTGTTCCCGGCCAGGTCGATGCGCGCGAGCAAGCCCCGGTTGGAGACGGCGTAGGCCTTGCCGCCGACCACCGCGGCGGAGGCCCGGATGGGCGAGCCGAAGTCGAACCAGGAGCAGAGCTTGGCCGGCAGGGCGACCTGTTCGGTCAGGTCGCAACCCTGGCGGTCGGCGCTGCGCTTGAACTGCGGCCAATCGCCGGCGGAGGCCGGGGCGGCGAAGCTCAGGCCCAGGGACAGGAACAGGCTGGCGACGGCCAGCGCCGCGTTCGCAAGTCGGTCGTGGTTCATGGCGTCTTGCCTCCCGGAGCGCTCTCAAAGCAGTAGATCAGGCCGTCGGAGCTGCAGACCCAGTACAGCCGGTCATAGGCTATGGCCGGCGACGGGCAGCAGTTGGTGGCATTGGGGAAGATCCAGACCGGCTCGCCGGTGGCGGCCTCCCATGCGCACCACAGGTTCCCGCGCTTGGCGGCGTCGGCGGTGTTGCCGAAGCCGGCGTAGATGTAGCCGTTGGCTGCAACCGTCTCGCTGCACCCGCTCCCGAAACTGGCGTTCGGCACCTTGTAGGTCACGTTCGCTTTGCGGCCGGTGGAGAGATCGAAGGCCTCGGGAGTCTTGACGCTGGCCCGGCCGTAGTAGCGCTCGCCCATGAAGGCCCACTGGATCGAATAGAAAGGCAGCATGGCCTTGCGCTTGAAGGTCCCGTCCGCGGCGTTGAGCACGGTCAGGAAGTCCCCGACATTGCCGTCCCCGCCGCCTTTGAACCAGAGCTCGCCGGAGCGATGGGCGATCTGACCGATGGCCACGGCTCCGCTGGCCGCCAGGGAATGCTCCTTCGTGGACCAGCGCGGCTTGCCGTCCAATGCCAGGGCCACGGTCTGGCGGCCTGCCGCCGAGGCATATACCGTGTCGCCGACCACCACCAGGCTGCAGCGCGGAGTGGGGGACTCGGACATGGTGTAGTTCCACAGGGGCTCGCCGGTTGCCGCGTTCCAGCACTGCACCTGGCATTGGTTGGGGCCGGGATAGGCGCCCCCCTTGGCGTTGGCATTGGCGATGTAGAAGAGCTTCCCGTCGGCGACCTGCGGGGACAGCGACGGGAAGCATCTGCCGTCGGCGCCGGGGATCTTGGACAGAATGCCGGAGGGCTTCTGCCAGATCAGCTTGCCGGTCTCGAGATCGAAGCAGCGCATGCCGTTGGGGTTCTTGCCGTACTCCGGAGCCGTGATGTAGACCCGGCCTCCGTAGATGGCCGGCGGATACCCGTAGCTGCCGCACTCCCCGAAGGTGAAGTGGCGCCAGAGCAGCTCGCCGGTCTCGGCGTCCAGGCAGAACAGGTAGCCGTTTTCGTCATGGGCCACGACCCGGCGCTCGGCCACCACCGCGCCGGTCCAGAACTTGCCGGGGACCCGGGTCATCCACTTGACCTTGAGCGGCGGCTTGAGCTTGGTGGTCGGAGAGGAATTGGTGTGGCCGGAATTGTGGGCGATCGGCCACTCGTCGGCGGCGGGCTCGGCCGCCGCAGCGGCCGGGACCAGGGCCAGTGCCAGGCAGACGCCGGCGAAGAGGGCCGAGCTGCGGAGCCGCTGTCGATTCATGGGGCCTTGCCTCCCTGGGCGCTTTCGAAGCAGTACATGAGCCCGTCCGAGCCGCAGACGCAGTACAGCTGGTCGTAGGCGATGGCCGGCGGCGGGCAGCAGTTGGTGGCGTTGGGGAAGCTCCAGACCGGCTCGCCGGTGGCGGCGTTCCAGGCGTACCACATGTTGCCGGGCTTGGCCGGGTCGGAGGTGTTGCCCATGCCGGCGTACAGATAGCCGTTGGCCCCCACCGCCGGGCCGCAGCCGCTGGCGAAGCCGGCTCCGGCGAACATCTTGAAGTCCGGCTTGGCCTTCCGGCCGGTGGCGGGCTCGTAGGCCACCGGCGCGCTGGCCACCGTCCGGCTGAAGTAGCGCTCGCCCATGAAGACCCACTGTCTGGCCTGCATGGGCGACATGGCCTTGTACTTGAAGGCGCCGTCGGCGGCGTTGAGCACGGCGAGAGAGTCGGCGCCGGCGTTGCCGTCACTGCCGGTCTTCAGCCACAGCTCGCCGGAGCGGTACATGATCTGGCCGACATAGCTGGCCTTCTTGCTGAAGACGTGCTCCTTGGTGGACCAGCGCGGCTTGCCGTCCAGGGCCAGGGCCACGGTCTGGCTGTCGTCGGCCGAGGCGTAGACGGTGTCGCCGACCGCCACCAGGCTGTAGTTGTGGCAGGGCTGGTCGGACATGGTGTAGGTCCAGAGCGCCTCGCCGGTGGCGGCGTCCCAGCACTGCACCCGGCACTTGACCGGGTTGGGATAGCCGTCGCCCTTGTCGTTGGCGTTGGCGATGTAGACGAGCCGGCCGCCGACAACTTGCGGAGACGCCCCCGGGAAGTTGCTGAGGCCGCGCATGCTCCGGCCGGCGGGCTTCCGCCAGACCAGGCCGCCGGTCTTGAGGTCGTAGCAGCGCATGCCGTTGGCGTTCTCCCCGTACTGCGGAGCGGTGATGTAGACGCGCCCTCCGAAGATGGCCGGCGCGTACCCGGGCTGGCTTTCCCCGAAGGTGTAAGTCCGCCAGAGCAGTTCGCCGGTCTCGGCGTCCAGGCAGAAGAGATAGCCGGACTCGTCCTGGGCCACGGCGCGGCCCTCGGCGATCACCGGGCCGGTCCAGAACTTGCCGGGCAGCCTGGTCATCCACTTGACCTTGAGGGGCGGCTTGAGCTTGGTCGTCGGCGAGAAGTTGCTGTGGCCGAGGTTGTGCATGATCGGCCACTCGTTGGCGGCCGCCTTGGCGGGGTCCCTGGGCGGCTCGGCCGCCGGGCCGGACCCGCCTGTCGCCAGCAGCAGCAGCGCGGCCAGCAATCCGGCAAGCGCCAGCCGCTCCGGCTTCACCGGGGAGCCCGGGGTGTCCTTCTGGCCCATGGTGGGGCTGCCTCCTCTCGCGATAGTCTAGCCCGGACTGCGCCAGTAATGGAATGGACGGGGCCACTTTCCCATGTATAATCCGGCACAGACCAATACATGGGAGAAGGGGAGGGAGGAGCATGCCCGCGCTCCGCTACATCGTCGAGGCCGCCAAGCTCAACGAGATGCTGGCGCTGCTCCACCGGCTCTTCGACCTGCGCATCACCTTCTTCGACATGGAGGCGCAGGAGCTCGACTACTTCGACATCAAGCCGATGACGCCCTTCTGCCGCCGGCTGCGCTCGAGCCCCGAGCGGGAGCGGGCCTGCGTGACCTGCGACCGCGAGCACCTGGAGGTGGCCAAGGGCGCCCGCAAGGCGCACCTCTACCGCTGCCACGTGGGACTGCTCGAGGGCATCATTCCGCTCTACGACGGGCGGGGCATCTACCTCGGTGCGGTGGTCTTCGGCCAGCTCCGCGCGCCGGAGGGGAAGCCTCCCGCCGGCTGCGGCCGGACCCTGGCCGGGCTCTATCGCCGGCTGCCGGAGTGCAGCCCGGAGCGGATGGCGGACATCGCCCGGCTCCTGGAGCACGTCACCGACCACCTGGTCCGCAGCGAGACGGTCCGCTTCCGGAACCGCAGCTGGGCCGAGGAGCTGGAGCGCTACATCGCCGCGAACCTCTCCGGCCGGATCACCACGGGCGACCTGGCCGGGGCCATCCGGCGCTCGGAGTCCTTTGTGTCCCACCTCTTCCGCACGGAGTTCGGAACCTCGCCGGCGAGCTACGTCCGCAAGCGCAGGATGGAGGCGGCCCGCGAGATGCTCAAGGCCGGCGAGTACGTCGGCCGGGTGGCCGAGCGCCTAGGCTTCTACGACGCCTTCCACTTCTCGAAGGCCTTCAAGGCCTTCTACGGCCACCCGCCGGTCAAGTGCCGCGCGTCGGCCCCGGTGCGCTGAGGCTGGGCAGGGCGTCGCCGGGCCGGCCATCCGCCTCGGCTTGAATCCCCCGCCCCGCCGGGCTATAACTTTGCCCTCCATGAGCCCGGCATCCTGCGACCGCCACCCCGGCTGGCCCGCCATGATCGGCCACAACCTGGCCTTCCTGCTCTCGGGCGGGCCGTGGCGCGGCGTCTCGCACCTGCCGGCCGGGCCCCGCGACGTGCCGGCCGACTTCTTCGGCATTGCCGTGGCCTCCTCGCCGGACCCGGCCTGCGACGACTACCTCGTCGCCCGGCTGGGGGAACTCGGCGTGCGCTGCGTCCGGCTGGACCTGCCCTCCGACGGCTCGGCGCCGCACGCGCTGCGCCTCCTCGGCCGCCTGTCCGCCGCCGGCTTCCGGGTGATGCTCCACGCGGTGCAGGCCGGGGACGAGGCCGCCCGGATGGGGGCGGCGGAGGCCCGCGAGTCCTGGCGGCGCTTCCTGGCCGGGACGCTCGACGCCGCCGGCGGCGCTATCGAGATGCTAGAGGCCGGCAGCACCGTCAACCGGCGCAGCTGGTGCCGGTATACCATGCCCGGCTTCCTGGCCGCCTGGGAGATCGCCTTCGAGGAGTGCCGCCGCCGAGGGGTGACCCTGGCCGGGCCGAACGTCACCGACTTCGAGCCGATCTACAACATCGGCCTGCTCGGCGTCATGCGCCGGGCGGGGCGGCTCCCCGACGTGCACACCACCAACCTCTTCGCCGAGCGGGCCATCGAGCCGGAGCGCTTCGACCACAAGCTCGGCGGCTGGCTGCTCGGCCGGACGCTGCGCTTCAACCTCGTGCGCAAGGCCTCGTGGCTGGCGGCGATCGGCCGCCGCAACGGCGTCGGGCGGACCTTCTCCACCCATGCGGCCTGGAGCCGGCGCCGGATCGACCGCATCCTGCCCGACACCGCCGAGAAGCAGGCCGACTACCTGGCGCGCTACTGCTGCCTGGCCGCCGCCTCCGGCTCGCTCGACCGGATCTACTGGGGCCCGCTCATAGGCCAGCGCGAGGGCCTGATCGACGACGGCACCCAGGAGCACCCGGAGCTGCCGCACGTCTTCTGCTACGCCCTGGCCCGCGGGCAGGTCTCCGGATACGCGATCCGCCCGGCCTTCGCCGCCTTCCGGACGGCGGCGGGGCTGCTGGCCGGCGCCCGCTATGAACGATCCATCGCCACCGCCGGGGGGCTCGAGATCCACGAGTTCTCCCGCGGCGGGCGGACCATGCACGCAGCCTGGACGCTCGACGGCTGCCTGGCGCCCCTGGCGGGCATCTACGGACCGGCGGCCCTGGCCGGCGCCTCGTTCCTGGACCGCGACGGCCGGGAGTTGCCCGCCCCGCCCGAGGCGGCGGTCGAGTCTCCCGTCTATATCCTGTGGCCGGCGGGGACCCGCCCCGAGCTACGCGCCGGAGCCCCGGCCGCGCCGCTGCCCGGCGTCCGGGTGAGCCTGCGCCCGGGCACCAGACCCCGCCAGGTCGCCGCCGGGCGCTGGACCGGAATGTACATGGCCGCGGAAGGGGAGGGCGCCGACGCCTTCCGCGCGCTGCTCCCCGAGGCCCTGGAGTCCGCCGCGGGCCGCGAGGTGCTGCGCGACGTGCGCAACACGGTCTGGTCGTGCCCCGACCCGCGCAACCCGGCGCGGACCATCGTGGTCAAGCGCCGGCGCGCCGGCCGGTCCCTCCGGAAGGTCCTGGAATCCTGGCGTCCCAGCCGCGGCCGGCGCGCCTGGAACGCCTCGCACGAGCTGCTCCGCCGGGGCATCCCGGCCGCCCGGCCCATCGCCTTCTTCGAGTCGGCGCCGGGCTCCTTCCCGCGCGAGAGCTACTACGTCTGTGAGGCCTTCGCCACCGACTGCTCCGTCCGGCAGGCCTTCGCCGCGCTGGCCAAGGGCGAGCCGGCCTTCAGGGGCATCCCGGCGGAGTCCGTCTACCGCCAGGTCGCCGCCTTCGTGGAGAACCTCCATGACCGCGGTGTCTTCTTCCGCGACCTCTCACCCGGCAATCTGCTCATGCGCCCGGCGGGCGGCGAGAGCATCGACCTCTGCCTCATCGACACCGCCCGGGCCAGGTTCTCCGAGCGCCACATTCCTGAGGCTCTGCGGCAGAGGGATCTCGTCCGGCTGCTGCGCCCCCTTCCCGTCGCCTGCCGTGAGCAGTTCCTGACGCACCGCGGCGGACCCGGCAGATGCCGCCTGGGCCTCCGCGCCAGGCTGCAGTTCGCCATCTTCGATATGAAGAGGGCCGGCAAGTCCGGCCGCCGCAAACCGCCTCCGGCAGGCGAGTAGGATCCGCAGAGCGCCTCCACCTCAATCATTAATCATCCGAACAACACTGCTCTGTCGGTGTATAGCTCACCACTAGCTCAGGAGAAAGTCCATGGAGAGCTCACACAGAGTGGCCCTTTCGGGTAACAGACGTAATCCCGTCATATCCGGCACTGGACGCGCCGGTTCTCTTCTGGCTGTCAAACTACGCGCCGAGATCATGGGGGGCGCGATTGCGGCCGGTGACTTCCTGCCCACCGAGCGCGAGCTGTCCGCGGGGCACGGCCTGGCGGTCATGACCGTGCGGCGGGCGCTCCAGCAGCTCCAACGCGAGGGACTAGTCGCCATCGAGCCGCGGCGCGGCTGCCGGGTGCTGGCCGCGGCCAACGACCCGCTCAAAGGCTGCCCGCTCGCCCACCTGCACTCCTACCCCGCCGACGAGGCGCTCGACGGCGTCCAGAACAGCATCAACCTGGCACTGCAGGCCGCGGCGGCGCGGCGCGGCTGGTCGACGCTGGCCGCCCACCTCGGCGGCCGCGGCGCCGCGGAGGTGCTCGAAGGCCTGCGCACCGCGCGGACCTGGGGGCTGGTCCTCGAGGCCACCGATCCCGCGCTGCTCGGCCTGGTGCGGAACTCCGGCCTGCCGGCGGTGTTCGTCAACGCCTGGTCGGAGGGTGCGCCCTTCGACGCGGTGCTCCAGGACAACTACCGGGGCGGGTACCTCGCGGCCGAGCACCTGCTCGCGCGCGGGCACCGCGAGATCGCCTGGCTCGGACCGGTCGGCGCGAGCTCCTTCAGCCGCGAGCGGCTGGGCGGGGCCGTCGGCGCGCTCGCCGCGGCCGGCCTGGAACCGAGGCTCGCGCTCGTCGCCGACACGGCCGGGCGGGACATGGAGGCCGCGGCCGCCGAGCTGCTTTCGCGCCCCGACCGCCCCAAGGCAGTGCTGGCCCTCTGGACCGACGTGACCCTGGCACTCGCCGCCGCCGTGCGCAAGCTGGGGCTGGTGCTCGGCCGCGACCTCGACATGGTCGGCTGGGCGCTCGAGGAGCACTATGAGCGCTATCGTCCGCTCTTCAACGGCGCGGCCATGCCGCCCATGATCACCTGGAAGGTCGAGGACCTGGCCCGCGCCGCGGTGGCCCGCCTGGCGGAGCGCCGGGCCGACCCGGGCCTGCCGGCCATGCGGATCACGGTGGCGACGAGGTTGATGGCGGAGGGGGTGTGAGTATGTGGGTGTGTGGGTACGTGATTGGCCGGCGAGGGACCCCGTCACTCACACACTCACATACGCACACACCCATACACGCCACCGGCTTTCCAGGAGGACACGCCATGCGCACCGTGCTGACCGGCGCCTTCGCGCTGATGCTTGCGTCCGCTCCCGCCCTCGCCTCCGACTGGCCGCAGTTCATGCGCTCGAGCGAGCACACCGGCGACGCCGCCGACGAGGCGCTTGCGCTCCCGCTCGGCCTGGTCGCCCAGGTCAAGCTCGACGACGCGGTCATGACCTCGCCGGCCGTCGTCGGCGGCTTGGCCTTCGTCGTCGACCAGATGGGGACCGCCTACTGCGTCGACCCCAAGGCCGGCAAGGTCGTTTGGAAGGCCTGGCCCGACGGCGATCGGGCCATGGGCTTCAACACCTCCTCACCCTGCGTCGCGAAGGGTCGTGTTTACTACGGCACAACCGCCGGCAGTTTCCACATCCTCGACTGCAAGGACGGCAAGGTCGTGAAGACCGTCTCCGTCGGCTCGCCGATCATCAGCGCGCCGACCTTCGCCAACGACTCGATCTACTTCCAGGCACTCGACGCGGTGCTGCGCTGCTTGGACCTCGACGGCAACGAGAAGTGGACCTGGGACCACTACAAGCGGTACGTCGAGCCGGCTGAGTCCCTCAAGAAGCGCGGCTTCCCGGGCGGTTGGGACCGGCCGAACTACGGCGGTGGCGACGTGGCCGTCTCCGGGACGAAGGTGGTCACCAGCTTCGGCTGGGACCTGGTCTGTCTCGAGGACAAGGGCAAGTCCGCCGAACTCGCCTGGTGCCGCCGCGGCCCGGGGGGGATGGCGCCGATGTCGCCCTCGATCTGCGGCGCGGCGATCTACGTCGGCGGCGTGGAGGCCGACGGGGCGCTCGGACTCCTGCGCCTGGCGCTGGCCGACGGCGAGAAGCTGCCCAAGGGCGCCAAGGGCATCCCGGTGCAGTGGACCACCGCGGCGGCGCGTGGGACGCTCGTCACCACCCGCGAGTCGTCCTACTGCAAGGACGTGGTCTGTCTCTTCGACTGCGAGCGGCCCCAGACGATCATGTCCTGGATGGACGAGAAGATGGCCACGCCGAGCGTCACCTCGAACGCGCTGGCCGGCGAACGCCTGGTGATGGCCACGCTCCGCGGCGACCTCATCGTCCAGGACTTCGCGCCCAAGCCGAAGGCCGGCGCGTCCAAGTTCCGGACGCCGAGCGGCAAGGGCATCGGCTCCTCGCCGGCCGTCTCCGGTGGAATGCTCTTCTTCGGCTGCGACGACGGCTGCCTCTATGTGCTTGGCCCGGACGGCAAGCTCGAGCCGCGCAAGGACGCGGGGCCGGCGGTCTGCGAGCCGCGGAGCAAGGTCGTGCCGGCGACCGGCAAGGCCTACGGCTGGATCGCCACGGCCGGGAACCAGCAGGGGACGAACTTCGCCGACGACCCGGCGCTGGCCGCCCCGCTGCGACTGCGCTGGGCCACGCGGGCCTTCGGCGACTTCAAGACCCCGGCCGTGGCCACCGCCGACGGGGACGTGATCACCATCACCCTCTCGCGCACGGTGACCTGCCAGGAGCAGGCCACCGGGCGGCTGCGCTGGCGGGTGCGGCTGCCGCTCGACCAGGAGGAGTGGGGCGGCTCGGCCGGGCTTCTGGCCGAAGCCGGGCGGGTCTACGTGCCGGTGGTCAACAACCGCTCCTTCCCGCAGAAGGGCCGGTTCTACTGCCTGGACCAGCAGACCGGCGCGGTGGTCTGGTCGGACGAGATCGGCGGCGGCGGGAACGACTACATGACCTGGTCGCGGCCCTCCCCGGTGCTGGCCGTCGGCAAGGTGGCCTTCGCCTCCAACCCCAAGGACACCAAGCAGACCGTGATCCAGGCCTGGGACGCGGCCACCGGGGCGCCGGCCTGGAAGGTCGAGCTCGGGGCGCCGCAGGGCATCTCCTTCGGCGTCACCGACGGCAAGGCCTTCTACTACTCGGCGGCGCCGCAGTACAACGGCCCGCGTCCCAAGGGCAAGCCCGCCGAGACCGTGGCCGTCGAGGCGGCCACCGGCAAGGTGCTCTGGCGCACCGGCGACTTCGCCTCCGGACTGCAGATCGCGCTCCAGAACGAACGCCTCTACATGTTCGACAGCCGCGTGGTCTGCCTGGGCGCCGGGGACGGCAAGCCGGTCTGGACGGAGGGTGTCCAGGACGGCTGCGGGCGGTACCTGAGCATCGGGCCGGACTACCACACGCTCCGCGGCTACGGTGGCGCCTCCGGCCGCGCCAGTCTGGCCGACGGCAAGCCGGTGGCGTTCAAGGCGCGCGGCGCGCAGCTCGGCGGCAACGCCCATGCCTGCGGGCCGGTGACGCTCACGCCCAAGCTCGCGGTCTCGGTGACCGTGGCGGGGCTGAGCGTCCGCGACGCCGCCAGCGGCGAGCAGCTCTGGCTCTCGCCGGGGTTCGCGCCGCGCGGCTGCGCCAACCCCTCGGTCGCCAACGGCCGGGTCTTCTGGCCGAGCGCGGCCAACGGGATGATCTTCTGCTGGGAGCCGGAGAAGTGAGGGCGCTGCGATGAGAACCGCTTGGCGAGGAACCGGAAACGGGGAGTGTATGAGTATGTGGGTGCGTGGGTGCGAGGATGACTGGCGGGCAGCCCCGGTGCTCACACGCTCACATACCCACAAACCCACACACGCCAACGGATCCCCGGGAGGGCAAGTGATGCGAACCGTGCTGATCAGCGCCTTGGCGCTATTCCTGGCCGCGGCCGCTCCGGCCGCCGCCTCCGACTGGCCGCAGTTCATGCGCACGAGCGAGCACGCCGGCGACGCGGCCGACGAGGCCCTGGCGATGCCGCTGGGCCTGGTCGCCCAGGTGAAGCTCGACGACGCGGTCATGACCTCGCCGGCCGTCGTCGGGGGCCTGGCCTACGTCGTCGACCAGATGGGGACCGCCTACTGCGTCGATCCGAAGGCCGGCCGGATCGTCTGGAAGGCCTCTCCCGATGGCGACAAGGCCATGGGCTCGAACACCTCCTCGCCCTGCGTGGCCAAGGGGCGGATGTACTACGGCACGATGGCCGGCAACCTCCACATCCTCGACTGCAAGGACGGCAAGGTCGTGAAGACCGTGGCCGTTGGCTCGCCGATCATCAGCGCGCCGACCTTCGCCAACGACTCGGTCTACTTTCAGGCGCTCGACGCCGTGGTGCGCTGCCTCGACCTCGATGGCGCCGAGAAGTGGGCCTGGGACCACTACAAGCAGTACAAGGAGCCGCCGGAGGTCACCAAGAAGGCGGAGCCGGCCCGCGGCCACCCCGGCAGCTACGACCGGCCGCACTACGGCGGCGGCGAGGTGGCCGTCTCCGGGACCAAAGTGGTCACGAGCACCGGCTGGGACGTCTTCTGTCTGGAGGACAAGGGCAAGGCCGCCGAACTCCTCTGGTGCCGGCGCTGCCCGGCGGGGCGCGACGGGGCCGCGCCGATGTCCTCGTCGATCTCCGGCGACTGGGTCTACACCGCCGGGATGGGCGCCGACGGCTGCCTGGGCCTGATGCGCTTCGCGCTCAAGGACGGGACCAGCGCCCCGGCCGGCGCGACCGGCATCCCCGCGGCGTGGACCACCCCGGCCGCCCGCGGGTCGGCGGTGACCACCCGCGACTGCGGATACTGCAAGGACAGCCTCTTCCTCTACGACTGCGACGCCAAGAAGAGCCTGGCCGGCTGGCGCGACGAGAAGGCGGCCACGCCGACGGCCAGCTCCCACGCGCTGGCCAAAGACCATCTGGTGATCACCACTCTCGACGGCGACCTGGTGCTCGCGCCGATCAACGCCAAGCCCGGGGACAAGCCGCTGCGGATCACCACCCCGAACGGCAAGGGCATCGGTTCGTCGCCGGCGGTATCGGGCGGGATGGTGCTCTTCGGCTGCGACGACGGCTACCTCTACGCCTACGGCCCGGGCGGGGCGCTCGCCCCGAAGAAGGACGAGAAGTCCTCCGTGGCCGAGCCCAGGAGCAAGCCGGCCCCGGCGACCGGCAAGGTCTACGGCTGGACCTCGACTGGCGGCGACGCGGCCAACACCAGCTTCGTCGACGACCCGGGCCTCAAGCCGCCGCTCAAGCTCCGCTGGGCGGCGCGGGGCTTCGGGCACTTCAAGACGCCCTGCGTGGCCACCGCCGAGGGCGACCTCTTCTCGGTGACCCTGCAGCGCACCGTCACCTGTCAGGAGCAGGCCACCGGCCGGATGCGCTGGCGGATGCGCCTGCCGCTCCGGAACGAGGAGTGGGGCCGTTCGACCGGTTTGCTCGCCGCCGACGGCCGGCTCTACGTGCCCTGCCCCTGGTCGCGCGGCGGGAAGCTCCTCTGCGTGGACATCGCCTCGGGCGGCGTGCTCTGGTCGGCGGACATGGGCGACGCGGGCATCTGGGGCCGCTCCTCGCCGGTGCTGGCCGCCGGGAAGGTCGCGCTGGGCAACTCCCGGAGGGGCGCGGCGGCGGTCGACGCCTGGGACGCCAGGACCGGCGCGCCGGCCTGGTCGGTGGAGCTCAACGTGAATCCGGGCATGGCCCCCGGCGGCTGTGCCGCGGGCGACGTCATGTACTTCACCGCCGGCGCGGAGAAGTGGGGCTGGAAGGCCCAGGGCGAGAGCCAGCGCGGCCAGACCGTGGCCATCGACGCCAAGGACGGCAAGGTGCTCTGGAAGACCAACGAGCTCTTCGCCACCTGCACGCCGGCTCTCTTCGGCGGCGACAAGCTCTTCATGATCGAGTTCGGCGACGGGCCGATGTGCGGCGTCCGCGCGGTCTCGGCCAAGGACGGCAGCCTGGCCTGGCGCGGCGGGCGGAGCACATCGAGCCGGATCAGCATCGGTCCGGACTACGCGGCGCTGCGCGGCTACGGCGGCGGCGCGGAGAAGCTCGCTCTCGCCGACGGCAAGGGCTACCCCGGCCTCAAGCCCGGCGGGCAGCTCGGCGGCGACACCCACGCCTGCGGGGCGGTGGCGCTGGCCCCCAACTGCTCCTTCGCGCCCACCGTGGGCGGCCTCAACGTCCGGGATGCGAAGACCGGCGAGCTGCTCTGGCTCAGCCCCGGCTTCGCCCCGCGCGGCTGCGTCAACGCGACCCTGGCCAACGGCCGGGTCTTCTGGCCGAGCGCAGCCAGCGGCGTGGTCTTCTGCTGGGAGCCGGCGAAGTAGGCGGGACAAGCGGCTCTGGGCAAGGCGGAGCGCCTGGGCCTTTGGGAGCGGTCCTGAAGCCTGTCCCTGCAGGGGGCTCGCCGCCTCCTCATGCCTGGCTGCTTGAAATTTCCGGCTGCCTGGCGATGTTATCCCTCGGTGAAACCCGGGATCCCCCGGCAGTCGAGAATGATGGCGGAGGCCCCCTTGCCCAACAAGCCCTGGCACAACCTGAGTCACGATGAGGTGCTGAAGGAGCTCGGCGGCGACGCGGCCGCCGGCCTGTCGGACGCCGAGGCTGCCGCGCGGCTCGCCAGGGGCGGACCCAACGAGCTGGTCGAGCGGGGCCAGAAGGGCCCCTGGCGGATTCTGGCCGCGCAGTTCACCTCGACCATGGTGATCGTGCTCATCGTCGCCGGCGTGGTCTCGGCCTTCCTCGGCGACTTCAAGGACGCCGGAGCCATCCTGGCCATCGTGGTGCTCAACGCCATCCTCGGCTTCCGGCAGGAGTACAAGGCCGAGCAGGCCATGGCGGCCCTGAAGCGCCTGGCGGTGCCACGGGTCCGCGTGCGCCGCGGCGGCCGCCTGGCCGAGATCTCCTCGCGGGAGCTGGTGCCCGGTGACGTGGTCCTGCTCGAGGCCGGGACGGTGGTGCCCGCCGACTGCCGGCTCCTGGAGACCGCCAGCCTCAAGGCCCAGGAGGCCTCGCTGACCGGCGAGTCCCAGCCGGTCGACAAGCGCGCCGCCGCGGTGCTGGACCCCGGCGCGGCTCTCGGCGACCGCGTCAACATGGCCTACATGGGCACGGCCGTGACCAACGGCCGCGGCGCCGCGGTGGTGACCGCCACCGGGATGGCCACCGAACTCGGCCGCATCGCAGCGATGATCCAGGGCATCGACGAGACCCAGACCCCGCTCCAGAAGCGGCTCGCCCACCTCGGCAGGGTGCTGGTGGTCCTGGCCCTGATCCTGGTGGGCATCGTCTTCGCCATGGGCCTGTGGCGGGGTACGGAGGAGATTCGCGATCTCTTCCTGATCGCCGTTAGCATGGCCGTGGCCGCGGTGCCCGAGGGGCTGCCGGCGGTGGTGACCATCGCCCTGGCCATCGGCGCGCAGCGCATGCTCAGGCGCCGGGCGCTCATCCGCAAGCTCCCGGCGGTGGAGACCCTCGGCTCGGTCACGGTGATCTGCTCGGACAAGACCGGCACGCTCACCGAGAACCGCATGACCGTCACGACCGTCGAGGCCGGCGGCCGGCGCCTGGAGGTCGGACCACAGCCGGAGGGGCCGGTGCCCGCCGGGGAGCCGGGCCCGGACCTGACGCTCTGCCTGGCCGCCGCGGCAGCCTGCAACGACGCCTCGGTCGCGGACCCGTCGAAGGATCCGCGCAACCAGGCCTCCTTCGGCGACCCCACCGAGGTGGCCCTGGTCGTCGCCGCGGCCCGCTTCCGGCTGGAGAAGGCCGGGATCGAGGCGCTCCTGCCCCGGCGGGCCGAGGTGCCCTTCGACTCCGACCGGAAGCGGATGACCACGATCCACGAGCTGCCGGCGGCGGAGCGCCTGGCGGGATCGCCGCTCGAAGGGCTGGCCGCCTGGCGCCGCTCGCTGGGGACCGCGACCCACGTGGCCTTCGTCAAGGGTGCGGTCGACGGGATGCTCGGCGCATCCCGGCAGGTCCTCTCCGCCGGCGGCACCGGGGCGGAGCCTCTGTCCGACGAGCGGCGGCGCGCGATCCTCGAGGCCAACAACCGCCTGGCCGCCGAGGGCACCCGGGTGCTGGGCGTGGCCTACCGCCCGCTGGCCGCGCCCCCGGCCGATGCCGGGCCGGCGATCGAGTCGGAGCTGGTCTTCATCGGCATGATGGGCATGGTCGACCCGCCCCGCAAAGAGGCGGCCGACGCCGTGCGGGTCTGCCGGGAGGCCGGCATCCGCCCGATCATGATCACCGGCGACCACCCGCTGACCGCGGCGAGCATCGCCCGGCAGCTGGGCATCGCCGGCGAGGGCGCCCGGATCGTCACCGGCGAGCAGCTGGCCGCGGCCTCGGTCGAGGAGCTGGAGGCGCTGGTGCCGGAGGTCTCGGTCTACGCCCGGGTCTCGCCCGAGCACAAGCTCAAGATCGTCCAGGCGCTCCAGAACCGCGGCCAGGTGGTGGCCATGACCGGCGACGGCGTCAACGACGCCCCGGCCCTCAAGAAGGCCGACATCGGCGTGGCCATGGGCATCACCGGCACCGACGTCTCCAAGGAGGCGTCGGACATGGTCCTGACCGACGACAACTTCGCGACCATCGTCGCCGCGGTCGAGGAGGGCCGGGCGATCTACTCCAACGTCCGCAAGTTCATCAAGTACCTGCTGACCACCAACGCGGGCGAGATCATGGTCATGCTCTTCGCGCCGCTGCTGAAGATGCCCCTGCCGCTGCTGCCCCTGCAGATCCTCTGGATCAACCTGGTCACAGACGGCCTGCCGGCGCTGGCCCTGGGCGTGGAGCCGGCCGAGAAGGACGCCATGAAGCGCCCGCCCCACCCGCCGGGCGAGAGCATCTTCGCCCGGGGCATGGGCGTGCACGTCCTGTGGGTCTCGTTGCTCATGACCGTGGTCACCCTGGGCGTCGGCTGGTGGGCCTACCGCGCCGAGCTGCCGGGCTGGCACTGGCAGACCATGGTCTTCACCACGCTGACCCTGTCGCAGCTCGGCCACGTGATGGCCATCCGCTCGTCGCGGCAGTCGCTCTTCCGGATGGGGCTCTTCTCCAACCCGCTGATGCTCGGGGCGGTGGGAGTCACCTTCCTGCTGCAGCTGGCCCTGGTCTACCTGCCCTTCGCGCAGAAGATCTTCGGCACCCAGCCGCTCTCGGTCGGCGCCCTGGGGGTGAGCCTGGCGGCCAGCGTGGTGGTCTTCACCGCGGTGGAGGTCGAGAAGCTCCTCAGGCGGCGCGGCGACGCGATGACGCGATGACCCGGGACGCCGGGGCCATGGGAACCGGAGACGGAGCCGCAGGGGTTCCTTCGCGGCGTCGCCGCGTCCCTCGGTAACCGCTTCCTCTCTTCGCTACCTGCCCGGATCCACCCGCCTCCGCGTCGCCTCCCGCCGGGCGCCGCACTTCTGCGAGCAGCCGGCGCAGGGCGGTGCCTCTCCCGGTTCCTCTTCGCCGCAGCCCCGGCCGCGCAGGGCCTTCCAGAGCCGCCAGCCGGCGTAGGCCGACGCGACGGCGACCAGCGCGCCGATAACGAGGACTTCCGCGGTCACGAGAGCCCCCAGCCGAGCAGCAGCCCGCCCTGATAGACGGCCACCGCCAGGACGAAGGCCAGGGCCGTGGTGTAGAGCGTGGCGAAGGCCGGCCACTTCCACGAGCCGGTCTCGCGCCTGAGCGCGGCGAGCGTCGCCACGCAAGGCGAGTAGACCAGCACGAAGATCATCATGGCCAGCGCCCGCAAGCGGTTCCAGCCGGGGTCGGCAGTCAGCCGCTGCGAAAGGCTCGCCGGGTTCTCGTGGTCGGCTTCGCCCAGCGAGTAGGCCGTGCCCATGGTGCCGACGATGACCTCCTTGGCGGCCAGCCCCCCGATCAGCGCGATGTTCTCGCGCCACCCGAAACCGGCCAGCCGGCCGGCGGGCTCGAGCAGCCGCCCCAGGCGCCCGGCCAGGCTGTTACCCAGCTCGGCGCTGCGGCGGTCGCCGCTCCGGGTCGCGCCGCTCGACGCGTCGGCGGCGGGAGAGGGGAGGGCGCTGCGCTCCGGAGCGCCCCGCGGGAAGGACATCAGAGCCCAGAGCACCACGTTGACGGCCAGCAGGATGGTGCCGGCCTTCTTGAGGAAGGTCCAGGTGCGCTCCCAGGCGTGGGTCAGCGCCCCGCGCAGGGTGGGGCGGTGGTAGGGCGGCAGCTCCATCACGAAGGGCGTCTGCTCGCCGCGGATCACGAACCGCCGCAGGGCCCAGGCCGCGCCGAGCGCGAAGAGCCAGGAGAGGCCCCAGAGCAGCAGCAGCATCCTGGCCCGCGCGTCCGGGAAGAAGGCCCCGACCAGCATCAGGAAGACCGGGAGCTTCGCGCCGCAGTTCATGAAGGGCACGGTCAGCATGGTGACCAGGCGGTCCTTCTCCTCACGGAGCGTCCGCGCGGCCAGCACCCCCGGCACGGCGCAGCCGCCGCCGCCCAGCCCGCCGGAGACGATCATGGCCAGGACCGACTTGCCCTGCAGACCGAAGACCCGGAAGGGCCGGTCGGTCATGAAGGCCACGCGGGCGATGTAGCCGGAGTCCTCCAGCACCGCCACGAAGAGGAAGAGCAGGAAGATGAGCGGCACGAAGCTGACCACGCCGCCCACGCCGCCGATGACCCCGTCGACCAGCAGCGACCCCAGGAGCGGCCAGCCCTGGGCCAGCGGCGCCGCCGCCGAGGCCAGCCAGGCGAAGAGCGCGTCGGCCCAGCCCTTGGGGCTCCTGCCGAAGAGCCAGCCCCACTCGTCGCCGAGCTTGAAGACCGCGAAGAACATGGCGTAGACCACCGCGGCCAGGATCACCGGCCCGGCCCAGCGGCTGCAGGCCACCGCGTCGATGCGCTCGGTCAGGCTCCGGCGCACGCCGGACGGGAAGCGGACGCACTCGCGGATGGCACCGGCGGCGAAGCCGTAGCGGCGCTCGGCGACGATGGTCGCGGCGTCGGCCCCGAAGTGCGCAACGATCCGCCGGGCCGAATCGGCGGCCTCGGCCTCGAGGACGCCGGCGGCCTCGGGGGCCAGCTCGCGCACCCGGGCGGCCACGGCCGCGTCACCCTCGATGAGCTTGGCGGCCACCCAGCGCGGCTCGTAGCGCGCGGCCAGCCGCTCCTCGGAGCCGGCGAGCAGCGCCAGGCGCGCCACCTCGCCCTCGACCATGTGGCCGTAGGTGACCGGGGCCGGACCGGGGCGCTTCTCGGGGTTGTCGGCCTGCCCCGTCAGCAGCTCCGCGCAGGCCTCCAGGGCCTCGTCCAGCCCCCGGCCCTGGCTGCCCACCGTGGGCACGACCCGTGCCCCCAGGAGCCGGCCGAGCCGCGTGGCGTCGATCCGGACACCCTGCTCCTCGGCCAGGTCGGCCATGTTCAGGGCGATGACCAGCGGCGCGCGCATCTCCATGAGCTGCACGGTGAGGTAGAGGTTGCGCTCCAGGTTCGTCGCGTCGACCACGTCGAGGACGACGTCGGGGCGCTCCTCGACCACGTAGTCCCGGGCGATGAGCTCGTCCTGGCTGAAGGCGGCCAGCGAATAGGTCCCGGGCAGGTCGATCACCCGGAAGGCCCGGCCGGCGCGCTCGGCGCGGCCCTCCTTGATCTCCACGGTAACGCCGGCGTAATTGCCGACGGTCTGGCTCAGGCCGGTCAGGCGGTTGAAGATGCTGGTCTTGCCGGAGTTGGGGTTTCCGGCGATGGCGATGCGCGGGAGCTTACCCAAGGATGCCCGTCACCCCCCTCGCCGGCCGAATCCCAAACGGTGGCGCCAGCCGCGGCCGCAGCCGCGCCCCGCCCCCCGGCCGCAGTCGCCCTGACCGCAGGGGGCCGGCCCGGCGGCAGGCGGCGCGGCCAGCTCCTCGACCAGGATGTCCCGGGCCTCCTCGTGGCGGAGCGCGAGATAGTAGCCCTTGACCCGGATCTCTATGGGGTCGCCCAGCGGCGCGCGGCGCTCAACGCGCAGCTCCGCCCCGCGGGTGATGCCCATGTCCAGCAGCCGCTGGCGGATGGCCCCCGAGCCGCCCAGGGAGCGGATCACCGCCTCCCGGCCCGCGGCCAGCTCGCAGAGCGGCCTAGCGCCGGCCACGGGTCTTCTCCTTCCGCCCGGCGGCTCCGGCCCGGCACTGCCGGCAGACGCCGCGGATCACGAAGTGGTGGGAGGTCTCGGTGAAGCCGTGCAGCCGGCACTGGCGGGCCTGCTCGCTCTCGATGGCCGGGCTGGCGAACTCGGTCACGCCGCCGCAGCGCTCGCAGACCAGGTGGTCGTGGTGCTGGTGGCCGACGACGTGCTCGTAGTGCCAGCGGCCGGGGTGGTCGCGCACCCGCCGGACGATGCCGGCGGCCTCCAGGACGGGCAGGATCCGGTAGACGCTCGCCCGGTGGACACCGGCGGCGGCGGCGCGCTTCTCGATCTCCGCCGGCTCGAAGTGCCGGTCGAGCGCCATGACCGCCTCGAGCACCGCCCGGCGCGGGCGGGTCAGACGCAGACCGCCGCCGGCCAGATGCCCGGCGAGCTGCTCGGCGGCCTTCTCGAGGTGCTTCACGTGGCGGCCCCTCCTTGCTGCGACCTTGTCGCAATAAGGATAACCGCGCCGGGGCCCGGGTCAAGTCCGGAAATCGGCAAAGGGGGGACACGGCGACGCGGCGACGCGGCGACGCGGAGACAGGAACGGGGCGAGACGTCAGAAACAACGGTGAAGATTCTTACGGCAGAAGCACCGAGACACCGGAAACTCCCAGTCCGGTCCGTTAAAAACAGGAGCCCTGTCCCCGCGTCGCCGTTCAAGCCCCGCCCGGCAGGTGGAAGAAGTAGTAGTACCCCAGCGCGGCGAGCTCGCGGGCGATGCCGTAGGGCTCCTTGGCGAGGCGCCGGGTCTGGCGGCAGGGGACGGTCCGGGCGGGTAGCCCGGCGCGGTCGGCGGCCAGGCGCAGCCGCGGCAGGTGGTAGTAGTGGCTGACCAGCAGCACGTTCCGCCAGCCGTGGGCGTCCGCCAGCTGCCGGGCGTTCACGACCGTGGCCCAGGAGTCGTCGCCGCACTCGTCGAGGATGATATCCTCCTCGGGCACGCCGGCCTCCACCGCCACACGGCGCATGACCGCCGGTTCGGAGACGGCGCCGTCGAGCGCGCCGCTCATCACGAGCTTGCCGACCAGCCCCCGGTGGTAGAGGTCCACGCCCTCCATGGTCCGGTCGTAGAGGGCGTGGCTCGGCCGGCCGTCGCGATAGGCCCGGGCGCCGAGGATCACCGCGCAGTCGGCCGGCCGGGCGTAGTCGGTCGGGCCGTAGGTGAGGACGAAGGCCAGCATCGCCCCGGCGCCGGTCGCGGCGACCATGGCGGCGTTCCCGAGGATCGCGCGGACCCGGGGGCGGAAGACGCCATCGCCCTTCGCGCACCCGACGGGAGCGGGGGAGGGCGCCGCCGCCTTTCCTGCCCGCCAGATCCGGAGCGCCGCGGTGGCCAGCATCGCCGCCACGAGGAAGCTGAACGGCACCACCGCCCGGGTGCGGATCGCGCCGGTCGCGAGCATCCGGTAGAACCACGCGGCGTCGATGAGCGCCGAGGCCGCGAAGGCCGCAGCCAGCGCCGCGGCCGCGACGCCGACCCGCGGATGCAGACGCCAGAAGGCGTCAGGCGCGAGGAGCGCCGCCGCCAGCAGCACGGCCGCGAGCCGCCAGCCGGGCACGAGCTGCGCCGAGCGGATCCAGAGGTGGTCGGCGGCGAAGCCGGAGCAGAAGAGCTCGCCCAGGTTGTTGGCCAGGATGAAGGCGGCCAGCAACCAGCCGGCGGGACGGGACAAGCGAAGAACGAAGGCCATCACGGTCTTTCCTGATCCCCCGATAGCGGCGGCTTGCAGAAGGGACAGGGCCTGAGCCGGCGCTTCTTGGCCTCGTCCAGAGTAACTACTTCATTCCCGGCCTTGAGATACTTGCACCCTGCGAGGTGGTAAAGCGTGGCCCGTTGTGCGTTAGCCCAGACCCTTTCTGCCCCTGGGGCAACGACTAGCGGCGGCTCACCAGGACTTCGCACTTCATTGCCTTGCCACGGTGAACATGACAGCAGACTGGCAAGGAAGAGGCTACCGGCAATCAACACCACCGCACGCACGAACATTCTCCCAACCCCAGCGATCCATGGGCATATATCGCCGGAAGTGGGAGGGCTCTTTCAGGAATTGCGGACGAGCGTCAGTCGTGCCAGTGGTGATGGCTGCCCTTGCTGCTTTGGGGACTCTTGGCGGCAGCCGCCGCCTCGGCCTCCGCCCACTTCTTCTCGAACTCCTCGTAGCTGGCGACCTCCTTGAGGTTCGCCGGCAGGGTGAAGGCCGAGGCCTCCGCCTTGCCCGGGGCAATCGCGGCCACCCGCAGCGGGCGGCTGAGAGCCTTGCTGGCCGAATTCAGGGCGTCGGTGATGCCTTTCTCCGCCTGGCGCATCAGCTCGTCGATCTTGGCCGGAGCGCCCTGCCCGGCCAGCCCCAGCTGATGCCGGCCGGCGCGGACAACCTTCACGGGGAACCACTTCACCTCCGAGGGCATTCCGGCCTCGGTCAGCTCGAGCAGTCCGCGGTCGACCTTGAGCTGCCTGGAATGGTCGACGGTCATGAAGCAGGCATCCTCGACGATAGCCAGGTGGTCGCAGATAATCCCGCCGACGATGACGGCCTCCTCCTGGTTGACCGCCGCCAGCTTCCGGTCGCGCGGCAGGTCGGCGAAGTGCGTGCTGAACCCGTGCCGGGTGTCGAGCGGCTCGTAGGTCAGGTGCGCCCCCAGGAGCCTCCGGTAGGCCTCCAGGTCCAGCCTCACGAAGTGCCGGTCGTCGTCCCTGTTGCGGTATAGAAGGGCTTCCTTTCGCTCAACGTCGACAACCACGCCGGCCCTGGCCATCGCGCCGCCGGTCTTCCTGAGGAGCGCGTTGGTGCATACCGCTTCGCGCCGGATCCTTCCCGGTGCGACCGTGTAGGTCACTTCGTAGATAACCGGGCCGGCCTGACGCTCCAGCCGAATGGTCCCCTCGAACGGGGCGGGCAGCCGGGACACATCCAGCCCGTCCGGGAGGGCCGAGCGGGACTCATCGACCACGACCTCCGGGGCGGAGCCATCTGCCCCGGGCTTCTTGGCATCCTTGTCGTCGGACTTGCCGCATCCGAGGATACAGAAGACAGCGGTGGCCGCCGTGGTCGCGAGACACAGCCGTCCCAACCCGGACTTCATCGGATGCCGCCACCTTCTACCGGTACGTATCCACCAAACTCCTCACCATCACCCTCCGCCGGAGTTCCGCCGCCGAGACCTGCCTCGCCGGCCGGACCGTCACCTTGGCTGGGGAGCCCGGCCGCAGGTGGAGGAAGTTGTCGGAGAGCCGCGCGTCCAGGCCCTCGAGCTCGAGCCAGGCCCAGAGCGCCGGGCGCTCGGTCGTGAGCGTCACCGCGAAGGCGCCGTCCTTGAGGGGCTTCACCGCCGCGGCGATCTTCGGGTCGGCCAGCTCGATGTGCTTGGGCTTGACGAAGTGGACCAGGTTGTCGGAGACCTTCCGCCCGGCGACGAAGAGCTCGAGCCAGAGGAGCGCGTTGCGGGCGCCGGCGACCTCGACCGGCTTCTTGAGGTCGAGCAGCGCGACGCGGGTGTCGGCGTTGGCCTTCGCGCGGACGGCGAGCTTGCTCGCCGCGAGCGTCTTGCCCGCGGCGTCGGTGAGCGTCCAGCGGAGCTCGGCGGCGACGGGCTTGAGGCCGTCGTTCGTGACGTGGACCTCGACCGTCCCGGCCTTGAGGTCCTCGACGCCGGAGACCAGGAGCGGCGCGTTGAAGCGCTTCGCGAGGTAGTGCAGCGCCTTCCAGCGGCCGGGCCCGTCGATCGACGACCAGCTGGCCACCGGCCAGCAGTCGTTGAGCTGCCAGTAGAGCGCGCCCATGGTCACCGGCATGTTCCGGCGCCAGCCCTCGAGCGCGTACTTGATGGCCAGGCCCTGGAGGATCTGGCTCAGCCACAGCGTGCTCTCGAAGTCCCTGGGCAGCCGGAACCAGTCGAGCATGTAGGTCATGATCAGGGCGTTGCCGACCTGGTTCCGCTGGTGGTGCTCCATCACGAAGCTGGTCACGTTGCGGTCGGCCGGGAGGGTGTAGCCGCGCACGGTCTTCGGCTCCGGGAAGGACTGGAAGCCGAACTCGCTCACGAAGCGGTGCTTCTGGTCGCGGTACCACTCGAAGGGCTTGCGCCCGTGCCAGACCGACCAGAGGTGGGCGTCGCCCCAGCGGGGGTTGTTGAACTCCTTGCGCGCGCCGTGCGGCGCGTGGGGGCTCGCCGGCCAGTAGTTGCCCTGCGGGTCGAGCTCGCCGACCACGTCCTTGAGCAGCCGGTCGAAGAGCTTGCCGTAGTCCTTCCAGGACATGGTCCGCGCGGTCCACTTCGGGCCGACCAGGCCCTGCTCGATCTCGTTGTTGCCCGACCACAGCGCCATGCAGGGGTGGTGGCGGATGCGCCGGACGTTGTCGCGGGCCTCGGCCTCGACGCTCTTCATCCAGGCGCGGTCGAAGGTCGGGTACGCGGCGCAGGCGAACATGAAGTCCTGCCAGATGCAGACGCCCAGCTCGTCGCAGGCGTCGTAGAAGGCGTCCTCCTCGTAGATGCCGCCGCCCCAGACCCGGAGCATGTTCATGTGGGCCGCGGCCGCGTCGGCCACCAGCCCGCGGAGCTTGTCCGCGGTGACGCGCGCGGCGAAGACGTCGGCCGGGATCCAGTTGGCGCCCTTGGCGAAGAAGGGAACGCCGTTGACCTCGAAGTGGAAGGTCTCGCCGATCTTGTCCTTCCGGCGGATGAGCTTGAGCGTGCGCAGCCCGATCCGGCGGACCGTGGCGTCGAGAGCCAGGCCGCCGCCGTCGAACAGCTCGACGACCACGTGGTAGAGCGGCTGCTGGCCGAGCCCGTTCGGCCACCAGAGCTGCGGGTCGCGCACGGCGAGCCGGGCCTCGCTGCGGCCGGACTTGAGCGCGACCTCGGCGCGGGCCACGGTCTTCTTTCCGAGAAGCACGGTGACGCGGGCGGACAGCTTCCGGCGGGCGCCGGCCGTCTCGGCGGCGGTGTGAACCTTCAGGCCGACGACGCCCCGGCGGCTGTGGTCCTGGAGGAGCTGCACGTCGCTCAGGCGCGCGGCGTCGAAGGCGAGGAGCCGGATCGGCCGCCAGATGCCGGACGTCACCATGTGCGGACCCCAGTCCCAACCGTAGTTGCACTGCTCCTTGCGGATCCAGTTGCTCCCCGAGAGCGGCTTCTCCGGCCCGCGCCACTGCGGCACCGGCCGGCGCTGGTGGCGCGCGGTGATGTAGGGCACGGTCGAACGGAAACGGACCTCGAGCGAGTTCCGCCCGGCGCGGAGGTGGCGCTTGGCGTCGAACTCCCAGGTCCGGAACATGTTGTCGGTCTTCCCGAGGAGCCGGCCGTTGACGCGCACCTCGGCCAGGGTGTCGAGCCCCTCGCAGACCAGGAGCACCCGGTCGCGCGCCAGCAGCGCCTTCGGGACGGTGAACTCCCGCGAGTAGACCCAGTCGCGGTCCTGGACCCACTCGACGCGGGCCTCGTTATCGCGGTAGAAGGGCTCGGGGATGATCCCGGCCGCCAGCAGATCGGTGTGGATGTTCCCGGGCACGGTCGCCGGGTGGCTCTCGGACGAGGAGGCTTCGCGGACGCGCCAGGCGCCGCCGAGGTCGAAGCTGATCATGGGTAGGGTCTCCTGCTCCAGCAGGCCGTCGGACAACGGCCTGCTAGCTGTACTTGGCGACGGCCTCGGCGGTGGGCAGGCTGACGGCCTTCACGTTCTTGAGCGTCCGGCCGACCAGGCCCGTCAGCACCCCGCCGGGCCCGAGCTCCAGGAACTCGTCGGCGCCGAGCGCCTGCAGCGCGGCCAGGGACTTGGTCCAGCGCACCGGGGCGGTGACCTGGGCGATGAGCGCCGCGCGGATCTCGGCGGGCTCCCTGACCGCCGAGGCGGTGGCGTTGGCGATGACCGGGTAGCGCGCCGGGCTGATGCTCGCCTTCTCGATCTCCGGGGCGAGCTTGTCGGCGGCCTTCTGCATGAGCGGCGAGTGGAAGGCGCCGGCGACCTTCAGCGGAATGGCCCGCTTGGCGCCGGCGGCCTTGCAGAGCTCGCAGGCCTTCTCGACCGCGGCGGCTTCGCCGCTGAGCACGGTCTGCTCGGGGCTGTTGAAGTTGGCGGCGACCACCACGCCGACGGCGGAGGCCTCCTTCGCGCAGGCGTCGACCTTGTCGCCGTCGAGCCCCAGGATCGAGGCCATGGTGCCGGGCACGGCCTCGCAGCACTCCTTCATGAAGCGCCCGCGGATGGCGACCAGGCGCAGCGCCTCCTCGGCGGTGAACGCGCCGGCCGCGGCCAGCGCCGCGTACTCGCCGAGCGAGAGCCCGGCGGCGGCGACCGGCTCAAGCTTGCCGTGAGCCTTCTCGAAGCCGGCCAGGGCGGCGAGCCCGGCCAGCACCAGCGCCGGCTGGCTGACCGCGGTGTCGGTCAGAGCGTCGGCCGGCCCCTCGGCGATGAGCTTCGAGATCGGCAGCCCCGAGGCCCGGTCGGCGAGCTTGAAGAGCTCGGCGGCCTCCGGGCAGGCCTGGGCGAAGTCCAGGGACATGCCCACCTTCTGGGCACCCTGGCCGGGGAAGAGCAACGCGCGCTGGGACATGAGGGGGCCTCCTTGGCGGGAAGTTGCCAGTTGTCAGTTGCCAGTCATCAGCTGCAAGTCGGGGAGGTTCAGGGTCCAGGGTGCAAGGTTCAAGCTCTGGAGAAACGACGGCTGAATCGCCGTTGCGCCTTGAACCTTAAGCCCTGCACCTTGAACCTCTACCATTTGATCGTCGTCGAGCCCCAGGTGAAGCCGCCGCCGAAGGCCACCAACACCACGGTGTTGCCGGCCTTGACGCGGCCCTTGCGGACGGCCTCATCCAGGGCGATGGCCGCGCTGGCGGCGGAGGTGTTGCCGTACCACTCCAGATTGCAGTAGAACTGCTCCTCGCGCATGCCCAAGCGCTCGACCGCCGCCTGGATGATGCGCTGGTTGACCTGGTGGGGCACGACCAGGTCGATGTCGCCCGGCTTGATTCCGGCGCGCTCGGCGGCGCCCTCGATCAGCTCGATCATCCTGGTGACCGCGAACTTGAAGACCTCGCGGCCGTTCATCTTGATGAAGTGCAGGCGCTCGGCCACGGTGTTCGCCGAGGCCGGCAGGTTCGAGCCGCCGGCCGGGATCCACAGGGCTTCCGGATTCGATCCGTCGGCGCGCAGGAAGAAGTCGCCGATGGCGTGGCCGCCGTCTCCGGAGCCCAGCACCGCGGCGCCGGCGCCGTCGCCGAAGAGCACGCAGGTGCCCCGGTCCTGGTAGTCAGTCACCCGGCTGAGCACCTCGGAGGCGATGACCAGCACCCGGCGGGCCTGCCCGGAACCGACCAGGGCGGCGCCGTGGGTCAGCCCGGAGATGAACCCGGTGCAGGCCGCGTTGATGTCCACCGCGCCGGCGTTGACCGCGTCCAGCCGGCTCTGCACGACGCAGGCGCAGTTGGGCACGAGCATGTCCGGTGTGAAGGTGCAGACGATGATGTGGTCGACGTCTTCGGGGGCGATGTGGGCGGCCTGCAGGGCGTTGTAGCCGGCCTGCACAGCCATGTCGCTGTTCTTCTCGCCGTCGGAGAGCACGTGCCGCTCGCGGATGCCCGTGCGGCTCATGATCCACTCGTCGCTGGTGTCGACCATGCGCTCGAAGTCGGCGTTGGTCAGAACCCGCTCGGGGACGAAGGAGCCGGTGCCCAGCAGCTTGACGGCGGTGCCCAAAGTTCAGCTCTCCCAAATCTCCGGAAATCGGCGGCGGTCAGCTCACCGTCGCCCCGGCGCGCTGCGCCGAAAGGCTCTCGACGATGACGGTGTTGAGGTTGGAGGCCACGCTCTCCCGCGCGACCCTCACGGCGTTCATCACCGCGGCGGCGTTGGACTTGCCGTGGCCGATGATGCAGACGCCCTTGACGCCCAGCAGCGGCGCGCCACCGTAGGCGGCGTAGTCGAGCCGCGCACGCATGGTCCGGAAGGCCTTGCGGCACAGCGCCGCCCCGAACTTCACGAACGGCCCCTTGTTGAGTTCCTCGCGGAGCACGGTCATGAGCAGGGTGGCCGAGCCCTCGATGGCCTTGAGCACGGCGTTGCCCACGAAGCCGTCGCAGACCACCACCTGGACCTCGCCCTTGAAGATGTCGTTGCCCTCGACGTTGCCCACGAAGTTGATGGGCTGCTGGGAGAGCAGCTCGTAGCTCTCGCGCAGGAAGTCGTTGCCCTTGCCCTGCTCTTCGCCGACGTTGAGCAGGCCCACCGCCGGGTTGCGGGCGCCGAAGATGCGCTCGGAGTAGCGCGAGGCCATCAGCCCGTACACCGCCAGGTGCTTGGGCTGGGGGCGGGTGTTGGCGCCCATGTCCACGACCACGCAGGGCGGACCATTCTTGATCGTGGGGATGGGCACGGCGATGCCCGGGCGGGGAACGCCCTCCAGCCGCCCGAGGGTGAACCAGCTCACCGCCACGGTGGCGGCGGTGTTGCCCACGGCCACCACCGCGTCGGCCCCGCCGTCGCGGACCGCTTCCATCGAGCGGACCAGCGAGCTGTCCTGCTTCTTGCGGATGCTGTCGACCTTGTCGTGCATCTCCACGACCTGGGAGGCGTGGCGGATGTGCAGCCGGCGGCGGGCCTCGGCCGGAAGCCGGTGCTGCCCCAGGGCGGCTTCGATGGTCGGTTGGTCGCCGACCAGCAGGACCTGCGTGTCGCCGAACTTCTTAAGGGCGGCCACGCCCCCGGCCACGATCTCGGCCGGGCCGCGGTCCGCGCCCATCACGTCGACGGCTATGCGCATGGCAGAGCGCGCCGTGCCGTGATCAGGAGAGCGGCTTGGACTGCAGCATCTGCTGGCCCTTGTAGAAGCCGCAGTTGCCGCAGATCTCGTGGGGCCTCTTGCTGGCGCTGCACCGCGGGCAGACCGAGGTCGCCGCGGGGGTCAGGGCCTTGTTCGCATCGCGCATGCCCTTGCGGGCATGACTCCATCGCCTTTTGGGGTTGGGCATCGACAGCCTCCTGGAAACACCGCTCAGCCCCTGGAAACCCTTCTTCCTCCCGGGTCGGGGCTGAGGAACGGGGCCATTATCGTTGGCGGATGGGCAGTGTCAAGATAAACGCCGGTCCGGCGGCCGGGCGGAGACGGGCAACGGCGACCGCCCGCCGCGGCTCAGCGCCCCCGCGGCAACGCCTTCAGCCAGGAGCGGATCAGGACGCCGGCGTTGGCCCCCAACTTGGCGCGCTCCAGCCCCTGGACATAGGGGCTCATCCGCCGGGCCGCTTCAAAGACCGCCCGAGCCTCGCGCAACCGGACAAAGCCTCCCTCGGTCAGGTCCGGCCCGGGCTGCGACGGCGGCCCGGAGCCCGCCTCCCGGTCTCCCGGGCCGGCCGGTGCGGAGCGGGTCGTTCCGACGGAGCGGCTGGCCTCGGCGCCCTGGGCCTCGGGAGCCGAGATCTCGAAGACCCGGCGGATCAGGTTGCGCAGGGCGGTGGCGGCCGACGCAGGCCCCAGCTCGCGGCTGGCCAGCAGCCGCCGCGTGGTCGACCGGATCGCCGCCGCCCGGCGCGCCGAGAGATTCGCGAGCACCCGTTCCGCCACCGCCGCCGGGGCCCCGGCCAGGGCCTGGGCGACGAGGTCGTCGGGCACCTTGAGCAGGGCCCGCTGCAGCGCCGGGGGCGCCAGCGCCAGGAGATCCTCCGCGTCGAAAGCGCCGGATGGCGACATGGGGCCGCACTCCTCCTCGTCCTGGCGTGTACTTTGCACCGCGGAGGCCGCCGCGTCAAGGACGCCGCCCGCATTGGCGTGGGTGCGCCCCCGGAAAGGGGCTCGAAGCCCGGTCGGTGCGCGGCTGCGGGAATTCCAGCGTTGACAGGCGGGGCGGAAGCGGGCAGAATCGCCGCCTGCCGGGCGGCGGCCCTATGCCGCCGCCGGCACCTGGGGAGGCAGCCATGGCCAAGCGCATTCTGGTGGTGGATGACGAGCCCGGCCTGCGCGAGATGATCGCGGAGGTCCTGACCGACGCCGGCTACGAGGTAACGGCCGAGGCCCGCCCGAACGACGCCCTGCGGCACATGGAGACCGTCCGCTTCGACCTGGTCATCTCCGACTTCCGCATGCCCGACCTGCAGGGCGACACCTTCTTCCACCTCATGGGCGTGCACATAAGCGGCGTGGAGCCGGCGGGCGACGAGATCGGCGTCAGCCGGACCGTGCCCCCGGTGCTGATCATCACCGGCTACGGCGAAGATGAGCGCGTGCAGCGCTGGTGCTCCGAGCCGGGAGTGGCCGGGGTGCTGCTCAAGCCCTTCAGGATGGACGCCCTGTTGGAGATGGTCGCCAAGGCGCTGGCCGGCAGGCCGGAGAAGGAGTAGCCCCGGACCGGCGCTCCCCGCGTCAGTCGCCCAGCGCCCTGGCCACCTGGTCGGCCAGGGACTGCATCGGGAACGGCTTCTGCAGGAACCCCACCGCCCCCTGGTCGAGCATCTCCTGGGCCTCGCCGGTCACGCTGTAGCCCGAGCAGAGCAGCACCCGGGCCTGCGGGTTGATCTCCCGCATGCGGGCGAAGGCCTCCCGCCCGCCCATCTCCGGCATGACGATGTCCAGGACGACCAGGTCGGTCTCGCGCCACTTCTCGACGTAGTACTCGACCGCCTCGCGCCCGTTGCTGCGCATCACCACCTGGTGGCCCAGGCTGCGGAGCATGGCCGCGGTCATCTCGCGCATGTTGGCAATGTCGTCGACCACCAGGACCCGGGCGCTCCTGCTGGCGGCGGCGGACTGCGCCCCGGGGGCCGGGCTGGCCGCCTCGACGGCGGCCCCTCCGGCCAGCGGCAGGTAGATCCGGAAGGTGGACCCCCGGCCCTTCTCGCTGTAGGCGGCGATGGCCCCGTGGTGGCCGCGCACCGTCCCGTGGACCGCCGCCAGGCCCATGCCCGTGCCCTTGCCCTGGCCCTTGGTGGTGAAGAACGGCTCGAAGAGGTGCTTCTGGACCTCCGCGTCCATGCCCACGCCGGTGTCGGTGACGGAGATGCGCACGTATCGCCCGGGCAGGACCTCGCTGGTGGTGTTGTGCCGGCTGCCCGGTTCCACCGTGAAGGCCTCGGTGGAGAAGGTCAGATCGCCGCCCTCGGGCATGGCGTCCCGGGCGTTGAGCGCCAGGTTGAGCAGGGCGTTCTGCAGCTGGGAGGCGTCGCCCATCACCGCGGCCGGATCGACCCGGAAGTCGCGGTGGATGCGGATGCGCTTGTCCATGCTGTGTTCCAGCAGGCTGACCACGTCGGAGATCAGACGGTTCACGTCCACCTCGGCCACCCGGTACTTGCCCTTGCGGGCGAAGGCCAGCAGCTGCTCGGTGAGCACCGCGGCGTGCTGGGTGGACTCGATGATCACCCGGGTGTAGCGGTTGAGCTTCTCGTCCTTGGCGAGCTTGGCGGAGAGCATGTCGGCGTAGCCCATGATGCAGCCCAGCTGGTTGTTGAAGTCGTGGGCGATGCCTCCGGCCAGCGCGCCGATGGCTTGGAGCTTCTCGGACTGGCGCAGCTGCTCCTCGATCTGCTTGCGGTAGCTGATGTCCTGGGTCACGCCGGTCATGACCGCGGCCTTCCCGTCCGGGCCGGTGACGATCTCGGCGTAGGTCTCCAGGGTCTTCTCAGATCCTTCGATCGGCACGGTCTGGTACTCGACGCGCAGCGGCTTCAGCTCGGCGGCGCACTTCCCGAGGGCCTGGTCCAGCGTCCCGCGGTCCTCGGGGCGCACCCGGGTCATGACCTCCTCGGTGGAGAAGTCCGGACGGCCGGGGTCCATCCCCAGGATGCGGCGCATCTCCGCCGACAGCCGGGCGCGCTGCGTGCGAAGGTCCACCTCCCAGCTGCCCACGTGGGCGATCTCCTGGGCCCTGGCCAGGTGCTGCTCGCTGGCACGCAGGGCGGTCTCGGCCCGGGCCCGGGCGGCGAGCATCCCGTTGATCTCGTCGATCAGGAAGTCGACCTCGTCCTTCCGGCGCGAGACGACCTGGAGCGCATCCCGGCCGGAGTCGGGCAGCGCGCGGACGTCCTTGGCCAGCGCCAGCAGCCGGCGCAGCACCCAGCGGTCGCCGGCCAGCATGGTCAGCAGCCCCAGGATCAGCCCGGCGGCCAGGACCATGCCCAGGAAGGCCCCGACGGTGGTCCGGCCCTGGTTGGTGATGTCCATGGGCTTGTCGACCCGGACCACCATGCAGGGGTTCCCGTATACGTCCTCCACCAGGCAGCGCACGGTCATCCGCCCGTCCGCACCGGCCTCGGCCAGCCCGTCCTCGCCCGCCTTCTTCAGGGCGCGGACGGCACGGCCTTCGCTCCCCTCGTCCTTCCACAACTCCTGGAAGCGCCCGACGGAGAGCTGCATGCCGGTGACCGCGGCCAGGCCCTTGACCTTGTCCTCGTCCAGAAAGCGGCCGATCAGCAGCGTCCCCTTGGGGTCGCCCTTGCGGTCGCTGGGCATGACCGGGTGGCAGGCGAAGAGCAGCAGGCCCTCGGGCAGATCGAGGATGCCCTTGTGGGCCGGCACCTCCCCGGTGACCCGCAGCAGTCGCGCACCGGCGGCCAGGTGGGGGGCGAGCCCCGCCGGGAACTTGCCCTGCTTGCCCTCGGCGAGATCCATGGACTTCTCGTAGACCATCTTGCCGTTGCGGTCCACGAAGACCATCACGCTCAGGTCCAGGGTCTTGACCGCGTCGTCGGACAGGTTGTCTTCGACGAACTTCTTGTTGCCGTCTTGGACGAACTTGCAGGCGTCGTCCCACATGGCCCAGTCCTGGACGGTCCGGCCCAGGGCCTCGACCTGCAGGTCGACGGCGGCGGCGGCGCGGCGGATGTCCTGGATGGCCAGCTCGTTCTCGAGCTCCCGGTAACTCCGGTCCAGCACCAGGGTGGAGATCAGCAGCAGCAGCCCGCCCATCGCCAGGGGGGCGGCGACCATGAGCAGGACGGCCTTCTGGCGGATTCTCATCGTCACGACTCCCTTACGCGGCCGGCGCCGCGGCGCAGCTCCGTCCGGAAGATCAGAACGAGAAGCCGACGGTTATCCCGGCCCAGAGGTTGTCGTCCTTGCGCGCGGCCCGGCGGACTTCGTCGTCCAGCAGCGTGGAGTACCACAGCGAGGGCGCAACCGTCAGGTGGTCGCCGACGCTCACCGGCAGCCTGGCGCCGAAGGTGGCGTCGGCCAGGCCCTCCTCCTCCGTGCCGTAGTAGTCGAGGTTGTGGAGGTCGTTGCCGTAGCCGACCGAGGCGGAGAGCTCCAGCCCCACGCTGGCCCCCTCGAACGGCTTCCACAGGTCCTCGAAGGCGTGCGAGAGCGACAGCATCCCGTAGGCGCCCTCGATCTCGTCCACGTCCCGGTAGACGGTGACCGTCGGCTCCAGCGGCAGCTCCAGCCCGACCGAAGCGTAGAGCTCCACGGTACCGTCCGCGTCGGTGTGCGGGTAGTTGTAGCAGGAGACCCCCGCGCCCAGGACCACCAGGCCGATGGTGCGGGTGTAGGCCAGGGTGGTGTCGACCTCGGTGAAGTTTCCGCTGTGGCCGGCCTCGTTGGTCAGCTCCAGGTAGCCGCAGACGCTGAGGCTGAGGCCCCGCCACTCGACGGTGGCGCTGGGTACCAGGACCGCGTCGTCGAAGAGGTTGCAGCCGCGGTAAACGTACTTGCCGTAGACCGAGACCTCCGCCGAGACCGACCAGTCCTTCTCCTCCTCGGCGGCCTTCCCGGCCTCGGCTCCGCCGGGGTCGGCCGGGGCTGCGGCGGCGGCCGGAGCCGGGGCCGTGGCCGGCGGCGGCACGGAGGGCTCGGCGCCGGCCGCGGCGGCGGTCAGCAGCAGCCCGGCGCAGGCGGCCGTTGCGGCCCCCAGCATTGGACCGAACCGGAATCTTCCCAGGAGACGGCGCGCCATACCGAGTCCTCCTCCTGCCTGGCCGCGTGGGGCTCGGACGCCGGCCCACCCCGGCGCCCGGCCCAGGCTCAGGGAGTCTATCCCACGCGGCCCTCCTCCGCAACGAAGTTTGTCCGAAGGCCGTCGGACAACGCCCGGACCAGTGGCGGGGGCACCCTCCCGCCGCGGCCGCGGACGGCCGGGTTCTCGCCTTGCGGCCGCACCTCCCCGGGCTAGAATTCCGGACGGGGGAGGAGGGCCTGTGGATCAAGACGTAGGCACCTTGAGCCACGCCGAGCTGTTGGAAGCCTACCGGCAGCTTTCCACGCGCGCCGAACAGCTCAGGACCAACTACGAGCTCCAGCGCCGGCAGCTGGCCGCCATCGGCCGGCTGACCACCCGTTCCACGCAGGTCGCCCAGCTCTCCAAGGAGCTCAACACCTTCGACATCGACCAGATCGTGCACGTGGCCATCGAGAAGATCCCCCACCTCTTCGCCGCCCGGTACTGCTCGCTGTTCCTGTACGACTACGAGAGCAACGCCCTCAACCTCAAGGCCCACAACCACTCCGAGCCGATCAGCGAGCAGGTCTCTCTCGCGCGCGAGCCGGACACGATCATGGCCATGGCCATCAGCGCCGACCAGCCGCTGCTCATCGAGAATCTCAACCAGTTCGAGCGCGAGCGGGGCGTGCGCATCCGGCGGACCAAGACGGACAAGTACCTGACCAACTCCTGCCTGATCTGCCCGCTGATGACCGGCTCGGGCCAGGGCACCAGGCGCGTGATGGGCGTGCTCAACATCGCCGACCGCGCCGACGGGGCCAGCTTCGACCGCGACGATCTCAACGTGGCCGTGCAGCTCAGCGAGCTGATCGGCACCGCGGTGAGCACCTCCATCCTGGTGGGGGAGATGCGTTCGCTGGCCGAGACCGACGGGCTCACCAGGCTGTCCAACCACCGCGTCTTCCGCGAGGCCCTGGACCGCGAGATCCGGCGCGCCGGGCGCTACGGCGGCGAGTTCTCGCTGGTGATGCTGGACATCGACCGCTTCAAGCGCTTCAACGACGACCACGGGCACCTGGCCGGCGACCACGTGCTCCGCACCGTCAGCCGGGCCATCCGCCGGACGGTGCGCGAGGGCGTGGACCTGGCCGCCCGCTACGGCGGCGAGGAGTTCGCCGTCATTCTGCCGGAGACCGGAATGGCCGGCGCCATAACCGCCGCCGAGCGGCTGCGCGCCGCGGTCGCCGGAGCCGAGTCGGTCTTCGACGGGCACACCTTCCAGGTCACGGCCAGCCTGGGCGCCGCCGAGTTCCGCCCGGGGATGAGCGCCAGCGAGCTCATCGACGCCGCCGACCGGGCCATGTACATGGGCAAGCGGACCGGCCGCAACCGGGTCTGCTATTTCGATGCCGCCGCCGGAGAGCCGCGCCCCGCACCGGAGGGGTCGGACTCCGGGCCGGCGCCGGCTGCTGGAAACCCAGTCCAAGGGGAGCGATGACGCCATGACTACCGCCACCGAGGTCTACTTCCGCTGCGTCTGCGGCGCGGGCCTGTCCGCGTCGGAGGAATCCAAGGGCCGGCCCGGGGAATGCCCCCGCTGCCGGCGGGTGGTGGCCGTGCCCGATGATGCGCTGGCCCTGTCCGGCCCGCCGGACAGCACCGATGTGGAGGCGGCCATCGACGCCCTCGAGCCGGTCGAGACCCAGGCGCCGGCCCCGGAGCCCGAGCCAGCCCCCGCGCCAGCCAAGCCGGCCATGCCGGAGATCCGGGCCGGCGCGTTCACGACCGTCCAGCAGGCCAAGGCCCCTGCACCGGCCGCATTGGCCAAGGCCCGGGAGCTCAAGGCCCAGGCGGCCGAGCCCGTTCCGGAGCCGCCGGCCGAGCCGCAGGCGGCGGAGCCGCCGCTGTCCGACATCGACTTCCTGGCCTCCGGCGCGCCGGCCGAGCCGGCCACCGAGCCGGCCGCCGAGCCGGCCCCGGCAGCGCCGGACAACGCCCAGGACGTCTTCGACCAGTTGACCGCCGCCCCGACCCCCGCCGCCGAGGAGCCGCCGGCCGAGGAACCGGCCGCGCCCGAGGCGGAGGCGTCCGCGGCCGATCCCGAGCCCCTGCCGGAGGTGGCTCCGATCGAGATGGAGCCGGCCCCGGCCGAGGCCGCCGAGCCTCCCGCGGAGGCTGTCGCAGAGGAGCTCCCGCCGGCCGAGAAGCCCGAATTCACGCCGCTGCCCGCCGACTCCAACGAGCCGCTGCCGCTCGCCGAGGAGGCCCCGCCGCCAGAGCCGGCCGCCGCCGAGGCTCCGGCGTCCGAGGCCGGCGAGGGCGGCAAGCCCAAGAGCAAGCGCATCGTCGTCCGCCGCCTCAAGAAGAAGGGCGCCGGCGCCGAAGGCGCGGAGGCGGCGGATGGCGCCCAGGCCGCCGAGACCGCGCCTGTTTCGACCCAGGCCGAGGCCCCGGCGGCCGAGGCCGCCGAAGCACCGGCGGGACCTGCGCCGGCCGGCGAGGAAGAGGAGTCGGAGAACGCCAGGCTGGGCCGGGCCCTGCGCCGCGCGGGCATGAGAAGCGACCGCGATGCCGCCGAGCCCAGAAAGCCCCTGGCCGCCAAGGCGGCAGGCGCCAAGGCCAAGCCCGTCAAGAAGGGGGCTGCTCCGGCGGCACCCGCCCCGGCGGTCACCTGCGGCAAGTGCAAGGAGCAGATCCCGGAGGGCGAGGACGTCTGCCCAGGCTGCGGGGCCGCGCGCCCGAAGAAGCGCCGGGCCTGGCTCTGGGTGCTGATGCCCACGGTGGTCCTGATCCTGGCGCTCTTCGGCACGGCGGTCTTCACCCAGCTGCTCGATCCGCTGGTGGTCAAGATCCCGGGAGTCAGCACCGCCGTTCAGAAGTGCAAGGAGTTCTGCGCGGAGAAGGGCTGGATCAAGCTGCCGCCGCCGGCTGCGTCGGACTCCGGGGGCCAGGCCAAGTAGCGCCGGCCCCGGCTGCGCGGCCCGTCATGTCGTCCCGGTCACCGCAGGCGGTGGTCACCGGCCTGGGGGCGGTCTCGCCCTTCGGCCGCGGTGTCGGGCCTCTTTGGGACGGACTGGTCGCTGGCCGGAAGGCGCTGCGCAACATCACGCTGTTCCCCACCGAAGGCCTGCGCAGCCCGCTGGGCGGCGAAGTCCCCGGCTACCCGCCGCCGGCCGCGCCGGGAGATCCGAGCCGCGCGGAGCGCTTCCTGGCCGACGCCCTGGCCGAGGCCCTGGCCGGCGCCGGCATCCGCCCCGGCGGATTCGATCCCTCCAGGGCCGCGCTGGTGATCGGCACCAACTTCGGGGGCATGTCTGCGGCTGAAAAGGCGCTCTCGCCGGGCGGGGCGCCGTCGCTCGCCGGCTACGACTTCGCGGGCATCGCCGCGCGGGCGGCCGCGGGCTGCGGGCTGGCCGGGTCGGTCGCGGCGCCCTCGGTCTCCTGCGCCTCGGGCGCAGCCGCGCTGGTCGTGGCGCTCGAACTCATCCGCTCCGGCCGGGCCGATCTGGCCGTCGCCGCCGGCTACGACGAACTCTCGCTCTACTGCCTGGCCGGACTCTCCGCGCTGCACGCCGTCTCGCCCGGCGACATCACCCCCTTCGACCTGAAACGCGCGGGCACGGTCTTCAGCGAGGGCGCCGGGGCCCTGGTCGTCGAGGGCGCCGAGTCCGCCGCGAAGCGCGGGGCCAGCGCGCTCTGCGAGCTCGCCGGCGGGGCGGCCAACAACGACGCCTACCACCTGACCGCCCCCGAGAAGGAGGGCCGGGGCATCGTCCGCCTGATGCGCGCGGCCCTGGCCGACGCGGGCGTCGCGCCGGAGCAGGTCGACGGCGTCAACCTCCACGGCACGGGCACGAAGTACAACGACCTCATCGAGACCAAGGCCCTCAAGGAGGTCTTCGGCGCGCACGCCCGCCGGCTCGTGCTCACCGCCAACAAGTCGATGCTCGGCCACACCATGGGCGCGGCCGGCGCGCACGAGTCGGTCGCCGCGGTCCGGTCCCTGGTCGAGGGGGTCGTCCCGCCCACCGTGGGCATCACCACCCCCGACCCGGAGTGCGACCTGGATTACTGCCCGGCCCAGGCGCGGCGGGTCGAGCTCCGGGTGATGCTCAAGAACTCCTACGGCATCGGCGGGGTCAACGCCTCGGTGGTGTTCAAGAAGAGCTGACCGGATGGACAACCAACGACTGAAGTCGTCGGTGGCCACACTGTCGGTCGCGTCCAACACGCTGCTGGTGGCCGTCAAGCTGATCGTCGGCTTCATGATCGGATCGGTCTCGGTGATCTCCGAGGCCATCCATTCGGGCGTGGACCTGATCGCCGCCATCATCGCCCTCATCGCCGTCAAGACCGGCGGCAAGCCCGCCGACCAGAAACACCCCTTCGGCCACGGCAAGATTGAGAACGTCTCCGGCACCATCGAGGCCGTGCTCATCTTCGTGGCCGCCGGCTGGATCATCTACGAGGCCGTCGACAAACTGATGCACCCCCGGGAGGTCGATCGGATCGGTTGGGGCGTGGCGGTGATGTTCGGCTCATCGGTGATCAACCTGATTGTCTCGGAACTGCTGTTCAGGGTGGGGCGCAGGACCGACTCGATCGCGCTGCAGGCCGACGCCTGGCACCTGCGCACCGACGTTTATACTTCCGCCGGCGTGATGTTCGGACTCTGCTTCATCTGGGTCGGCGAACGGGTCTTCAAGGGCGCCGACTTGCACTGGGTCGACCCCATGGCGGCCATCGCCGTGGCCCTGCTGATCATCCACGCCGCCTACAAGCTCACCGCCGAATCGGCCGGCGACCTGCTCGACCGGGCGCTGCCCACCGAAGAGGTCGAGCGCATCCGCAAGGTCCTGGCCGAGTTTGTCCCGACGGTGCGCGGCTTTCACCGCCTGCGCACCCGCAAGGCCGGGCCGAACCGTTTCATCGAATTCCACATCTTCGTTGACGGCCGCATGCCGGTGGCGGAGTCACACGCCCTGTCCCATCGCATCGGCGGACGGCTCCGGCAGGCTCTGGGCGACGCCACCGTCATCGTCCACGTGGAGCCCTGCACCGGGGCCTGTCGCCCGGACTGCTCCGACAGCTGCCTGCTCGGCCCGGAACAGCGGGAGGCGATCCGGGCATCGCGCGAACCGAGCGGCCCATCGGCCGAGCCCTCCCGCGGCACATAAATTGACTTCCGGCCACCGCCGCCTATAGTCGCCCCCATGATCTGGCCAACCGGATGGATGGTCCGCAGCTTCGTCCGCGACCACGAGAAGGTAGCGGAGCAGCGCGTGCGCCACGGCTACGTCAAGCTCGAGTGCTGGACCAGCATCTTCGGGAACCTCCTGCTCGGCGGAGCCAAGCTGGCCCTGGGCCTGCTCACCGGGAGCATCGCCCTGACCGCCGACGCGGCCCACACCTTCGGCGACATGATCAGCTCGGTGGTCCTGCTGGTCAGCATGCGGGTGGCTTCCGCGCCGCCCGACGAGAAACACCCCCACGGCCACGGCCGGGCCGAGGCCCTGGGCACCCTGGGCCTGGCGGCCATGCTGATCGTCACCGCGGTGGAGTTCGCCCACCCGGCCTTCGACCGGCTGATGCTGGCCTTCACGCCCCCCGACGCCGAGACTCAGCAGGCCATCACGGCCATGCAGGGTACCGGCTGGTGGATCGTCCCGGCCCTGCTCGTCTTCTGGGCCTTCAAGGAGTGGATGGCGCGCTTCTCGGCCGACCTGGGCCGGACCATCTCGTCGGCCGCGCTGATCGGCGACGCCGCGCATCATCGCTCCGACGCCCTGGCCACGCTGCTGGTGGTCTTCTCCTTCGTGGGCGTGAAGTTCGGCGTGAACTGGCTCGACGGGCTCTTCGGCCTGGGCGTGGCCGGTTTCATCGGCTGGGCCGGCGCCTCGCTCGCCTGGGAGATGATGAGCCGCCTGATGGGCGAGGCCCCCAGCCGGGATCTGGTGACCAACATCGTGGCCGCCGCCGCCTCGGTGCGCGGGGTTCGGGGGGTGCACGGCGTCGAGGTCCACGACTACGGCAACCGCCAGACGGCCTCGCTGCACGTGGAGGTCGCCCCTCAGATGAAGACCGCCGAGAGCCACAGGGTGGCCACCCTGGTGGAGGAGGCCCTCGGGCGGAGGCTGCGCATGGCCGCGGTGGTCCATGTCGAGGTCCACGAGGGCCCGCCGGCCTGCGACGTCCGGGCCACGACGGTCGAGGAGGCGCTCAAGGCCTTCGTGGCCGCGGAGGCCGCCGTGCTGGGCTTCCACGCCGTCCACGTGACCACCTCGGAGAAACACCTCTCGGTTGACCTGCACCTCACCGTCCGGCCGGGCCTGCCCGTCGAGGAGGTCCACCGCCTGGAGCACGAACTGGCCGGGAAGCTCCGCGAGCGCCTGGGGCTGGTCAAGGTCAACGTGCACTGCGAGCCGGATAAGGCCGGCGCCGGGACGGAGCAGCCCTTCAGGCAGTGATCAGGTGCTCCCAGCCGGCCGGCCTGATCCGCCGCCGCCGCCCGGAGTTCTCGCGCAGCCAAAGCCCCGAGCCGTGCCCGCGGACCACGCCGATCTCGGTCAGCCGGGTCCGGAACGGCCAGCTCCGCACGAGCGCCCCGGCCCGGCCCGGCCGCACCGTGAAGAGCAGCTCGTAGTCCTCGCCGTCGGCCAGGGCGTGGCCGAGCGGATCGCCCTTCATGCGCCGCGCTGCGCGGGCTACCGGGATCATCCCGGCCGAGAGCTCCGCACCCAGGCCGCCGCTCTCCTCCAGAATGTGACCGAGGTCGCGGGTCAGGCCGTCGGAGACGTCGATGGCTCCCCCTACTCCCGGCCGGCGCGCGAGCCAGCGGCCCTCGGCCAGCCGCGGGTCGAAGCGCAGGTGCCGGCCGAGGATGGACCCGCCGAGCTCGCCGGTCACGAAGATGCGGTCCCCGGGCCTGGCCCTCGAACGCAGCAGCGCCCGGCCGCGCTCCACCCGGCCGAGCAGGGCGACGGCGAGGGTCGTCGGCCCCGGGGTGGCGGACACGTCGCCGCCGACCACCGGACAGCGCCACAGCCCGGCCGCCCGGGCCAGTCCCTTCTGAAGTTCCCGCGCCCACCGGCCGGCGTGACGCCGCGCGAGGGCGGCGTGCACCACGGCAGCCACCGGTTCGCCTCCCGTGGCGGCGATGTCCGAGAGCGCGCGGGCCAGGGCCTTGCGGCCAACCAGGCCGGCGCTCGCGTTCCGCCCGAAATGCACCCCGGCAACCACCCCGTCGGTCTTGAGCAGCAGGTCCCAGCCGGTCCCTTGACCGGCTAGGACCGCGCAATCATCCCCCGGACCGACCTTGACGAGCCCGCGGCGGGCGCCGGGCAGCCCCCGCGTTCGGATCCAGCGGATGAGATCGAGTTCGCCCATGGCGCAAGATGATACCCGCGGCCTGGGGATTGGAAAGTGGGCTTTGGGCATTGGGGCAGCTGTTGTTCCAGAGGGCCAAGGCCCAAAGCCTGTCCCGCTACCTGTGGCCTCTCCCCGGAAACAGCGGGGGCCCGCCCTGAGGCGAGCCCACCAGCTTTAGTCTGCCGTGCGCCAGATCGGCGCCGGCAAACGTTACATTCCGCTCAGGAAGTCGTCAACCAGGTTGTCCGTGGCCTGCTGAACCTTCTCTTCGGTGACGTAGGTGCCGCGCAGGATCTGCTGACGGATGGATTCGACCTTCTCCCTGCGAATGTCGGGCATGGCCTGGAGCCTGGCCAGGAGCAACCCGGCAGTGCTGATCTCGACCCTGTCGGACTTGGAGGCCTTGGGGGCCTGCACCTGGCCGCCACGGTCCCTCGGACCCTTGGGACCTTCCAGCCCCGGAGGTCTGACTCCGCCGATCCCATCCACCATGATCCACCTCACCTTCGCGCCAGGAACCTCCCCGGCAGTCCCGGGGGTTTTCCACTAGGTGTATCGGCCGTATCCGGCGCCCACTTTAGGGTAAAACTATCGTTATGTCGTCACGCAAGCTACGGATTATCGGCGGCTTACGCGATCCAGTTGCCGGCCGGCGGCTTTCCGGGCGATTCCTGGCCGGTCTTCTTGCCCTTCGGCGTCCTGCCGGCCGCATCCGGCCGTCGCCGGCCGGCCGCCTCCAGGCGGTAGTGCAGCCGCTTTATCATCTCGGTATGCATCTGGCTGACCCGGCTTTCCGAGACGCCCAGGATCTCGCCGATCTCCCGGAGGGTGAGCTCCTCGTGGTAGTAGAGAACGATGAGCAGCCGGTCCTTCTCGTCCATGACCTCACGGAGCAGCCTGAGGAGCTCCTCGCGCTCGATATTCTCCAGCGGGCTGCGGGCCGTCTGGTCCACCACCAGGCTGGCCGCCGAGTGGCCCTCGGCGTCGGCCTCGTCGTCGAGGCTGGCCCAGGAGGCCATGTTCAGGGCCCGCTCGGTTTCGCAGAGCTCCTCCACGCTGATGCCCGCCTCACCGGCCACGGCCTCGGGGCTGAGCAGGCGGCCGGTCTCGCGCAGACGCTGCTCGGCCTCGCGGATCCTGGCGGCCCGCTCGCGGACCGCGCGGGTGAGCACGTCCATGCTGCGCAGTTCGTCGAGCATGGCGCCGCGGATCCGCCCCATGGCATAGGTTTCGAAGCGCACGTCCCGCGCCGGGTCGAAGTTCTCGACCGCCGAGAGCAGGCCCACGCAGCCGGCGCTGTAGAGGTCCTCCTCGCGCACGGAGTTCGGCAGATGCATGGCCAGCCTGCCGGCCACCACCTTGACCAGCGGCAGGTAGTGTTCGACCAGCGCGTCGAAGGCCGGCCGGCCGCGGTCCTTATGGTAGCGCGACCAGAGCTCGTTCTCGTCGGCGCCCCTGCGGTGCTTCTCGCGGCTAGAGCTCAATGGGCTCGTCCCCCTTCATTTCAAAATAGCGCAGCCAGCGCCCGACCTCGTCATCGCCGGGGGCGGCCAGCTCCTTCTCGGGCTCGGCCGGGGCCGAGCCGTCCTGGCGCGTCGGCCGGCCATGCCGCGGACGCTCCCGGCCGATCAGCGAGCGGGCGCACTCCTCGCTGGTCTCGATGCGCGCTCCCACCGAGCGGACGTAGGAGGCCAGCGAGCGGTCGCTGGTCACCACCAGCAGCTCCCGGGCCTTGCCGACCAGGGCGCGCTCTTCGGCCAGCTCCTTGATCACCTCGTCCGCGTCGGAACCCGGCGGGGAGAATATCACGCCCATGCGCCCGCGGCACTCGCGCCGCAGCGAGAGCCCCTCGGGCCCGGGCAGGGGCTTGGCCCCGAGCCGGCGGGCGTCGAAGACCACCGTGGCCGAGTGGAATTCGCTGCGCTTGGCGCGCGCGAGCAGGTGCAGGAGCACCTCGCGCGAGTACTGGAGCTCGCCCATGCGGACCCGCTCGGCCAGCCGCCCGATCTTCATGATCAGGTTGTACCCGTCGACGATGACCTGCACAAGTCCCTCGACTTGGAATGCAGAATGCGGAATGATGAATGCAGAAACCGGATTCGGGCGGAGCTCTCCGCCGCCGTTTCAGCATTCATCATTCACCCTTCTGCATTCTGGTTAGCGCCGGCGCACGGTGCAGGTAGCAGATGGCCGCGGCCAGCGCGTCGGCCGCGTCGGATGGCTCGGGCGGCTCGGCCAGTCCCAGCACCGCCTTGACCATCAGCGCCACCTGGTCCTTGCGCGCCGCGCCCGAGCCGACCACCGCGCGCTTGATCTCCGCCGGACTGTACTCCTCGACCGGCACCCCGGCCGCGGAGCAGGCCAGCAGCGCCACGCCCCGGGCCTCGCCGATGGCGATGGCCGTGGCCAGGTTCTCGCCGGCGAAGGGCTGCTCGACCACGGCGACGTCGGGCCGGACCTGGGCAATGACCGCGGCCAGGCCGTCGTGGATGATCCTCAGGCGTTCGGCGAGCTTCTGCGAGCGCTTGGCCCGCACCGCTCCGCAGGCGATCAGCCGGTTGCGGCCCCCGCCCGAGCTGACCGCGCCGTAGCCGGCAGCCACGGTGCCCGGGTCGATGCCGAGGACCACCAAGCCCTGGCTACCCCTTGGCCAGCTCCGCGGCCAGCTCCGCGGTCATCTCGAAGTTGGTGTAAACGTTGTTGACGTCGTCCTGGTCGTCGAGCTCCTGCATGAGGGTTACGACCTTGCGGGCGGCGTCGACCTCCAGCTGGATCTTGTTCTCGGCCTCCTGGTTGATCTCGGCCGTCTCGGTCTTGATCCCGGCCTTCTCCAGGGCGGACTCGACCTTGCCCTTGTCCTCGGGCGCGGTGGTGATGGTGTAGAACTCGCCGCCGGTCTCCACGTCCTCGGCTCCGGCGTCGAGCACCACCTCCATGAGCTTGTCCTCGGGGACATCGGCGGTCTTGACGGTGAGGACGCCCTTGCGCTTGAACATCCAGCCGACCGCGCCGCTGGTGGCCATCTTGCCGCCGCGCTTCTCGATGATGCTGCGGACCTCCGGTGTTGTGCGGTTCTTGTTGTCGGTGACGCAGCTGATGATCAGCGCCGCGCCGCCCGGCGCGTAGGCCTCGTAGACGACCTCCTCCATCTGGACTCCGTCCACGGACTGACCGGAGGCGCGGGCGATGGCCCGGTCCATGTTGTCCTTGTTCACGCCGGCCTGGCGGGCCTTCTGCAGCAGCAGGCGCAGCGCGGGGTTGGAGTTCGGATCCGGGCCGCCGTCCCTGACCACGATGAATATCTGCTTGATCATCTTGCTGATGATCTTGCCCTTCTTGGCGTCCGATGCGGCCTTCTTGTGCTTGATGGTTGCCCAGTGTGAGTGGCCGGACATTGCAGGCCTCCTGTCTTCCCTGTAGTCTCCGTCGAAACAGTCCCCCGGTGCCGCTATGCGAGCATACTACTCAGGGGCAGGCCGGTCACGTGGTGAGCGGCCAGCAGTTTTCTCAGGAAACTCTGGGCGTGCGGCATGGTCTGCATCCTTTGTCGTCGCCCATCTTAGTCCGCGCCGAATGGCGATGCAAGAGTAAAAGCCGGCAGCCGGCGAGCCGTTACGCACCGGACCCGCGGCTGGCATGACGCCCAGGTCGTCCACCGCGCCTCGGGCGCAGGCCGACGCGATCCGGCGGTTCCGTGGATTGGGCAGAGTTCTGCATGGCGGCACCCACCTAGGCCCAAGCGCACTATGCACAAGGTGCAGGAGTGGCAATCTGTGCCGGCTGTTCATATCCCTCGCAAAAAAGCCACTATTTGACGAACCGAAACGCTTGCTCGACGTTACTCCGTAGTGTAAGATGTGTGGGCGGTCGCGGGACCCGGTATTGCCTGGGTCTGAGCTAGCCGCCCCGCCCGAGAGCCTGCACCTCGGAGGAGGTCTGTCATGTCCACAGGAAGCTACGCCACCGACTCCAGCGCCGTCCAGCCTGTCGACCAGGTCGCCGGGGGGCCGGACGCCGGTCAGCCCGAGGAGCTGGCGGTAGCCGGCGATGGCAGCGGCACTCTCTTCGACGCCCTGCAGATGCAGTTCGGGGCCACGCCCTGGTGGGTGACCTCCGCGATCCTGCACGTCGTCGTCTTTCTCCTGATGATGCTGCTGGCCGTGGCCGTTGCCCCGCCGGCCAACAATGATGAAGTCATCTTCTCGGCCCCGCCGCAGCAGCAGAAGAAGGATGACTACAACGAGAACCTCAAGCGCGATCTCTTCAAGAAGCCGGACGCGCCCATGGAGAAAGTCATCGACAAGCCCATGGTCGTGCAGGACCCGATCCCGGACGACCACTTCGAAACCGACAACAAGATGGACAAGAACACCGCCAAGGGCCAGGAGGACGCCATCAGCGACATCCCGCTGGGCGGCACCGGTGCGGTGGCTTCCATCGGCGTGGGCGGCGGCGGCCCCGCCGGCTGCTTCGGCTATCGCGACGGCGGCGGGCGCAAGAAGGCCACCGCGCGCTGGGGCGGCACGCCCGGCTCGGAGAGCGCGGTGGAGGCGGCCCTGCGCTGGCTCAAGCGCCACCAGTCACCGGATGGCAGCTGGGAGGCCACCAAGTGGGAGGGCTCGGCCAAGACCGACGCCGGCGTGACCGGCCTGGCCCTGCTCGCCTTCCTCGGCGCCGGCTACACCGAGTCCGAGGGCCAGTACAAGGAAGTCGTGCGCAAGGCCACCCAGTGGATCATCAGCAAGCAGGACGCCAAGGGCTGCATCGGCACCGGCTTCGAGGGCACCGAGCCGGCCGGTGTCGGCTACCATCACGCCATCTGCGGACTGGCCCTGGCCGAGGCCTACGGCATGACCAAGGCCGGGCACCTGGCCGGTCCGGCGCAGAAGGCCGTCGACTATTCGATCAACGAGCACCAGATCCCCGGCTCCGGCTGGCGCTACACGCCCAAGGGCGTCGGCGAGACCACCGGCTCCGGCGCCGGCGTCGCCGACCTCTCCGTCACCGGCTGGTTCGTGATGCAGCTGAAGTCCGCCAAGATCGCCGGGCTCAATGTCCCGGCCTCCGGGATGCAGGGCGGGCTGGCCTTCCTGAACCAGGTCAGCGACCAGTACGGCCGCTGCACCTACCAGCCGGCGCCGGCCGAGGGCGTCTTCTCGCCCAACCCGACCATGACCAGCGTGGGCATGCTGTGCAGGCTCTTCACCGGCTCCCCGCCAACCGACCCGCGCGTGGTCGGCGGCGCCGACTACCTCATGAAGACCTCCGTGCCCGACTGGGGCGAGAACGGCTGCCACGTCAACATGTACTACTGGTACTACGGCACGCTGACCGTCTTCCAGGTCGGCGGCGAACCGTGGAAGAAGTGGAACACCGCCATGCTGCCGGCCCTCTGCGACAACCAGCGCATGGGCGGGCCCATGGACGGCACCGAGAAGGACGTCGACGGCTCCTGGGACCCGGTCTGCCCGTGGGGCGCAAAGGGCGGGCGGGTCTACACCACGGCCGTAGGGGCCCTCTGCCTCGAGGTCTACTACCGCTACCTGCCGCTCTACCTCAAGTGACACCGGCTGACCGGAGGATCTGATCATGGCGACCTCAACCGACCTTCGTTCCGCGATCGAGGAAGTCCAGCAGCAGCTGCCGGCCGACCAGCTCCCGGCGGAGGGGGAACTACCGCTGGAGGATGGCGGCGACTGGTCCAGCCGCCTGGAGCGCCGGGTTGGGGCGCTGCCCTGGTGGGTGATCTCGGCGGCCACCCACGCGGTGCTCTTCCTGCTCATCGCGCTGCTGGCCACCGCCGTGGCGCCCATGAAGCAGGACGAGGTCGTCATCAGCACCGACATCGTCAAGCAGAAGCCGCCGGAGTACGATCCCAACAAGAAGCGCGACATCTTCAAGAACCTCAAGGAGATCCAGGCCGAGACCCAGGTGGACACGCCGGTGGTCGTCCATGAGAAGATGGAGGAGTCGGAGACCTTCGAGACCGACAACAACATGGACAAGAAGACCGCCCGCGGCAACGAGGACGCCATCTCGGACATCCCGCTGGGCGGCACCGGCAC